>CALCZN010000279.1:0-13571 GCA_937903095.1 uncultured Burkholderiales bacterium
GTTCTCGACGACGACCGGACGGTCGAGCACGCGCGCGAGCGCCGGAGCGACGACGCGGGCGACGCTGTCGGACAGCGCACCGACCGGGTAGGGCACCAGCAGGACGAGCGGCTGGGCGCACGCGGGCGCGGCAAGCCCGGCCAGCGCGAACCACGCCGCCGCGGCGACGAATGCGCGCCGCAGCCTTGCGGGAAAGGCGGGGAAACGGCGCGGATCGGAATCGGGCATCGGGAAGGAGGCGCGACGTGCCTGCGATTATGCATTGCCGTTTCCGCGCGTCGAGCGAGCGCGCACTGTCGCGCGCGGCGCCACCGGTCGGTATCATCCGGCGACGCACCTCAGGTAGATCTGCCGGCGCGAGCGAGCCGCACGATGCGAACGCAGCCTCCCGACGAGTTGATCGAGGCGATCTATGCCGCACCGATGGAAGGCGGCGGCTGGCGCAACGCGATGCGCCTGCTGCACGAACGCTACGGCAGCAACATGGAGGCGCTCTACTTCCTCGACTTCGCCGCGCGTCGCACCCGCATCGTCGAGCTGCAGGGCGTGACGTCGGGCTGGCTGCAGCAGTTCAATCCGCTGTACTTCCACCCCGACAACCCGTGGGCGCGATATACCGCGCAGCTGCATCGCCCGGGCATCGTGCGCACGGGGGAGAGCCTGGCGCGGTTCACCGGCGATCCCGACATTCTTCGGCGCTCCACCTACTTCAACGAATGGATGCGCCCACAGTACTTCGCGCACACGATCGGCCTGACGCCGTATGCGCAACGAGGCGTGGTCGCCAACCTGTCGCTGTTCCGGCCCTCGGAATTGCCGCCATTCGACGACGACGACATCGCCACGATGCAGGCGCTCGCCCCGCACTTCCAGCGCGCGCTCGCCTTCTGCATGCGGCTGGATACGGCAATGCAGTCGGAACGCCTGGGCCTGGCCGCACTGGATGCGCTGTCCGAAGGCTACGCACTGGTCGACGAGCGCGGCGCGCTGCGGCACGCCAATCCCGTGCTCGAGCGCTGGCTGCACGACGGCGCTGTCGTCGAATCGAAGGCCGGACGCCTGCAGGCACGGCTGCAGCCCGCCAGGCAGGCGCTCGCCGCGCTGATCCTCGACACCGCGCTCGGCCTCGTGCCGCGCAACCAGTGCCTCGCGCTGCACGGCACGAACGGATGCACGCTCGAGGTCCGGGCAATGCCGGCGCGAGGCGGCACCCTGGGCTACCTGCCGCGCACCTGCGTGCTGCTGATGTTCACGGAACCGCACGACGCGCGCGACGAGCTGCGCGCGATCGGCGAGCGCTACCGCTTCACGCGCGCGGAATCGCGCCTGGCGGTGCAGCTCGCCGAGGGCCGCGGCCTGCGTGAAGCGGCCACGCGCTGCGGCATCGGCTACGGCACCGCGCGCAGCTACCTGAAGATCCTCTTCCAGAAGACGGGAACGCATCGCCAGGCCGAGCTGGTCGCACTGCTGCTCGGCAGTCGCCGCGCCTGAACGCCGAGTGACGAGTCCCTCCCGTTCGGGAGGTGCGGCGCGCGCGTCCCCGGCCTAGATTTCCCGCAGGACAAACGTCTTCGCGAGGAAGTCATGAGCAGGAGCACCCTCTTTCAGGACGGACGCCCGCCGGCACGCGCCGCGCTGCGCGATACGCTTGCTGTTCTGCTGCTGGCCGGCGTAGCGCACTCCGCGAACGCCGCGGACGCGTGCAACGGCGCACCGAACTGCCGCGTCGACGGACCGCTGATGTCGCAGGTGGTCAAGGTCAACGTCACCGATACGGGCCGCGTCACCGCCTATCACAGCGTGCGCACCACCCTGCGCATCCGGAACCTGGGCAACCAGCCCGTCATCGTCGGCTACCGGGTGGGCAGCGCCTCGCTCACCGACAACCAGGGGCACTCGTACGGCTGGGGCCGCTCGGGCACATCGGAAGCGCGCTACGTGCAGGGGATCGGCGAGGTCAGCCGCAACGGCGCCGATCCGCAGTTCCGGCTCGCGCCGGGCGAGGCGCGCGAGGCTTCGTTCGAGCGCATCCTGCAATACAGCAAGCGAAACGCCGTACCCGGCAATGTCTTCAGCCTGGACCTGACGCTGGCCCAACTCGCCGTCGTCGGCAACCAGCAGTTGCGCACCGAGCGCGAATACGCGCTGAGCTTCTCCAACCTCACGGCGAACAGCGGGCTCGGCGCCGGCATGGCGGGCTTCGGCGCCGGAACGGCTTCCGGTCCGGTCCTGCCCATGGATGGGGGCCAGTATGCGGGTGCGCCCCCCGGCGCGAACGACGCGGCGCAGGCCATACAGTCGGTCGGCCAGGTGATCCAGTTGTTCAAGGGACTCGCAAAATGACGACGGCCGCATTCCGGACGAACGCCGGCGCGACCGGCCCGCTCGGGCGTCGCGCGATCCCCTGTCTCTTCGCGCTGGCTGCCACCGCGGCGCTGAGCGCGGGCCCCGCGGCCAACGCAGCAGGCGCGAGCGCCGAGGAAGTCGCCCGCGCGGCGCGCGGCGACCTGAAGTGCCCGCCTGCGGTGAAGACGCCGCCCCGCGCTGCCGGCGCTCCTGCGGTCGACGTGGTCGGCGTGCAGCCCGGCATGAGCTGGGACGAAGCCGCCGCCACGGTGATGTGCAGCCACCCGCTGCTGGTCGTCAGGGAGGAAGCCGGGCGCGGCTTCACGATCGACTCGCAGGGCCAGAAGATCCGCCAGGGCTTCAATGCGACGATCGCGAAGCCGCAGGTGGAACGCAGCGGCCGGCAGATCATGGCCGAGATGCAGCGCGACGCGATGGCGCGCGGCATGAACGCCCGACGCGAAGACCTGCAGCCCGGCGAGGTCAAATGGTTCGTCGGCACGATGGGCGTGCCGGGGGACGAACGGGTGCTGAGCGCCGCGCGCAAGGAGCGTCCGGCCGACGGGCAGGACATGACGGTGCAGGCGGTCGAGAAGGCGCTCGTCGCCAAGTACGGCGAACCGACCCGGCGCCTCGATCCGGGCGACGGCCGGGCAATCATCACCTGGGCCTACGATCCGCTCGGCCGGCGCATCGGCGAGGCCTCGCCGCTGTTCGGCAAATGCATGGGCGCCGCCGACCCGGATGCCGGCGTGAACCTCACGCCCGATTGCGGAGTCGTCGTCTCGGCCGACCTGCGGCCGAAGCGCGACAACAAGGCGCTCGTCGAAACCATGATGGTCGGCGTGGTCGATATAGGCGGCGGCTATAAACGCATCGCGGCCACCGAACAGGCGCTGCGACAGGCCGATCAGCAGCGGCGTGCCGGCGAAGTCGAGCGCGCGTCGAAGAACGCGAAGGGACCGACGCTGTGAACGATGCCGGCCAGCGGCCCTCCGGCGCGACCGCAACGACCGCCGATCCGATGGCCGCTCGAACGCGCGAAAGTGCCGCAGGGCGGCTGACGAAGCGCGCTCAGGTGCCCCTCAGGTGCCGCAGAACGTCCGGTACTCCGCAGTCGATTCCGGCGAGGCCGGCTCCGCGTAATACGCCTGCGCGTCCGATTCGTCGAAGGGCCTGCGCAAGGCAGCGAGCAGATCGTCGAAGACGCCGAGATCGTCGGTGCGCGACGCCGCCGACAGCGCTTCTTCTACGCGGTGATTGCGCGGGATCACCCAGGGGTTGACCTGCCGCATTCGCTGCGCGCGCGCGAAGCCGTCGCCGGCCGCGCACCGATCGCGCCAGCGCGCGAGCCACGCCTCGAGCGCCGCGGAATCGGTGAACAGCGCGCGCAGCGGCGCCTCGTCGCCCTGCGCGGCGTCGGCCAGCCGGCGCCAGGCGAGCGTGAAATCGACCCGCTGCGCCTGCAGCAGCGCCAGCCAGTCGTCGACGAGCGCCGCATCGGCCGCCGCCTCCTGCGAAGGCCCCGCCTGCAAGCCGAGCTTCGCGCGCTGCCCTTCGCGCAGCGCATCCTCGTACAGCGCGGGAAACGCGTCGATCGCTTCGGTGAGCCGGGCCACCGCCTGCTTCACCGCGCCCTCGTCGTCCGGATCGGCGATCAGCATCACGAGCGTCTCGGCGAGGCGCGCGAGATTCCAGCGCGCGATCCGCGGCTGGTTGGCATAGGCATAGCGCCCCGCCTCGTCGATGCTGCTGAACACCGTTGCCGGGTCGTAGGCCTCGAGGAAGGCGCAGGGGCCGTAGTCGATGGTCTCGCCCGACAGTGTCATGTTGTCGGTGTTCATCACGCCGTGGATGAAGCCGACGTTCATCCACTGTGCGACGAGCCGCGCCTGGCGGGCGGCGACCGCGCGCAGCAGCGCCACGTAGCGATCGGGCTCGCGCGCGAGATCGGGATCGTGTCGTGCGATCGCGTAATCGACCAGGCGGCGCAGCGTGTCTCGCTCGCCGCGCGCCGCGAAGAACTGCAGCGTTCCCACGCGCAGGTGGCTGGCCGCCACGCGCGTGAGCACTGCGCCGGGCAGCGGCTCGTCGCGGTAGACGGGTTCGCCGGTGGCGACGACGGCCAGCGCGCGCGTGCTCGGGATGCCCATTGCGTGCATCCATTCGCCGATCAGCGCTTCGCGCAGCATCGGGCCGACCGCTGCCTTGCCGTCGCCGCCGCGCGCGAAGGGCGTACGGCCCGATCCCTTGAGCGCGATGTCGCGCCGCCGGCCACGGCGGTCGATCACTTCGCCCAGCAGCACGGCGCGGCCGTCGCCGAGTTGCGGCGAGAACATGCCGAACTGGTGCCCGGCGTAGGCCTGCGCCAGCGGCTCGGCGCCCTCGGGCAACACGTTGCCGGCGAACAGCGGCGCGAGGTCCTCGCCGTCGAGCGCGTCGGCGTCCAGGCCGAGTTCGACGGCGAGTTCGCGGTTCAGGAACAGCAGCCGCGGCTGCGGCACGGGAACCGGCTTCCACGGCACGTACGTGCCGGCCAGTTCGCGGGCATAGGTATTGTCGAAGACGAAAGCCATCGCTTGGGGTGCATCCTTCGTTCAAGTATCGGCCAGGCGGAAGCGCCGCGGCGCCACCAGCAACACGAGCAACGTCAGCACCGCGATCGCCGAAAGGCCGACGTAGACGTGCGCGGTGGCCGCGCCGATCGCCTCGCGCAGGTATTGCTGCGCAGGCGCCGACAGATGCGCGCCGTGCAGCGCGTCGATCACCTCGTCCACGTGCTGCGGCAACTGTGCACGCAGATCGGGCGATGCGCCGGTCAATCGCTCGCGAAGCGCGGAGTTGAAGATCGCGCCGAAGAGCGCCGCGCCCAGCGTCTGCCCGAGATAGCGCGAGAAGATGTTGGCGCCGGTGACCGTGCCGCGCCTGTCCCAGCCGACGGTCGATTGCACGCCCACCAGCAGCGGCGTGGACAGCAGACCGAAGCCGGCGCCCAGCACGACCTGGTCGAGCACCAGCAGCCACACGGAGGGCGAATCGGGCAGGGCGAGAAAAGCGAACGCGGCCGCCGTCATCAGCGCACCGCCGGCAAGGCCCGCGTCGCGAAAGCCGATGCGCGAATACACCGGTCCGGACAGCGCCGACGCCAGCGGCCAGCCGATGCTCAGGCTGGCGAGCACGAAGCCGGCGACGATGGCGCCCAGGCCGAGCACCGACTGCCCGTAGGTTGGCAGATAGACGTTCGGGCCCATCAGCACGGCGCCCATGCCGATCATCGACAGATTGGTGCCTGCGAGCACGCGGTCGCGCCACAGCCACGCGGGCATGATCGGCTCGGCCGCGCGCCTTTCGACCCACACGGTTGCGACGATCAGCCCGGCAGCCAGCGCGAAGATGCCGACGCCGGGCGCCGACAACCAGGGCCACGCCTGCCCGCCCTGCAGCAGGCCGAAGATCAGCACGCATCCGGTGCACAGGATCAGCACCGATCCGGCATAGTCGATGCGATGCGCGCGGTGCCGCGGCTTCTCGTGAAGAAAGCGCACGAGCAGGCCGAGCGCGGCTGCGCCGATCGGCAGGTTGATCAGGAAGATCCAGCGCCAGGTCGCATGCTCGGCGAAGGTGCCGCCCAGCAGCGGCCCGGCCACCGCGGCCACGCCCCAGACGCTCGACAGCCAGCCCTGGACGCGCGCGCGCTCGCGAACCGAATAGAGGTCTCCTGCCACCGTGTTGACGGTGGCCATGATCGAGCCGGCACCGAGCCCCTGCAACCCGCGAAACACGATCAGCGAAACCATGCTCCAGGCCAACGCGCACGCGGCCGAACCGGCGAGGAAGACCAGCGTGCCGACCACCAGTACCGGCTTGCGCCCGAACATGTCGGCGAGGTTCCCGTAGATCGGGATCGTCACCGTCTGCGCGAGCAGGTAGATCGAGAACACCCAGGTGATCTGCGCGAAGCCGCCGAGGTCGTCGACGATCTGCGGAATCGCCGTCGAGACGATCGTCGTGTCCATCGCGGCCAGCATCATCGCGAACATCAGCGCGACGAGGATCCAGCCGCGACTGCGAGCGTCGACGTCGGTGTCCGTCTCCTGCATTGCACTCATTCGATTCCTTCGATTCCCGAGGCGAAGGAATGATGCTCCTGCCGCTGGTCGCGCCTCCGGCGATGGGGCCGGCGTGCGCAGGGTCTGGCACTGCACCGCTTCGGCATGCATCATTCCGGAACCCGGACATTCGAAAAGGCGGAAAAAGAACATGAAGGGCGATCCGCGCGTCATTCGCGAGCTGAACGGATATCTTTCCTTCGAACTCACCGGGCATCGGCAGTACCTGCTGCACGACGCCACCTGCCGGCACTGGGGCTTCCCGCGCCTCGCCGACGTGCAGCACGCGTACAGCGAAGAAGAAACGAAGCACGCCGCCCGGATCATGGCGCGCATCCTGCTGCTCGGCGGCATACCGTCGATGGAGAGCCGGCGCGCGGTCGATGCACGCGACACCGTCGCGAAACAGCTCGACTACGACCGCCAGCTCGTGGGCGAAGCGATCGACCACTTGCGCTCGGCGATCGGCATCTGCGAACAGTGCGGCGACTTCGTCAGCCGCGACCTGCTCGCCGAGATGCTCGACGACGAGGAGTTGCACCTCGACTGGCTCGACAGGCAGAAGGGGCTGATCGACAAGGTGGGAATGCAGGATTATCTGCAGGCGCAGATGTGAGGCGTTTCACAGGAAGTATTACCATCTGTGATTGCGTAATACCCGGAAACCTGGAATGTCGACGACACTGACCTCGAAGGGACAAGTCACCATCCCGAAGCACATCCGTGAAGCGTTGCGGCTCGAACCGGGCAGCAAGGTGGAGTTCGACGTGGACAACCACGGAAGAGTCGTGATCCAGCCGGTTCGCGCTGCGCCGACTCGCAGACCCAGGGACCGCTTCGAGTCGGCGCGCGGACGCGCCACCATCCGCTGGCGCACCGAGGAACTGATGCGACTGCTTCGTGACGACGAGTGACGCTTCTCGTCGACACCAACGTCCTCGTCGACGTCTTCCAGGACGATCCCGAATGGGCCGACTGGTCGATCGCGCAGTTGCGCGCCCAGGCGCAGATCCACGAACTCGCGATCAACGGCATCGTCTACGCGGAGCTTTCCGCGGCCTTCGAGCGCTACGAGGAACTGGATGAAGCCATAGCCGAACTCGGCCTGATCCTGCTCGAGATTCCTCGCCCCGCGTTCTTCCTTGCGGGGAAAGCCTTCGTTCGGTATCGCGGATCGGGGGGAGAGAAGTCGGGCGTGCTGCCGGATTTCCTGATCGGCGCGCATTCGGCGGTCGAAGGAATGCCGCTGCTGACGCGGGACGTGCGCCGATACCGCAGCTACTTCCCGAGCGTGACGCTGCTGGCGCCGGAATGAGGTTCTCGTCGCAGTCGGGAGCGAGTCTTGCGGGGTATACCCCTGCCGCAGCAAGCGGGGAAGTACGAGATGGCTGACGCATCGACGAGGCACACGGCCGGCGAGACGAAGGCCGCCGGCGCCGATTCGCATCGCAGCGCGGGCAGCGTTGTCGACCATCGCGCACTGCGCATTCCCGTCGGTCCGGTCGCGCTCGAAGCCGACCTCGCGCTGCCCGCCGATGCCGCGGGACTCGTGCTGTTCGCCCACGGCAGCGGCAGCAGCCGCTTCAGCCCGCGCAATCGGCAGGTCGCGCAGATGCTCAACGAAGCCGGACTCGCCACCGTGCTCGCCGATCTGCTCACGCCCGAGGAGGAACGCGTCGACGAGCGGACGCGGCACCTGCGCTTCGACATCGCCTTGCTGGGCGAACGACTGGTCGGCGCGGCCGACTGGCTGGCCCGTTACGACTCGACCGCTTCGCTCGCGCTCGGCCTGTTCGGCGCCAGCACCGGCGCAGGGGCCGCGCTGGTCGCCGCCGCATTGCGGCCCGAGGCGATTCGCGCCGTCGTTTCGCGCGGCGGACGACCCGATCTCGCGGCGGACGCGCTGCCGCGGGTGCGCGCGCCGGCGCTGCTGATCGTCGGCGGCGACGACGTGCCGGTGATCGAACTGAACGAGCAGGCGCTGGCGCGGCTGCGCTGCGAGAAGCGCATCGAGATCGTGCCGGGCGCGACGCACCTGTTCGAGGAGCCCGGAACCCTCGACACCGTCGCGGCGCTCGCACGCGACTGGTTCCTGCGCCATCTGCCGTCGAACGACCGCACCGCTGCGGCGTGACGCAACGCGAATCCGTCATCTGGAGGCCCTCGCCCATGCGACCCGACATCGCTCCCGGAAAGACCTTCCCCGACTACGTGCTGCCCGACCACACGAAGACCGAACGTCGGCTCTCCGCTCTGCAGACGCGCGACGACCCGATGCTGCTGGTGCTGATCCGCGGCTTCTTCTGCCCGAAGGACCGCGAACAGCTGAAAGAGCTGACGGCTTTCCATTCGCAGCTCGTCGTCGGCACCTGCCAGCTCGTCGTCATCACGACCGACGATTGGCACACGACCAACAACCTGCGCCAGCAGCTCGGCGCGCACTACCCGTTCCTCTACGATGAAAGGAAGATCGTGCGCGACGACCTCGACATCTGCGAGTACACCGACACGACGCACGAACCAATGGTCCCGCACACCTTCCTGCTCGGCCCGCAGCTTCGCATCCACCGGATCTGGAACGGGTACTACTACTGGGGCAGGCCTTCCACCGCGGAGCTGCACGGAGAGCTGCGCGAGCTGACGCGCTCGATCCGCCCCGACTGGGACCTGTCCGATCCGCAGCTGAAGCAGCGCTGGAAGAACGGCGACAAGAAGGCGTTCTACCCGTATGGCAGCAAGTCGATGGAGCAGGTGCTGAAGGAGATGGCGGGGGCGGTCGATCAGTACGCGGGGGCGGCCGACGCGGGTCGTCGAGTACCCGAAGGCAACCCGGGTTGATCGCGAAGCAGGCGAGCAATTCGACATCCAGCACTCGGGCGAGAGGCAGTAGAAGACGAGCACGACGTCCTTGCGGCCCTTCGGCTCGCCGGCGCCACCGGCGTCGGGCTGGCAGAAATACTACCGGACGCCCTTCCCGGGGTGGAACCGCCCGGAGCCGGGGCGCGCAACGATCTCGCCGTTTTGCATCACGATGCTTCCGCGCACGATCGTGCAGACCGGCATTCCGCGCGTTCGCATCCCCTCCCACGACGTATGACCCGCGCGCGTCGCCATGTCCTCCTTGCGGAACTCGTTCTCCTTCGCCATGTCGACGATCGTGAAGTCGGCATCCGCACCGACCTCGATGGCGCCCTTCCTCGGATGCAGCCCGAAACGCCTGGCCGGCGCAAGTGCGCAGAGCCGCGCGACGTCCTCGAGCGAAAGCCGTCCCCGGTTCACCGCGTCGAGCACGAGCGGAATGAACTCCTGCGCGCCGGTGATGCCGAGCGGCACCGAGAAGTTGTCCTTCCAGCCCGGCTGCGTCTCCTCGAAGGTGTGCGGCGCGTGCTCGCCGACCAGCATATCGGCCGTTCCGTCGCGCACCGACTGCCAGTGCGCCTCCGGGTTGTACGCCCACAGGTAGGCGTTCGGGCCGACCTTTTCGGCCTGTTCGCGCGCCATGAACAGCGCGGCGGTCTCCATCTCCGCGCTCACGTCCTGTCCGAGCTCGAACTTCGCATGGCGGATCAGCTCGTTCGCTTCGGCCGGCATGACGCCGAGATGAAGAACGTGCAGCGGCGTTCGGGTCAGGCGCGCGTAATAAAGGCTCGCTGCCAGGCCGGCTCCCATGCCATGCCCGTACATGTAGCCCTTCGCGTAGCAGTCGAAGTAGTCCTGCACCGTGGTCCTGCCCGCGTCGATGTAGTCGCGGAAGGTCAGGCGCTTGCACCACTCGCTGTCGTCGTGGTGCACCGAGCACACCAGGCCCTGTTCGGAAACCGCCTCGAAGATCTCGTACAGGATCCCGTGGTCGACCACGCCGAGCTCGCTGATGTACGGATACACCTCGCGCACGTGCCGCGTGTTGAACACCTTGATCGCGATCGCGCCTTCGCGCGCCAGGTCGGCAACGGTCTTCGGGTACAGGCCGCCGCCGTACAGGCCGAAATCGATCAGTGCCTTGCCGCTGACCAGCTCGCGCTTGCGCGCGAAGGTTTCCCGCGTCGTCGGGTGCGGGTCGTTGTTCGTCATGTCGAGGCAGAAGGCGATGCCGCCGAGCGCCGCCGCTCGCGTGCCCGATTCGAAGTCCTCCTTGTACGTGTGTCCCGGCTCGCGGAAATGCACGTGCACGTGCCACAGACCGGGAAGCACGAAGAGACCCTTCGCGTCGATCGTCCGCTGCGCGTCGATCGCGACGCCCGGCTCGACGATCGCGGCGATCCTCTCGTTGCGCACGCACACATCGGCGCGACTGCGCCCCCCCGGCAGGATGACTTCCCCGCCCCGGATCACCAGATCGAACGTTTGGCTCATGTCGAAGGTCGCTTGATGAAGATCGCTGGATGAAGGCCCGTAGCGGGCCGACGACTACAGGCCCAGATAGGCCGCGCGAATGTCGTCGCGCTCGCGCAGCTGCTCCGAGGGCCCGCTCGCCACGATGTGCCCGGTTTCGAGGACGTAGGCGAAGCGGGTCATGCCGAGGGAAAGCTCGACGTCCTGCTCGACGACGAGGATCGAGATCTTCTCCTCGCGATTCACGCGGATCAGCGTTTCCGCGAGGCGATCGACGATGACGGGCGCGAGCCCCAGCGACATCTCGTCGACGAGCAGCAGCCGGGGACGCGACATCAGTGCGCGCCCGATCGCGCACATCTGCTGCTGCCCGCCCGAGAGGTTTCCGGCGAGCCGATCGAGGATCGGCGAGAGGTCGGGGAAGTACTGGAGCACGCGGTCGATGTCGCCTGCGATCGTTGCGCGATCCTGCCGCGTGTAGGCACCGATTGCGAGGTTCTCGCGAACCGTGAGTCCGGCGAACAGCCGCCGGCCTTCGGGCACGAGGACGATTCCGTTTCGCACCCGATGCTCCGCGGGCGAGGTCCGCAGATCCTTCCCGTCGAAGAGAACCTCTCCCGAGCTCGCCCCCACCAGGCCGACGATCGCCTTCAGCAGCGTCGTCTTCCCGGCCCCGTTCGCGCCCACGAGCGAGACGAGGTCTCCCGTCGCTACTTCGATGCCGACGTCCCACAGCGCCTGGCTGTCCCCGTAGAAGACGCTCATGTTCCGGACCTGCAGCGTCATGCCGGTGCCCCCTGCGCCGATTGCGCGTGCCGCGCGGCGAAGCGATGACCCAGATAGGCGGCGACGACCGCGGGATCCTCGAGCACCTCGCGCGGAGAGCCGTCGGCGATCTTGCGTCCGTTCTGCAGCACGACGATGCGATCGCACACGGCGACGATCGCCTTCATCACGTGCTCGACGACGACGACCGCCGTCCCTTCCTCGCGAATGCCGCGAACGAGCCGGATCATCGAATCGATTTCCGCGTGGTTCAGTCCGGCCATCACCTCGTCGAGCAGGAGCAGGCGCGGTGCCATGGCCAGCGCGCGGGACAACTCGAGACGCTTGCGATCGGCCAGCGTCACCTCGCCCGGAAGGTGCCCGCGCTTCGCGAAGAGCCCCGTCCGCTGCAGCGCCTGGTCCGCCCGCTCCAGTGCGTCGTCCCGCGAAAGCGCGTCCATCGAAAACATCGCGGCGATCGCCACGTTCTCGCGGATCGAGAGGTTGCCGAACGGCTGGACGACCTGGAAGGTGCGCGCGACACCGACCCGGGGCAGCCGCCAGGCCGGCGCGCGCGTCGTGTCGCTGCCGAAGACGCTCACCCGCCCCGTCGCCATCGGCACGAGCCGCGAGATCGCGTTCAACAGCGTCGTCTTTCCCGCTCCGTTCGGCCCGATCAGCCCGACGATGTCTCCCGGCAGCACCGACAGCGACACGTCGTCGACGGCAGTAACGCCACCGAAGCGAACCGACACGCCCGATACGCTCAACGCCGCATCCGCTGCACTCACGTCCGGCTCCTGACGGTAGTGGCCTGCGCCGGAACGGCCGTGCCGCTTGCCGCTTGCGCAGCGATGACGGAGCGGCGGTGTCGCCGCCCCCGCAGCAGTTCGGCGAAGCCGCGCGGCAGGAAGAGCACGACCACGCAGACCAGCACGCCGAGCATCAGGTTGTGCACGGCGCCGAAGCGGCTCCAGATGAGCGTCGCGAAGGTCTCGAAGAAGACGGCGCCGAGCGCCGGACCGAGCACCGATCCCATGCCGCCCATCAGCATCATGATGTATCCCTTCAGCGAGATGCCGATGTCGAAGGCGCCCGTGACCTCGATGAAGTTCATCCAGTACGCCCAGACGGCGCCGACATAGGCGGTCGCCGCGGCGCTGAGCATCCAGCCGAGAACGCGAACCCGCGTGGTATTGATTCCCATCGCCCGCGCCCCGGACTCGCTGTCCTTCGACGCCCGCAGCGCGTAGCCGAACCTGCTTCTCGTCAACCACCAGACCAGGACGGTCGAAACGATCGCACCGGCGAGCATCAGCAGGTAGACCTTCCGATAGAGCTCTTCGGGCGTGCCGTCGGGAATCGGCATGGCGATCCCCTGCGCGCCGCCGGTAATCGGCTCGGTGTTGAGAACGAGCTCGGCCAACGCGATGTTCAGCGCTACGGTCGCGATCGCGAAGTAGTGCCCACGCAGGCGCAGCAGCGGCCAGCCGAGCACCGCGGCCAGGATGGCGCCCGCGAGGATGCTCGCCCCGAGCGCGAACGCGAGAGGCCAACCCGCCGCCAGAAGGATCGCGCCGCTGTAGGCCCCGATTCCGAAAAAGGCGGCATTGCCGAAGGAGTGATAGCCGGCGAAGCCGACGATGATGTTCAGGCCCTGCGCGACGACGACGTACATCAGGACGCTCGTCCAGACGCGCAGCCAGTAGTTCTCGATGCCGAAGGGAAGCACGAGCAGCGCGACGACGGCCAGCGCGGCGAGCAGCGCGCGAACAGCGGATCTTTCGAGGAAATGGGTCACGCGTTCTCCCCGAAGAACTTGCGTCCGAACAACCCCTGCGGGCGCAGGACGAGGATGACGAGGAAGATGACGAAAGCGACGATCTGCTGCGTTCCGACGCCGAAGGCGGCCGACGCGAACGACTGGATCAGCCCGAAGAGGAAACCGCCGAGGACGGCTCCCCCCAGCGCCCCGATGCCGCCGAGCACCGTGACGACGAATACCGCTCCGATGAACGA
>CALCZN010000280.1:0-6307 GCA_937903095.1 uncultured Burkholderiales bacterium
CGGTGATGCTGCACCGGGCCATCGTGGGCTCGATGGAGCGCTTCATCGGCATCCTGATCGAGAACCACGCGGGCGCGATGCCGATGTGGCTCGCGCCGGTGCAGGCGGTGGTCGCGACGATCACCGAAGGGCAGGCGCCCTACGCCCGCGAGGTTGCGGAAAGCCTCGCAAAACAAGGGTTTAGGGTCGAATGCGATTTGCGGAACGAAAAGATCAACTATAAAATCCGCGAGCACAGCCTGCAGAAGGTGCCGTACATCCTCGTCGTCGGCGACAAGGAGCGGCAGGCTGGCAAGGTAGCCGTGCGCGCGCGCGGGGGTGCCGAGGTCGGTGTCCTCGATGTCGGGGCGTTCGCGGCGCGGCTGTCCGAAGACGTCGCGCTGAAGCGATCCCAACCGCAATGACTCGCCGTGCTCCCCGGGGAGCGGGCGTCGTCGTTGCTTTCGGCGTTGCGCTCGGCCATTTCTTCTAACGAATCGGAGAACGCAGCATCGCTACTGAACGCCCGCATCGCATCAACGGCGAAATCAACGTCCCCGAGCTGAGACTGGTCGGCATCGACAACGAGCCGATCGGCATCGTCAGTCTGCGGGAGGCGCTTCGAATGGCCGAAGATGCGGAAGTCGACCTCGTCGAGATCGCGCCCCAGGCCCGGCCCCCCGTAGCCCGACTGATGGACTACGGCAAGTTCAAGTACCAGGAACAGAAGCGCCAGCACGAGGCGCGGGCCAAGCAGAAGATCATCCAGGTCAAGGAAGTGAAGTTCCGGCCCGGCACCGACGAAGGCGACTACCAGGTCAAGCTGCGCAACCTGCGTCGTTTCCTCGACGAAGGCGACAAGGCGAAGATCACGCTGCGCTTCCGCGGCCGCGAGATGGCGCACCAGGAGTTCGGCGTGCGACTGCTCGAGCGGGTGCGCACCGACGTCGAAGACCTGGCGCAGGTCGAGCAGATGCCGCGGCTCGAAGGGCGGCAGATGATCATGGTGATCGCGCCGAAGCGCAAGAAATAGCAGTACGGCGCCGCTCACGCGGCGCCTGCAGGAAACGGCGCCGCTCACGCGGCGCGGGAAGGAACCGGCGCCGCTCGCGGCGCCTCAGAAGCCGAGCGGGTCCCCGAAGTTCCGGCGGTTGCCGGACACCCGACGAGGCAATCGAAGAAGGCAAGGGCAATCATGCCGAAGATGAAGACGAAGAGAGGAGCCGCGAAGCGGTTCCGCGTGCGCCCCTCGGGCAGCGTCAAGCGCGCGCAGGCGTACAAGCGCCACATCCTCACCAAGAAGACCACGAAGAACAAGCGCCAGCTGCGGGGAACCGCCGAGGTGCGCGCCTGCGACGCGCCGGCGATCAAGGCCCTGCTGCCGTACGCATAAGGAGAGCGCACGATGCCCCGAGTAAAACGTGGAGTGACGGCGCGCGCGCGCCACAAGAAGGTTCTCGCCGCCGCGCGCGGTTTCCGCGGCCGCCGCGGCAACGTCTATCGCGTTGCCAAGCAGGCGGTGATGAAGGCGGGCCAGTACGCCTATCGCGACCGCCGCACGAAGAAGCGCGTGTTCCGCGCGCTGTGGATCACCCGCATCAATGCCGCGGTGCGCGAGCACGGCATGAACTACAGCACGTTCATCGCCGGGTTGAACAAGGCGTCGATCGGCCTGGATCGCAAGGTGCTCGCCGATCTCGCCGTGGCCGACAAGCCGGCCTTCGCGGCGATCGTCGCGCAGGTCAAGGCTTCGCTCGGCGCCGCCTGAGCCGGCGCGGCGGATACTCCTCGATGACCGCCTCCGCCGGGTGGGCGGCGACGATCGATCGCCTGCTCGGCGAGATCGGCGCCGCCCGCAATCCGCACGAGCTCGCCAACGCGAAGGCGCGCGCGCTGGGCAAGGACGGCGCGCTGAGCGCCGAGATGAAGAAGCTCGGCGCGCTGTCGCCGGCCGAACGCGCCGACGCCGGACGCGCACTGAACGAGACGAAACAGCGCATCGAAGCGGCGCTGCGCGCGCGCGAAGCCGCGCTCGCCGACGAAGCGCTGCGCGAGCGTCTTGCGCAGGAAGCGATCGACGTCACGCTGCCCGGCAGGGGGCTCGGCGCCGGGGGCCTGCATCCGCTCACCCGCACCATCGAGCGCGTCGAGGCGATCTTCCGTTCCATCGGCTTCGACGTCGCCGACGGGCCGGAGATCGAGGAAGACTTCTTCAACTTCACCGCGTTGAACACGCCGCCCGATCATCCGGCGCGTTCGATGCACGACACCTTCTACGTCGACGCGTGCGACGCCGACGGCCGCCAGCTGCTGCTGCGCACGCATACGAGCCCGGTGCAGGTGCGCTACGCGCGCACGCACCAGCCGCCGATCCGCGTGATCGCGCCGGGCAAGACCTACCGCGTCGACTCCGACGCCACGCACTCGCCGATGTTCCACCAGTTCGAAGGGCTGTGGATCGACGAGCAGGTGAGCTTCACCGACCTGAAGAGCGTCTACGCCGATTTCCTGCGCCGCTTCTTCGAGCGCGACGACCTCGACGTGCGTTTCCGCCCGTCGTATTTCCCGTTCACCGAGCCGTCGGCCGAGATCGACATGCGCTTCGCCGACGGCCCGCTCGCCGGGCGCTGGCTCGAGGTGAGCGGCTCGGGCCAGGTGCACCCGAACGTCGTGCGCAATTTCGGGCTCGACCCCGAGCGCTACATCGGCTTCGCCTTCGGCTCGGGCATCGAGCGCCTGGCGATGCTGCGTTACGGCGTCGGCGACCTGCGCCTGTTCTACGAGAACGACCTGCGCTTCCTGCAGCAGTTCAACGGCTGAGGCCGAAGCTTCCATGCGTATTCCCGAGAGCTGGCTACGCCGCTTCGTTTCGCCCGACTGGAACGCCGACGAGATCGCCGAGCGGCTGACGATGGCCGGCCTGGAGGTCGAGGAGATCGTGCGGGTCGCGCCGCCGTTCCACGGCGTCGTCGTCGCGCGCGTCGTCGAGGCGTCGCGCCATCCCGATGCCGACCGGCTGAGCGTCTGCGCCGTCGATGCCGGCGACGGACGCATGCGCACGATCGTCTGCGGCGCGCCCAACGTCGCCATCGGCATGCAGGTGGCCTGCGCGCTGCCGGGCGCCGAGCTTCCGGGCGGGCTGAAGATCAAGCCGGTGAAGATGCGCGGCGTGGCGAGCGAGGGAATGCTCTGCTCGGCGCGCGAACTCGGCCTGTCCGAAGATCATTCCGGCATCCTCTCGCTCGATCCCGCGCTGCCGCTGGGCGCTGACCTGCGCGAGGCGCTCGCGCTCGACGAGGCGGTCTTCGAGCTGAAGCTCACGCCGAACCTGGCGCATTGCATGAGCGTGTTCGGCGTGGCGCGCGAACTCGCCGCGCTGAGCGGCGCGCCGCTCGATGCGCCGGCCTTCGAGCCGGTGCGAGCCACGCTCGACGATCGGCTTCCGGTCAGCGTGCTCGCGCCCGACCTGTGCGGGCGCTTCTCCGGGCGCATCGTGCGCGGCGTCGATCCGGCCGCACCGACCCCCGAATGGATGAAGCGCCGGCTCGAGCGCGCCGGGCAGCGCAGCATCACTGCGCTCGTCGACATCTCGAACTACGTCATGCTCGAGCTGGGCCGGCCGACGCACGTCTTCGACCTCGACCGCATCGACGGCGGGCTCGAGGTGCGCTGGGGCCGCCCGGGCGAGAGCCTCGAGCTGCTCAACGGCCAGACCGTCCCGCTCGATGCCGGCGTCGGCGTCATCGCCGCCGGCAGTCGCGTCGAGAGCCTGGCGGGCATCATGGGCGGCGAGGCCACCGCGGTTTCCGGGGAAACGCGCAACGTCTACGTCGAGGCGGCTTTCTGGTGGCCGGCGGCGATCGCCGGGCGTCCGCGCCGCTACAATCTCGCCACCGATGCCGGCGCGCGCTTCGAGCGCGGCGTGGACGCGGCGACCACCGTCGAGCACCTCGAATACGTCACGCGACTGATCGTCGACGTCTGCGGCGGGGAAGCGGGCCCGGTCGACGACGTCGTCACCGGCCTGCCCGCGCGCGAGCCGGTGCGGCTGCGCGCCGATCGCGCGCGCAAGGTGATCGGCGTGGACATCGGCGACGACGAGATCGCCGCGGTCTTCGAGCGGCTGCGCCTGCCCGCGCGGCGCGAAAGCGGCGTCTTTCTCGTGCAGCCGCCGTCGTATCGCTTCGACCTGCAGATCGAGGAAGACCTGATCGAAGAGGTCGTGCGCATCTGGGGCTACGAACGGCTGCCCGTGCGCCCGCCGGTCGGTCCGATGCCGATGCGCGCGGTGCCCGAATCGCGCCGCAGCGTCGCCCAACTGGCTCGCGCGATCGCGGCGCGCGACTACCAGGAGGTGATCACCTACAGCTTCGTCGAGTCGGCGCTCGATCGCCGCCTGGGCGGCGGCGAGCCGATCCGCCTGCTCAATCCGATCGCCGCGCCGATGGACGTGATGCGCACGACGCTGTGGGTCGGGCTGGTGGACGCGCTTCGCGCGAACCTGAACCGCAAGGCCTCGCGGGTGCGCGTCTTCGAGATCGGGCGCGTGTTCGCCGCCGATGCCGGCCGCCACGCCGATGCGCATCATGTGGCGGGCATCGCGCAGCCGCAGCGCGCAGGCCTGCTCGCCTACGGTCCGCAATACGACGAGCAGTGGGGAACCGCGGCGCGGCGCACCGACTTCTTCGACCTCAAGGGCGATCTCGAAGCGATCGTCGCGCCGGAGCTGCGCTTCGAAGCCGCAGCGCACCCCGCGCTGCACCCGGGGCGTAGCGCGCGCGTCCTCTGCGGCGGCGAGGTGATCGGCTGGATCGGCGAGCTGCATCCGCAGCTGCAGCACGAGCTGGAGCTGCCGCTCGCGCCGATCGTCGCCGAGATCGACCTGGCGCCCGCGCTCGTGCGCCGTGTGCCGGTGCACGAGGACAGCTCGCGTTTCCCGCCGATCGTGCGCGACCTCGCGGTGGTCGTCGATGCCGAACTACCGGCCGCCCGCGTGCTCGCTGAAATCGACGAAGCGAGGGCTGCGGAGCCCGCCGCAGCGGTCGTGCGGAACGTGCGGCTGTTCGACGAATATCGCGGTAAGGGATTGGAAAATAAGGAAAAAAGCCTTGCCTTCCGGCTGTGGATGCAAGATACTCGGCGTACCTTGAGCGAAGCCGAGGCGGCCGAAGCGGTCGAGGCGATCGTCTCCCGGCTCACCCGATCCGTTGGTGCGAGGCTTCGCTCGGGGCCCCGAAGCGAAGAGCCGTAGCGCATCCACCAGCATCCCCAGGCAGATTCGAGAACGATGGCGGAAACGATGATCCCGTTCGGCCACGCGGTCCCGGACCATCGCAACGAGGCACCGGCAGACGCGGCGCGCGGCGCCGCCGCTCCGGAGTTCGCGATCCGCTCGGCGCCGACGCAGCCGCAGTCGTCGCTCGCCGGCGAGCCCGACGCCGACGAGGGGCCGCCGCAGAGCGAGGGCTTCACGCTGACCAAGGCCGAGCTGGCGGAGATGCTCTTCGAGCGGGTCGGCCTGAACAAGCGCGAAGCGAAAGACATGGTCGAAACCTTCTTCGATGAGATCCGCGGCGCGCTCGAGCGCGGCGGATGCGTCAAGCTCTCGGGTTTCGGCAACTTCCAGTTGCGCGACAAGCCCCAGCGCCCGGGGCGCAACCCCAAAACCGGCGAGGAAATCCCGATTTCGGCGCGTCGCGTGGTCACTTTCCACGCCAGCCAGAAGCTGAAGTCGCAGATCGAGGGCGCCTAGGAATCTCGTGTCCGGCGCGCGCCGCGGCACGGCAAACGATGCAGAAGACCGATACCAAGGCAGCGTTGCCGCCGATTCCCGCGAAGCGCTATTTCACGATCGGCGAGGTGAGCGAGCTGTGCGGCGTGAAGCCGCACGTGCTGCGCTACTGGGAGCAGGAGTTCACCCAGCTGCGCCCGATGAAGCGGCGCGGCAACCGCCGCTATTACCAGCATCACGAAGTGCTGCTGGTACGGCGCATCCGCGAGCTGCTCTACGAGCAGGGCTTCACGATCAGCGGCGCGCGCAACCGGCTGGGAGAGGCCCAGCAGGCGGCGAAGGGGCGGGAGCCGGGCTCGGCGCAGGAAGCCGCGCAGGCGGCTGCTTCGGCCGCCGGTGCGGCAGAGCCGGCAGCGGTCGCGGCGGCCGTCGATCTCGATGCGATCCGCGCCGATCTCGAGAAGGCGCTCGAACTGCTGCGCTGAGCGGCTCGCGCATTCCGGCCGAACGAGGGCGGGCTGATATACTTCGCGCCTTCGGGACGTAGCGCAGCCTGGTAGCGCACTTGCATGGGGTGCAAGGGGTCGCGAGTTCGAA
>CALCZN010000281.1:0-10835 GCA_937903095.1 uncultured Burkholderiales bacterium
CGGCCATCAGCAGGTATTCGGCGGCCAGCTCCAGGTTGCGGCTGCGGATCTCGTCGATGTAGGCGAGGTACTGGCGCGTCACTTCGGCCATCGGGATGTCGAAGATGTCGAAGTTCTGCCGCCGGATCAGGTACAGCAGCACGTCCAGCGGCCCCTCGAAGGCGTCGAGGATCACCTCGAGCGCATCGGGCGGGATGTACAGATCCTGCGGCAGCCGCAGCATCGGCTCGCCGTACAGCCGTGCGAAGACCTTCAACTCCAACTGCTCCGGAGCATCGGGCGGGGAATCGGCGTCAGGGGCGTCGGGCGGCGCATCGAGCTGCGCCCCGAGTTGCGCGCCAGGCAGGGCGCTCAAGTGTAGTCTTTGGGGTAGTAGACGTACGACGACGTCGGCACCCGCGACTGGCGGTGGCGCTGCATCGTTTCGAGGTCCTGCGGTCGATCCCACAGCAGTGCGCGCCCCTCGCGCTGGCGCTGCTCGACCAGCGGGCGCTCCTGCTTGAGCTGTTCCAGGAAGCGCGTGATTTCGGACTTGTACATGGCGGTTCGGCTCCAGCCGGAAGTGTAAGCGATCGAGGCAGTCGCCAAGGGGCTGCGGCGCGTCTTCGGCGATACTCGCCGCTCGAAGGGAGGACGCGGATGAGACGGACGTTCTGGACCGGCTGGCTGTGCGCGCTGCTGGCCTTCGTGGGCGGCTGCGACTACTTCGCCCAGCGCGAGCTGCAGCCGGGCGTGTCCACCGTCGAGGACGTGCGGCGCCTGATGGGCACGCCGACGATGGTCTGGGAGGAAGACGACGGCAGCCAGGTGCTCGAATACTCGCGCGGGCCCGAAGGCAGCGAGACCTGGATGGTCGGGATCGGCTCGGACGGTCGTTATCGCGGCATGACCGACGCGCGTTCCGCCGCGCAGCTCGAGCGCGTGCGCGCCGGAATGAGCGGCGACGACCTGCGCCGCCTGCTCGGCAAGCCCGACGAGGAGGAGCGTTTTCCGGCGCGCAACGAAACGGTCTGGACCTGGCGCGTGAAGACGGCCACCGGCAGCGACACCGAGATGTTCCACGTGCACCTGTCGCCGGAAGGGCGCGTGCTGCGCACGAGCCGAACGCCCGATCCGAAGCGGATCAACGCCGGCGGTTGAGCGGTCGCCGGAGACGGCTGCAGCGGCGGCCGCACCCCGGCCGCGATGTGCGCTCAGCCGACCTTCATCCCCGGCTGCGCGCCCTCGTGCGCATCGAGCAGATACAGCGCAGACGGCTGCTCGGGGTCGTCGGACGACGCCGACAGCACCATCCCCTCGGAGACACCGAACTTCATCCTGCGCGGCGCGAGGTTCGCGACGACGACGGCCAGCCGACCGACGAGCGCCGGCGGCTCGTAAGCGGCGCGGATGCCGGAAAACACGGTCCGCGTGCGCGCCTCACCGAGGTCCAGCTCGAGCCGCAGCAGCTTCTTCGAGCCTTCCACCGCCTGCGCATCGACGATGCGTGCGATGCGCAGGTCCACGCGCGCGAACTCGTCGATCGAGATCGTTGGTGACGTGCCGGCGGGCGCCGACTTCGTCGATGCGTCCGCTGCGGCTGCCTTCGCGTTGCGCGACGCGCCGGTCGCGTCGCCGCCCGGCGCCGGCTTCGCCGCCTCGGCGCTCGGCTCGAACAGCGCATCGAGCTGCCTCGCCTCTACCCGGGTCATCAGGTGGCGGTAGCGGCCGATCGAGCGCACGGGCGAGACGCTGCCGTCGGCGACGCCGAGATCCTCCCAGCGCAGCGGCGGCGTGCCGAACAACTCGGCCACGCGCGCGGCGGTGGCCGGCAGCATCGGCGCGAGCAACACGGTGAGCCGATGGAACGCGATCAGGCAGCGCGAGCAGACGCGGTGCAGCGCATCGCGCTGCGCCGGGTCCCTGGCCATCTCCCACGGCTTGTTCGCGTCGAAATACTGGTTGATCTCGTCGGCGTAGGCCATCGCGAGACGAGCTACCGCGCCGAACTCGCGCTCCTCGTAGGCGTCGGACACCTGCGCGGCCAGCCGCGCGACGCGCTCGCGCTGCGCGTCGTCCTCGACCTCGTCGGCGGGCAGCACGCGCCCGTCGAACTGGCGGGCGACGAAACCCGATGCGCGGCTGGCGATGTTCACGTACTTGCCGATCAGGTCGGCGTTCACGCGCGCGAGGAAGTCGTCGGGATCGAAATCGACGTCCTGCACGTGCGAATTGAGCTTGGCCGCCAGGTAGTAGCGCAGCCACTCGGGATCCATGCCGATTTCGAGATAGCGCAGCGGCGAGATCCCGGTACCGCGGCTCTTGCTCATTTTCGCGCCGCTCACCGTGATGAAGCCGTGCACGTTCACGCGATCGGGCGTCTTGCGGCCGGCGAAGTGCAGCATCGCCGGCCAGAACAGCACGTGGAAATAGATGATGTCCTTGCCGATGAAGTGCACCTGCTCGGTGGCCGGGTCGGCGAGCAGCGCGTCGAAGTCGATGCCGCGCTCCCGGCACAGCGCCTTCAGCGACGCCAGGTAGCCGATCGGCGCGTCCAGCCAGACGTAGAAGTACTTGCCCGGCGCGTCCGGGATCTCGATGCCGAAGTAGGGCGCGTCGCGCGAGATGTCCCAGTCGGCGAGGCTGCCGCCTTCGCCGCCATCGCCGCCTTCGTTCGTCTCGGCGCCGAGCCACTCGCGCGCCTTGGCGAGCACTTCGGGCTGCAGCCGCGGCTCGCCCCAGCGGTCGTCGCCGCGCGTCCACTCGCGCAGGAACCTTACACACCGCGGATCCGACAGTCGGAAGAAGTAATGTTCGGAGACGCGCAGCTCGGGCGTCGCGCCGGTGAGCGCCGAGAACGGATTCTTCAGCTCGGTGGCCGCATAGACGGCGCCGCAGTTCTCACAGGCGTCGCCGTACTGGTCGGCCGCGCCGCAGCTCGGACACTCGCCCTTGATGTAGCGGTCGGGCAGGAACATGCCCTTGACCGGATCGAAGAACTGCTCGACCGGGCGCACGTCGATCAGCCCGGCGTCGCGCAGCCCGCGGTAGATCGACTGCGACAGCTCGACGTTCTCCGGCGAGTCGGTGCTGTGCCAGTGGTCGAAGCCGATGTGAAAGCCGTCGAGGTACTGCCTGCGCCCGGCGGAGATGCGTTCGACGAAGGCCTGCGGCGTGACGCCTTCCTTCTCGGCGGCGATCATGATCGGCGCGCCGTGCGCGTCGTCGGCGCCGACGAAATGCACGGTGTGTCCGCGCATGCGCTGGAAGCGCACCCAGATGTCGGCCTGGATGTACTCCATGATGTGGCCGATGTGGAAAGGGCCGTTCGCGTACGGCAGCGCCGTCGTGACGAAAAGGGTGCGCGCGCTCATCGGCGGATCTTAGCAAAGGGGTCATCCGCCTCCGCGGACGGTTGTGCCCGCAACGGGCGCGACGCCGGAGGGCCTGCGAGCGCTGCCTCGCTGCCTCGCCTGCTAGACTTGCCCGATCCACTCCCCGCTTTCCGGATTCCCCAGATGAGCGTGACCACCGAACAGGTCGAGCTGGCGCTGTCGCGCGTCGTCGATCCCAATACGCAGAAGAACCTCGTCGAATCGGGCGCTGCCCGCAACCTGCGCGTCGACGGCGCCGAGGTGTCGGTCGATGTCGTGCTGGGCTACCCGGCGCGCTCGCAGATCGAGCCGATCCGGCGCCAGACCGTTGCGGCGCTGCGCGCGCTGCCCGGCGTGGGCAGCGTGACGGCCAACGTCTATCAGAAGATCGAGGCGCACGCCGTCCAGAAGGGCATGAAAACGCTGCCCGGCGTGAAGAACATCATCGCCATCGCCTCAGGCAAGGGCGGCGTGGGCAAGAGCACCACGGCGGTGAACATCGCGCTCGCGCTGTCGGCCGAAGGCGCGAGCGTGGGCATGCTCGACGCCGACATCTACGGGCCGTCGCAGCCCACGATGCTCGGCATCTCCGGGCGGCCCGAGTCGCGCGACGGCAAGTCGCTCGAGCCGATGGAAGGCCACGGCATCCAGGCCAGCTCGATCGGCTTCATGATCGATCTCGACACGCCGATGGTCTGGCGCGGCCCGATGGTCACGCAGGCGCTCGAGCAGCTGCTGCGCGAGACGAACTGGCGCGAGCTGGACTACCTCGTCGTCGACATGCCTCCGGGCACCGGCGACATCCACCTGACGCTCGCGCAGAAGATCCCGGTCACCGGAGCCGTCATCGTCACCACGCCGCAGGACATCGCGCTGATCGACGCGAAGAAGGGCCTGAAGATGTTCGAGAAGGTCGGCATCCCGATCCTCGGCATCATCGAGAACATGGCGATGCATCGCTGCTCGAACTGCGGGCACGTCGAGCACATCTTCGGCGAAGGCGGCGGCGAGCGGATGTCGAAGGAATACGACGTCGAATACCTGGGCGGGCTGCCGCTCGACATCCGCATCCGCGAGCAGGCCGACTCGGGCAAGCCGACCGTCGTCGCCGACCCGAACGGGCCGGTCGCGCAGACCTATAAGGAGATCGCGCGCCGCGTCGCGGTGAAGATCGCCGAGAAGGCGCAGGACACGAGCGGCAAGGTGCCGCAGATCGTCTTCGAGGACAGCTGAGGCTGGGCGCTCAGCGATACCAGGGCAGCGCTGCGCGCGGAGACAGCACCTCGCCGGCGCCCGAGGCGGAATAGCCCGGCAGCTGCGCGAGGCGTTCGCGCCAGGCCGGCGCCGAGAGCAGCGCGGCGATCTCGCGCGCTGCGGCGTTTTCCAGGTTCTCGCGCGGGCAGACGAGAAAGTAGTCCTCGACGACCAGGGGAACGAAGTCGATGCTCTTGCCGGTGGCGGCCGCCTGAATGCCGAAGCCGGCGTCGACGGCGCCGGCGGCGACCGCGGCCGCCACCGCGAGGTGATTCGCTTCCTCGTAGCGGTAGCCGTCGATCGCGTCCGGATCGATCCGTTCGCGCGCGAGCAATTCGTCGAGCAGCACGCGTGTGCCGGTGGTCGGCGCGCGGTTCACGAAGCGCACGCGAAGCAGGTCCTCCAGCGCTCCGATGCGCAGCGGATTGCCGCGCGCGACGAACAGCCCCTGCGTGCGCCGCGCCACGCGCAGCATGGCGTGCCGGCGCGCACGCAGCAGCGGAGCGAAAGTGCGGTGCACATGCGAGCCGCGCGCGGTGAGGTCGGGGCGCGACAGCGGCAGGTGGATTCCGGCGAAGGCGCAGCGTCCTTCGTTCAGCTCCCGCAGCGCGGCGAGGCTGCCCTCGAAGCGAAGGTCGAGCAGCAGCTCGCGCTCGCGACAAAGGTTCTTGAGCAGCGGCAGCGAGAGATCGTGGCTGGCCACGCAACGAGCGATGCGCACGTCGTCGTTGAACGCGGTCGACAGCTCGCGGCCGATGTCGGCGGCGAGGTTCTCGATCTGCGGCGCCAGCCGCGCGCGGATGCGCGTCTCGGCCCACAGCAGCTTCTCGGCGAACTCGGTGAGCCGCGCAGCGCGCCCCTTGTCCCAGTGCACGAGCGGGCGGCCGAGCCTGGTTTCCTGGTCCTTCAGGTAACCCCACAGATGGCGGTACGACAGTCCGAGTGCGCGCGCCGCCGCGGCGATCGAGCCTTCGTGGCGAACGG
This sequence comes from uncultured Burkholderiales bacterium, assembly GCA_937903095.1. Taxonomy (GTDB): domain Bacteria; phylum Pseudomonadota; class Gammaproteobacteria; order Burkholderiales; family Burkholderiaceae_E; genus Zeimonas. The sequence goes on from CALCZN010000281.1 coordinate 5,592, forward strand.
CGCCGAGCACGTCGAAGAACGTGTTGCGCAGGAGTGCCGACGGCTCCCGGGCGAATTCGTAGCGGAACTCGACGCCGACGATTCCCGAAGACTTATGCATGGAGCTTCATATCGCTGCGGCACGGTGACCCGTCTATTCTCGCAGACGCTCTTCTTTCCGAGGACGGACCCGATGCAGTCGCCCCTGTTGCCCCGCATTCCCTGGTTCGCCGCGCTGTCGCTTGCCGTGTGCGCGATCGTCGCGCCCGGTGCCGCGCGGGCGCAGCCGGTGCTGTTGCACGCCGCCGGAAGCCTGCGTGCCGCACTCGACGAAGTGGCCGGCGAATTCGAAAGGCGCGAGCCGGCGAAGGTCGAGCGCGTCTACGGCGCCTCGGGGCTGCTGCGCGATCGCATCGCCGGGGGCGAACCGGCGCAGGTGTTCGCGTCGGCCAACGTCGAGCATCCGCAGGCGCTCGCGCAGGCGGGCAAGGCGGTCGCTCCGCTCGTCTTCGCGCGCAACGTGCTGTGCGCGATCACGCGCAGCGACACGGGCGTACAGGCTGCGAACCTGCTCGAGCACATGCTCGATCTGTCGCTGAAGCTGGGAACCTCCACGCCGAAGGCCGATCCGTCGGGCGATTACGCCTTCGCGCTGTTCGGGCGCGCCGAAGCCGTGCGCCCCGGCGCCCGCGCCGCGCTCGAAGCGAAAGCATTGCAGCTCATCGGCGGGCCGAACTCTCCGCCCCCGCCCAAGGACCGAAGCGTCTACGGCGATCTCGTCGCCACGCGAAAGGCCGACGTCTTCCTCACGTACTGCACCAATGCGCTGCTGGCGCGGCGCGACTTCCCCGAACTCGTCTCGGTGTCGATTCCGCCCGAGCTTGCCGTGGGCGCCGACTACGGTCTCACCGTGATGAGAGGCGCACCCGAGGCGGCCTGGCGTTTCGCGTGGTTTATCCTGTCCGCCGATGGTCAGGCGATTCTCGCGAAGCACGGCTTCGGTCCTCCCCGATGAAACGTCCGCGCGGCGTCGTCGCCTGCTCGGCGGGCAGCGATGATCGCGACCGCCTCGCCGACGTCGCGCAGCGGGCGGCTCGGCTGGCTCCCGGTGCTCGTCCTGCTCGCCGTCGCGCTCGTCGCGACGACGCTGTACGCGCTCGGCAGCGGTCGCTTCGAGCTTCCGCTCGTCGAGGTGCTGCGCATCCTCGCCGGCCGTGCGCCCACCGGCGACGCCGCTTCGGCGCCGCTCGCCGAAACCGTGCTGTGGCAGGTGCGCGGGCCGCGGGTGTTCGCTTCGCTGACGGTGGGCGCCGCGCTGGCCGCCTCGGGCGTCGCGCTGCAGTCGGTGTTCCGCAACCCGCTCGCCGCCCCCGACCTGCTCGGCGTTTCCGCGGGCGCCGCGCTCGGCGCGGTCGCCGGCATCTTCCTCGGATGGAGCGTGGTCGCCATCCAGGGCGCGGCCTTCGTCGGCGGCCTCGTCGCGGTCTCGATCGTCTACTCGGTGGGCACGCTGCTTCCGCTGCGCGATCGCACGCTCAGCCTGGTGCTCGCCGGCATCGCGATCGGCAGCGTGCTCGGCGCGCTGATCGCGCTGGTGAAGACGCTCGCCGATCCGTATACGCAACTGCCGGCGATCGTCTTCTGGATGCTCGGCAGCTTCGCGTCGATCACCGCCTCCGATCTCGCGCTGCTGGTCGTCTTCGCCGTGATCGGCGCCGCTCCGCTCGTGGTGATGCGCTGGCGCGCTGACGCGCTCGCGTTGTCGGACGACGAGATCCATGCGCTGGGCGTGCGCCTGCCGGTGCTGCGACTCGCGCTCGTCGTCGGCGCCACGCTCGCCACCAGCGCGACGGTGGCCGCGGCGGGCGTCATCGGCTGGATCGGGCTCGTGGTGCCGCACGCCGCGCGGCTGCTCGTCGGCGCGTCCTTCGCGCGCGTGCTGCCGGTGTCGATGCTGCTCGGCGCCTGGCTGATGCTGGTCATCGACACGATCGGGCGCAGCATCGGCGCTTCCGAGGTGCCTCCCGGCGTGCTCACCGCGCTGGTCGGCGCGCCGGTGCTGTTCGCGCTGATGCTCGCGCGTGCGCGCAATGACTGAGCTGCTGCGCACGGTCGCGCTCGCCTTCGGATACCAGCGACACGCGCTCACCCGGCCGATCGACCTCGCCCTGCACGGCGGAGAGATCGTCGTCGTGCTCGGGCCGAACGGCTCGGGCAAGAGCACGCTGTTCCGCACTCTGCTCGGCATCGTCGCGCCGGTCGCCGGCGAGGTGCGCTGGGCCGGCCGGCCGCTCGCGCAGCATTCGCCGCGCGAACTCGCCGAGTGCGTCGCCTGGGTACCGCAGTCTCCGGGCGCCGCCTTCGAATTCACCGTCGAGCAGTACGTGATGCTCGGCCGCCTCGGCCGGCTGGCAACCGGCGCGTCGCCCGCACGCGCCGACCGCGACGCCGTGGCGCGCGCCATCGAACGGCTCGGGCTCGAGGACTTCCGTGAGCGTCCGCTGTCGCGGATGTCCGGCGGCGAGCGCCAGCTCGCCGCGGTTGCGCGTGCGCTGGCCCAGGAAGCGTCTACGCTCGTGCTCGACGAGCCGACGACGAGCCTCGATTTCGGCAACCAGGGGCGCGTGCTCGACGTGATCGCATCGCTCGCCGACGACGGCCTCGGCATCGTCTACTCGACGCACGACCCGAATCACGCGCGGCGCGCCGGAACGCGCGCGCTCGTCTACCTGCCGGACGGGGAAACGGCTTTCGGCGCCGTGAACGAGCTGGTCGAGCCGGCGACGCTGTCGCGCGTCTACGGCGTTCCGGTGGACGGCGCGCACACGGCGGACGGGCGCCTCGTGCTCGCGATCGCGCCGGCGCTGGGCGGCCGGTTCAACCGCTGAGCGCGCAGGCGTCGCTTTCCTGCGGCGTCTTCTTCTGCGTGGGCGCCACGCCGTTCTTCACCGAGACGATCTCGGCGAGGATGGCCACCGCGATCTCGGCCGGCGTGCGGCTGCCGATGTGCAGCCCGATCGGCCCGTGCAGCCGCGCGATCTCGTCGGGCGTGAGGTCGAACATCGCCAGGCGCTGCCGGCGACGCGTGGAGTTGCTGCGCGAGCCGAGCGCCCCGATGTAGAACGCGGGCGACTTCAACGCTTCGAGCAGCGCGAGGTCGTCGAGCTTCGGATCGTGCGTGAGCGCGACGATCGCCGTGTTCGCGTCCGGCCTGAACTCGGCGACGACGTCGTCGGGCATGCCGGGCAGCAACGTGACCTGCGGCAGCTCGAGCGTGCTGTAGTACTCCTCGCGCGGGTCGCAGACGAAGACCTGGAAGTCGAGCGCCTTGGCCATCTCGGCGAGCACGCGCGAGAGCTGGCCGGCGCCGATCATCAGCATCCGGTAGCGCGGGCCGAACACCGCGCGCGCGGTGTCGCCGTCGAAGGAGAAGGCTTCGCCGAGCTGTGCCGCTTCGAGCTTCGCGGCGCCGGTGTGCAGGTCCAGCGTGCGCGCGACCAGCTCGTGCCGTGCGGTGCGTTCCAGCACCTCGTCGATCCATCCCGCGTCGACCAGCGGCTCCTGCAGCAGGCGCAGGGTTCCGCCGCAGGGCAGCCCGAAGCGCGCCGCTTCCTCCTTGTCGACGCCGTAGAGGATCATCGACGGCTTGCCCACGCGCTCGCCGGTGCGCACGCGCTCGATGAGATCGTCCTCGACGCAGCCGCCCGACACCGAGCCGACGACCAGGCCGTCGTCGCGCAGCGCGAGCAGTGCGCCTACCGGTCGCGGCGCCGAGCCCCAGGTCTCGACGACCGTGATCAGCCAGACGTGACGGCCTTCGGCGAACCAGTCGCGCGCGTGCTCGAGCACTTCGCGGTCGATGCTGTCCATCCGGTTCCTCCCGAAGCAGTGGGCCTGCGCCCGTTTTTTTCCCCTAGCGGCGCCAGTACGCGACGAGCGCCGCAATGACGACGATCGCGACGATCCAGGCGAGCCAGCGCAACGAGGAGCCGGACGGTGCAGCGGTCGACGCCGGATGCGGGGCCGCGCGCCGCGCCTCGACGGCTGCCGCACCGCCGGTACTCGCCTTTTCGCCACCGGCGACCGCAGCGCCAGCCACTTCCTCGACGATCGTCTCGTCGACGGCGCGCGCGGTGGCGCTCAGGCGCGACTCGAAGGCCGCGAAGAAGTCATCCGCTATTTTCGCAGCAGCGCCGTCGATCAGTCGGGATCCCACTTGTGCCAGCTTGCCGCCGATCTGCGCCTTCGCGTCGTAGCCGAGCCGCGTACCCTCGGGGTCGGGCGACAACCGTACGTCGGCCGACCCCTTGCCGAAGCCGGCCGCTCCGCCCTGGCCGTCGAAGGCGAGCGTGTACGACGAAGGCGGGACCACGTTCTGCAGTTTCAGGCGCCCCTTGAAGCGCGCGTTCACCGGGCCGATGCGCATCGCGATCGTCGCCAGGTACTCGTCGTCGGCGACCCGCTCGAGCGACTCGCAGCCGTTGATGCAGGCCTTGAGCGTGTCCGGGTCGTTCAGCGCGGCCCACGTCGCTTCCGGCGTCGCCGGGATCAGTCGTTCGCCCTGCAGGTTCATGTCGGGAGCTCCGTGGAAGGTCGCGGGATCGGTCGACCGGATACGCCGCGCGTGCTCGCGCGCTCCGGCGTGCGCAGCGCGTCTGCCAGCTCGGCAAGACTCGACAGATTGTGCACGGGAAGCATCCGGTCGACATGCGGCAGCAGCGCGCGCACGCCGCTGGCGCGCGGCTCGAATCCGTCGTAGCGCAGCAGCGGGTTCAGCCAGACCAGTTGATGCGCATAGCGCTTCAGCCGCGCCGCTTCCGCGGAGAGCGAACCGTGCTCGTCGCGATCGAGCCCGTCGGTGACGAGCAGCAGCGCCGCGTTGCCGGTGAGAAGCCGGCGCGCCCAGCGCCGGTTGAACAGCGCCAGGTTCGACGCGATGCGCGTGCCGCCTTTCCAGTCCTGCACCAGCGCGTCGGCGCTTTCGATCGCGACGTCCGGATCGCGATGACGCAGGCAGCGCGTGATGTCGGTCAGCCGGGTGCCGAACACCAGCGTGTGCACGCGATGATGGCGCTGCGTCAATCCGTACGCGTAGTGCAGGAAAGCGCGCGCGTATCGATCCATCGAACCCGAGATGTCGATCAGCACGACGAGCGGCGGCGTGCGCAGGCGCGGCGACGAGCGCGGCAGGTCGATCGTGTCGGGGGCGCGCGCCAGCCGGCGCAGCGCGCGGCGCAGGGCGATGCGCCCGCGCGCCGACGGCGC
>CALCZN010000282.1:0-9721 GCA_937903095.1 uncultured Burkholderiales bacterium
GACGTAGAAGGCCGGAACGAAGAGCGGCGCGAGCGCGACGAAGAGCGCGAACGCGAGGACAGGCCACTGAGTGGGCCATTGAGTCGGCCACTGAGCGGGCCACGGAATGGGCCACGGAATGGGCCACTGAGCGGGCCCGCGGGCGCGCGTCATTCCTCCTCGTCCTCCACGTGGTGGCGCGACGTGAGCGAGCGCCAGACGAGCACCGGAATGATGATCGTGAAGACGATGCTCTCCTTCAGGGCGCTCGCCCAGAACGACGAGAACGATTCGAGCAGGCCCACGCCGAGCGCGCCGAGCGCCGCCAGCGGATAGCTCGTCATGCCGCCGAGGATCGCGCCGACGAAGCCCTTGAGCCCGATCATCAGCCCGGTGTCGTAGTAGATCGTGGCGATCGGCGCGATCAGGATGCCCGAGAGCGCGCCGATGAATGCCGCGAGCAGGAAGCTCAGGCTGCCCGACATCTCGGTGCGAACGCCGACCAGGCGCGCGCCGATGCGGTTGATCGCCGTCGCGCGAAGCGCCTTGCCGTATAGCGTGCGCTCGAAGAACAGCCACAGCGCGGCCATCACCACCAGGCTCGCGACGATGACGACCAGGCTCTGCGCGCTCACGTTCAACGCGCCGGCGGTGAAACTCGCGTCGGAGAACGCGTTCGCACGCAGGCCCTCGCCGCCGAAGAACACGAGCCCCAGGCCGGTGAGCACGTAGTGCGCGGCCATCGAGACGACGAACAGCACGATGACCGAAGCGTTCGCCAGCGGCTGGTAGGCGACGCGGTACAGGATCGGCCCGAGCGGCACGACGAGCCCCAGGACGACCAGCGCCTGCAGCCACGCATCCAGCTTGCGCGGCGCCGCCCACCAGGCGATCGCCGACATCGCAATCGGCACGACCACGTAGAGCGCGAGGATGCGCGGCAGGCGTCGCAGCGCACGCTCGCGCCACGCCTTCACGGCGTCGAAGCCCGCCGCGAGCAGCCCGCCGCCGATGAGCACCCAGACGGTGCCCGGCAGCTGCCCCAGCTGCAGCAGCCCCATCGACAGCGCCGCGTAGGAGATGAACTCGCCCTGCGGCACGAAGATCACGCGCGTGACCGCGAACACCAGCAGCAGCGCGAGCGCGAGCAGCGCATAGATGGCACCGTTGGTGATGCCGTCCTGCGTGAGCCACAGCGCGATATCGGGAGTCACGTGAAGGTTAGGTAGTGAAGGGTGAAGGGGAACCGACCCTTCACTGCTTCATCAGCTTCCACTCCCCGTTCTTCACCTCCACCAGCACGCGCGCTCGTTCGTCGAGCCCGTTGTGGTTGGTGGGGCTCAGGTTGTAGACGCCGTGCGTGCCGACGACGTTGTGCACGTGCTCGAGCGCGTCGCGCAGCGCGGCGCGGAATTCGGGCGTGCCGGGCTTGGCCTTCTTCATCGCCTCGGGAACCGCGGCGTTCAGCAGCAGCGTCGCGTCGTAGCTGTAGCCCGCGAAGGCGTTGCGCGTCTCGGGGCCGAACGCGGCTTCGTAGCGCTTGGTGAAGTCGAGCGACACCGCCTTGGTCGGGTACGAGTCGGGCAGGTCTTCGGGCACGATCAGCGCTCCGGTGGGCGCGATCGCCCCTTCGACCGCCTTCTTGCCGTTCTGGATGAACGCGAGGTTGACGGTGCCGTGGTTGTGGTAGATCGGGCCCTTGTAGCCGCGCTCGCGCAGGGCGACGTGCGGCGTCGCGGCGGGCGAACCCGAGCCGCCGACGACGACGGCGTCCGGCTTGGCCGCGATCACCTTGAGCACCTGGCCGGTGACGCTGGTGTCGGCGCGGCCGTAGCGCTCGTTGGTGAGGACCTTCATCCCCGCTTCGGGCGCGAGCTTCTGCATCGCGTTGTAGACGAGGTCGCCCCAGGTGTCGGAAAAGCCGATGTAGCCGATCGTCTTGATGCCCTTCTTCTTCATGTCCTCGACGACCGCGCTCATCATCAGCTCGGTCGTCTGCGGCACGACGAAGCTCCACTGCGCGCGCTCGCCCTCGAGCGGCGGAATCGGCGTGAGCGCGATCATCGGCGTCTTCGTCTCGGCGGCCACCTGCGTCATCGCGACCGCCGACGGAACGCCGTTCGAGCCCATGATCGCGTCGACCTTGTCTTCGGTGACGAACTTGCGCGCGTTCTTCGCGGCGTTGTCGGGCTTCGACTCGTCGTCGAGGATGATGTAGGTGACGGGCTCGCCGCCCAGCGTCTTCGGGATCAGCTGGAAGGCGTTCTTGTACGGAATGCCCAGCGACGAGCCGGGCCCGGTGGTGCCGAGCGATACGCCGATGCGGATCTCGGCGTTCGCGCCGGGGGCGGCGAGCAGGGCGGCGGTGGCGAAGGCGAGTGCTTGCAGGGTGCTGCGTTTCATGAGGCTCCTCCAGTCGACGTCGGTCGATCGTATTCATCGGTGGCCGGTGCGCGCAGCAGCCCCGCGTGCGAGAGCATGCCGAGCATCCGCCCGAGCGTTTCGGAACGGTATCGCGCCGGGTCGATGCCGTCGTAATCGTGGAAACCCCTGCCGTCGCGCAGGCCGTTTCGCCCTTCGCGCATGTACCGGTCGACGATCGGTGGGGATGCGTAGCGTTCGTCGCCCAGCGCCTGCGCCAGGTAGCGGCTCGCGTAGTACAGGATGTCGTTTCCGCCGTAGTCGATGAACTCGACCACGCCCATGTTGGCGAAGCGAAAACCGAGGCCGTAGCGCGTCGCGCGATCGATCTCCTCGGCGCTCGCCACGCCCTGCTCGATCATGCGTGCCGCCTCGTTCATGATCAGCGACTGCAACCGCGGCACGATGTAGCCCGGTGCGGCCCGGCAGTGCACCGGCACCTTGCCGATCGATTCGAGCAGCGCGTGCAGCGACCGCGACGCTTCGGGCGAAGTGCCGTCGTGCGCGCTCAACTCGACCAGCGGGATCACGTGCGCCGGATTGAGCCAGTGCGCGTTCAGGAAGCGCGCCGGGCGCTCGACGAAGCCGGCCAGTTGCGTGACGAGGAAGGTAGATGTCGTCGACGCGACGACGGCGTCGGGGCGCGCGTGCGCGCCGACGAAGGCGAAAGCCTCGTGCTTGGCGTCGATCACTTCCGGCACGCCTTCGAACACGAAATCGGCGTCGGCGAGCGCCGCGGCTGCTTCGTCGCGTGCGGCGAAGCGCACGCGCTGCAGCACCCGCGGGCGCAGCGAGTCGTCGAAGGCGCCCCACGCGGCCATCGCGGCGAGCGAGGCGTCGATCTCGGCGATCGCTTCGCCGCGCAACGCCTCGGCGGCCGCGCTCGCGCGCGGCTTGACGTCGACCAGACGCACCTCGTGCCCCGCGTAGGCGAACGCGGTGGCGATGCCGCGCCCCATGCGCCCGGCGCCGAGGGCCGCGATGCGGTCGCGGCGCCGTGCGGCGACGCTCATGCGGCGTTTCCGTTGCGCAGCAGCTCGCGCATCGACGGAGCATCGAGCGACGCGAGTCCGAGCGCGCCGAGTGTGCGCGGACCGCGATCGAGCGGCTCGCCGACCAGCGCCGAGGCGATCGACAGCAGCCCGCGGGCGACCGGACAGGCGGCGCCCGCCCAATCGGCGACCGAAACGAGGAACGCCAGTCCGTAGGCGATGTCCTCGCGCATGTAGCGGTGCGTGCGCAGGTCGATGTGCTCGCGCCAGTCGCCGCTGTCCACGAGCTTGTCGTGCGCGTTGCCGTACATCCAGCGGTCGTTCTCGTAGTGATCCGACAGCGGGAAGTGCGGCGCGGCGTAGCCGAGCGCCTCGCGCAGCGCGATTCGTTCGGCATCCAGCGCGTTGGTGACGCGCCGGATCGACGGCTGCGTACCTTCGGCGTGGATGTCCCAGCGCTCGAAGTGCTCGAGGGGACCCGCGTTCATCAGGATCAGCGGCGGATGGATGACGGGGCCGGCGTTCATCAGCGCTGCCGACAACGCGTCCTCGACCGCCTCGATCGCCGGGTACGCACGCGCGATCGTGGCGAGCGCGTGCTCGCTGTCGACGGCAGGGTAGACGCCGGTCGGAAGACGCGTCGCGCGCGTCGTGATGGCGACTTCGGCAGGCCCGTGCTTGCGTGCGAGGTAGGGCAGCGTGCCGGTTTCGGCGAAGGCGACGCGCGCGCCGCTGCCGGCCTCGCGAACGGTGCGCGCCATCGCGAACGAACCGAAGGTGCCCGGCGGCAGGTAGACGACCTGGCCGTCGCGCAGATGCGGGGCGATCGTGCGGGCGAGATCGGCCTGCGCGAAGGCCGGGCAGGGCGCGAGTACGAGTTCGGCGCCGCGCAGCGCTTCGCCCGCGTCGGGCGTGGCGCAATCGATCGTCACTTCGCGCCGCCCGGCCTGGTCGACGAGCGTGATGCGCGGCGATTCGATCAGCGGTGCCAATGCACGAGCGTCGCGGCGCCACAGCCGCACTTCGTGTCCCTGCTCGGCAAGGTCGGCGGCGGCGGCATGGCTGCCGTTGCCGCCGCCCAGGACGGCGATGCGCATCAGTGGAGGCCTCGGCGATGCCCTCGTGCAGCGCGCACGGAGGGCACGTTTCGTTGGATGGTACTAGACGCGAGAGATTGGTACCACATCTTTGTTCCGTTCGTGTCGACCGGCGCAGATGGATGCAATGTCGCTTACGCGGCGACGCCCTCGGCGACGAAGCTTTCGATCTGCCCGCCGTCGTAGCCGGCCTCGGCGAGCACGCGCCGCGTGTCGGCGCCGTACTTCGGCGCGAAGGGCAGTTCGGTGCGGGCTCCGTCGACGTCGACCGCCATCGGCTGCATGCGGATCGTGCGGCCATCGGGCATCGTCGTGCGCGTCAGCCGGTCGCGCAGCGCCGGCAGCTCGCGCACCTGCCGGATGTCGAGGATGCGCGTGGCCGGAATCTTCGCCTCGCCGAGGTCGGCGAGGATCTCCTCGACCGCGTACTGCGCGGTGACGGCCGCCATGTCGCGGTGGATCGCCTCGCGTTCGCGGTGCCGGCCTTCGTTGGTCAGGCGCACCTCGTTGGCCACCGGTGCGAACTTCGGGATCGCGGTGAGCCGGCGCCACTGCACGTCGCTGCCGATCGCCAGGTAGACGAAGCCGTCGCGCGCCGGATAGACGTTGGTGGGAATGAACTTTCGGTGCTCGTTGCCCGCGCGCGTGATCTCGCCGGGCGCGCAGTCGAAGTCGAGCAGCGGCAGCACGGTGGTGAGCCACGAGGCCGCGGCCTGCAGCATCGAGACGTGGATCTCCGATCCGCGGCCGGTTTCGTGACGTTCGAGCAGCGCCCGCATCACGTTCGCGTAGACCTCGTCGCCGGCCTTCAGGTCGATCACGGGGATGCCGCTCAGCATCGGCGGCCCGTTCGGGTCGCCGGTGACTTCCATGTAGCCGGCCATGGCCTGCAGCACCGGGTCGTAGCCCGGGGCTTCGGGAAAACGCGGACCCATCGCCGAAATGCCGGCCCAGATCAGCTCGGGCCTGGCCGCGCGCAGCGTCGCCGGATCGATGCCCAGCGACGCATAGCGCGACGGCACCGTGTTGCAGCAGAACACGTCGACGTCGAGTTCGCGCAGCAGGCGGCGCACGATCTCGTGCGCGCGCGCGTCCTTCAGGTTCAGCGCGATCGCTTCCTTGCCGACGTTCGGCGCGATGAAATAGCTGCGCCGGTCGTCGTCGGCCACGCGCGAGCCGATGTAGCGGTTCGGGTCGCCCGGCAGTCCGCCGCCGCCGACCGCCTCGATGCGGATCACGCGCCAGCCCAGTTGCGCGAAGCGCAGCGTCGCGTGCGGCAGCGACAGCGCCTGCTCCATCGAAAGCACGGTTCGCCGCTTCATGCCGCCCTGCCTCTGCCGATGCCCTGGTTCAAGGTGCTCCCCTCGCTGCTTCCTTTCAGCCGCCCGCGATCGGGGGCGTCAACATCACTTCGTCCTCGTCGCTCACCGGATGGTCGCGCTCCGCGTAGCGGGAATTGACCGAGACCAGCACGACGTCGATGAACTCGAACGCCTTGCGGAAACGCTCGTCCTGTGTAGGGAGCCAGTCGAGCAGCATGCCGACGTTGCGGATCTCCTTCGGCAGGACGATCGTTTCCGAGTCGCATCCCAGGCTGTCGCGCAGCCAGGCGAAGTACCTCAGTTTCATTCGCGCTCAAGCGGTCACGCCTTCCAGCGGAGCGACCGCCTCGTCGCGCGCCGACGCCTGCGTGCGACGGTCGTGGATGGCGCGCGCGACCTTTTCCGGCGACATCGGCGGCTCGAAGATGCGCACGCCGGTCGCGTTGTACAGCGCGTTGGCCACGGCCGGCGCAATGACGATCGTCGGCAGCTCGGAGATGCCCTTGGCTCCATACGGCCCCTCGGCGCAGTCGCTCTCGATCAGGTGCATCTCGACCGGCGGCATTTCCGGCGCCGTGATCAGCTTGTAGTCGCGAAAGCACGCGTTCCTCAGGTGGCCGCCTTCGATGCGCATGTCCTCGCTCAGCGCGTAGCCCAGGCCGATGGCGAGGCCGCCCTCGATCTGGCCTTCGAGACCCAGGCGGTTGATGACGCGGCCGACGTCCTGCGCCACCGTGATCCTGTCCACCCTGATCTCGCCGGTGAGCGTGTCGACCGTGATCTCGGCGACGTGCACGGCATGGGAATACGCGGCCGAGTGGTCGGAGACGTGCTTTGCTCCTTCGGGCTCGCTCTTCGGCTCGTAGTAGTCGGTGACCATCACCAGCTCGGGCTCGGCCTGGAAGTGCATCTGGCGCAGCAGGCGGTCGAGCTTGATGAGCGCGGCGCCGTCGCGCTCGCGCACCACCGATCCGTCGCGCAGCTCGAGGCCTTCGACGGGTTCTTCGAGCATCCTCGACGCGGCCTGGAGGATCTGCGCCTTTGCCTTGCGCGCGGCGCGGCGCGTTCCGTTGCCGGCGATGAAGGTCGTGCGCGAGGCGTGCACGCCGACGTCCCACGGAGCGATGTCGGAGTCGTTGTTGACGATGGTCACGTGCTCCAGCGGCACGCCCAGTTCTTCCGCCACGATCAGCGTGATGACGGCGTCGATGCCCTGGCCGATCTCCGATGCGCCGGTGATCACCGTGACGCGGGCGTAATCGTCCACCTTGAGGATGGTGCCGATGCCGTCGGACTTGTGGATCTTGGCGCCCCCGGCGTTGTGGATGGAAGAGGCCAGCCCGATGCCTTTCTTGTAGCGGCCGGGCTGGTCGCGCTGCGCCGCGTACTCCCTGCGTTTGCGGCTGTAGTCGCTGGCCTGCGCCGCCGTCTGCAGACATTCCGCGAAGGCGCTCTCGCGCAGGAAGGATTTCTGCGGCGTGACCTCGCCGGACTTCTGCGCGTTCTTCAGGTGGAACTCGAGCGGGTCCATGTCGACCAGGTCGGCCAGCATGTCCATCTGCTGCGCGGTGGCCCAGGTGGTCTGGACGTTGCCGTAGCCGCGGAACGACCCGGCATACGGATTGTTGGTGTAGATGGCCTGCGCCTTGAAGTCGACCACCGGCACGCGATAGTGGCCCGAGGTGGTGCGCATCATGATGACCGGGATGGTCGGCCCCCACGACGTGTATGCGCCGTTGTCGAGCAGCGCGTCGGCCGTGCGGAAGGTGAGCACGCCCTCGCGCGTGCAGCCGGTGCGCATGTGGATGATCGCCGCCTGGCGAGTGGGCGAGGCGCGGAACTCCTCCTCGCGCGTGTAGAGGACCTTGACCGGCCGGCCGGTTTTCCTGGCCAGCAGCGCGGCGATCGGCTCGTAGGGGTAGACGTCGAGCTTCGAGCCGAAGGCGCCGCCCACCGGCGGCTGGATGACGCGGATGTCGCCGGGGCCGATGCCCAGCGCCGGCGCGAGATCCATCTTGTAGTTGTACGGATACTGCGTCTGCGTCCAGATCGTCAGCTTGCCGTTGTGGTCGAAGTCGGCGATCGCGCAGGAAGTGCCCATGCAGCAGTGCGTCACGTGGTGCGGACGGAACACGCTGTCGACGACGAAATCGGACTGCGCTTCGGCCGCGGCCAGGTCGCCGTGCTTGAACTCGAAATACAGGCTCTTGTTGCCGGGGAAGTTGTCGTGGATCAGCGGCGCGTCTTCCTTCGCGCCGTCCTCGGGCGTGAACACGCCGGGCAGGTCTTCGTACTCGACCTCGATCAGTTCGAGCGCGCGGCTGGCGATCTCTTCCGTCTCGGCCGCGACGGCCGCGATCTCGTCGTGTTCGCAGCGCACCTTGTCCTTCAGGGCGACGTTGTCGCGCACGAAACCGAACTTCAGGCCGGCGGCGTCCTTGCCGGTGAGCACCGCGTGCACGCCGGGCAGCGCCTGCGCGGCTGCGGTGTCGATGCGGACGATCCGCGCGTGCGGCCGGCCGGCGAACAACACCTTGCCGATCAGCATCTGCGGCAACACCATGTCGTTGATGTAGCGCGTCTTGCCCGTCGCCTTGTCGGGTGCGTCGGGCTTCCTGACGCGTCCGCCGATCAGGGTCTTCTTCGATGCGGCCAGAGCGGCAGTTGACTTGTCCATGGCTGGTCTCCGCGGGAATGCGATTCGGATGATCGGGATGCGCGCGCTCAACGGCTGCGGCGAGCCTCGGTAGCGGCGACGGCCTGCACCGCGTCCAGCACCTTGGTGTAGCCGGTGCAGCGGCACAGATTGCCTTCGAGGCCGCGCTGCGCCTCTTCGCGCGTCAGGCCCGGGTCGTTTTCGATCAGGTAGTTGGCCTGCATGATCATGCCCGGCGTGCAGAAGCCGCACTGCACGGCGCCGTGGTCGACGAAAGCCTGCTGGAGCGGGTGCAGGCCTTCGGGGGTGCGCAGCCCCTCGATGGTCAGCACCTCGCGTCCGTCGCAGTCGGCCGCGTACATCAGGCAACTGTTGACGGTCTCGCCGTCGACCTGGATCGTGCAGGCGCCGCATTCGCCTTCGCCGCACGCGTATTTCGTGCCGGTCAGGTCGAGCACGTCGCGCAGCATGGCCAGCGTCTTCATGGTCGCCGGAATCTTCACGGCGACTTCGCGGCCGTTGAGCCGGAAGCGGATTTCAGTCTCGACGCAGATCATGGAGTACCTCTTCGACGAACACTCGGACGAGATGGCTGCGATACCAGGCGCTGGCGCGTACGTCGTCGATCGGTTTCGCATCCTGTGCGGCCGCGTCGACGGCGGCAGCAATGGTCGACGCAACGGCCGACGCGTGAATCGGCTTGCCCTCGAGCGCGGCTTCCACGTGGCGGGCGCGCAGCGGCGTGGGCGCCACGGAGCCCATCGCCACGCGCACCTGGCTCAGCCTGCCGGCCGCGACGCGGGCGCCGAGCGCCACCGACACCGTGGAGATCTCGAGCGCGGGACGCGGGCCGGACTTGCGGAAGCGCGCGACGAAATCGCCCGCGGGCCGGTCGAACACGACGGCGGTCAGCAGTTCTTCCGCGCGCTTGACGGTCTTGCCGGGGGCGAGGAAGAAACGTTCCAGCGGTACCCGGCGCGTCTGCACCGCACCGTCGTGCCAGCACGCCAGTTCGACCGAAGCGTCGAGCACCAGCAGCGGAGGGCTCAGGTCGCCGGCCGGCGAAGCGTTGCACAGGTTGCCGCCCACCGATGCCGCGTTGCGGATCTGCTCGCTGGCGAAGTGCTCGGCGGCCTCGACGAGCACCGGCGCGATCCCGGCGAGCGCGGCGTTGCGGCGGATCTCGCTGACGGTGGTCGTGGCGCCGATCCGGATCTCGTTGCCTTCGGTCTGGATGCCGCCCAGTCCTTCGAT
>CALCZN010000283.1:0-7660 GCA_937903095.1 uncultured Burkholderiales bacterium
TCCCTACACGACGCTCTTCCGATCTCATCCGGCCCCGCGCCTATGCAGATCACGGTCGGCGAAGACAGTCGGATCACTCGCAGCGGGCGCTTCCTGCGCAGGTTCAAGCTCGACGAACTCGCGCAGCTCGTGGACGTCGTCCTCGGGCGAATGAGCCTGGTCGGTCCGCGACCGGAAGTCCCGAAATACGTGGCCCTGTACCCCGAAGACGTACGCGACGTCGTCCTGTCGGTGAAGCCGGGTATCACCGATTCGGCGTCGATCCGGTTTCGAAACGAAAGCGAGATCCTCGCACACGCAGCGGATCCGGAACGGGAGTACGTCGAGACGATCCTTCCCGTGAAACTCGAGCACTACGTCAAGTACGTGAACACGCGCACTCTAGCGGGAGACCTGAGGATCGTTCTCGAGACCCTCGGCGCCGTCGTTCGAAGCTAGCCGAGCAGCGATCCTCTCGGCGGAGTCGCCCGACCCGTAGGGCGTGATCGGCGCTCCCGCCGTCCCCACGGCCGCAGCCATCGCCTCGGCGACGGAATGCGCATCCAGGGGAGGCGCCAGGCGGTTCCAGCCGGATTCCACGAGTTCGACCCACTCCGTCTCGTCGCGAAGCGTCGTGCAAGGCACGCGATGGAAGAATGCCTCCTTCTGCACGCCGCCCGAATCGGTGGCGATCAGGCATGCGTGCTTCTCGAGCATGACCATGTCGAGATAGCCGACGGGCTCGATGACGAGAACGTTCGACGTAATCCGAAGTCCGAAGCTCTCGATTCGCGCCCTCGCCCGCGGATGCATCGGCAACACGACCCGCTCGCCGTACTGGGCGAAGCCGGCCATGATCACGGAAAGACGCGCCGGCTCGTCGGTGTTCTCGGCACGATGGACCGTTGCCACGGCGTAGCCTTTCGGCCGCAGCGACAGCCGATCGAGGATCGCGCTCGTCCGGTCGGCCTTCGCTCCGTAGAAGAGCGCGGCATCGTACATCACGTCGCCGACCTGGACCACTCGTGAATCGCAGATCCCCTCCGCCTCGAGATTGCGCACCGCGGTGTCGGTGGGCGCAAACAGCAGGCTCGATGCGTGATCGGTCAGTACGCGATTGATCTCCTCGGGCATGCGGCGATTGAACGAACGCAGGCCGGCTTCGACGTGCGCCACCGGAATGTGCAGCTTGACCGCAGCGATCGCGGCCGCGAGCGTCGAGTCGGTGTCGCCGTAGACGAGCACGGTACGCGGCGAGAACTCGACGAGCACGGACTCGATCCTCTCGATCATCCTGCCGGTGTTCTGTCCGTGGGTGCCGCCACCGATGCCCAGGTGCCTGGTGGGCGGCGTCATTTCGAGTTCGTCGAAGAAGACCTGCGACATGTTCGCGTCGAAGTGCTGCCCGGTGTGGACGAGCGCCTCGTCCACCCCCCTGCACCGGAACGCTCTCGACACAATGGCGGCCTTGACGAACTGCGGGCGGGCGCCCACCACGGTGACTACGTTCATCACGGACATCCAGTGAGAGAGAAGAGCGAAGCGTAGAGGTCGATCAACTTCCTCTCCTCGATGGACCAGTTATAACGGTCTCGGACCGCGAGCCGACCCTTGTGGCCCATTTCTCGAACGAGCGCCGGATCATTCGCGAGCAAATCGATCGCGGATGCACTCTGTTCGGGCCTCTCAGGGTCTACGCAAATTCCGCATCCGCTTTCCAGGACAATCTTCCTCCACAAAGGAAAATGCGATGCGACGACCGGAACGCCCGCGCTCATGTACTCGAACATCTTGATGGGCAGAGACTCGACGTGGTTCGGCGATGCCCGAAGCGTGACAAGCCCGGCAAAGCACCCTGACAGAACCTCGCGAACACCGGCTCTGTCGAGAAAACCCAGTTCGTCGACTCTTCCCCAACCTGCCTCACGGCGCACGTCCGCAGACAATTTCGCCTCGGCGAAGAGACCGCACAACTTCAACCGGGCGTTCGACCGCACCATGCCCATCGCTGAAACCAGTTCGCGGATCCCTCGCGTCTCCGAAATTCCGCCGACATAGCAGACGTCGCAGCGCTTACCTGGCGGATCGGCTCCCCCTTCGAGTTCCCCAGGCAGAGGGAAGTTGCTTATGTCGACGACAGTCGGATTGATCGCGATGAACTTGTCGCGAATGGCCGGCGTCGCAGCAACAATCGCGTCAAAGCGCCGGCATGCCCAGGCTTCGAAGGTCGAAAAACCACGCGAGACAACCCGGCGTGCGGTCGGGCCCAGGTAGTGCTTGCTGAGGATCTGCAAAGGAACGTCCTCGTGGGCGTCGAAGATGACGAGCTTTCCCGCCCGCTTCAGTTGCAGACCCACCGGAATCAGTTCCGGATCATGCAGGTGATACAAATCGCCATCGAGAGCGCGAGCGGCTTGGAGAACGCGTCGGGTTGCACCCACCATGCGAGTCAATCTTCCCGGCGATGCGCCGACGTCCCGGATTCGCACGCCGTCTCGCGTCTCATCGCCCGCGCCGTCAGCGACAACCAGCGAAACGTCGTACCCCTCTCCGGCGAGCGATCGGCACTCCTTGAGGAATACCCGCGTGTCGTGGCGCGAGTGCACCGAAGTCAAGTGAACGATTCTGCGCACGGGTGCAGATCGCGCCTACGAGTAAACCTTGATGCGCCGGCCCATCGACGCTTCGACCAGCGCCTGCATCCGCTTGAGCAGCCGATAGCGCGCATCCCAAGTGGGAAAGTCCGTGTAGTGGTGCGAGGGCGAACGCATGAACTCGTCGAACTGAGCACGCGTGATCCGCAGCTTCTTGCAAAAATACGAGATGTCGAGTTCGAGTTCGGCGGGGTCGTAGAGCGGCTCTCGCAGTTGCTCCAGCGCTTCGTCACGTGTCAGCTGCCCCGAAACGATCAGGCTCGAGAGGTGCGGACGTCTCTTGTCGAAACCGAACTTGGCCGGGAGGTAGTAGTTCTGGAACAGCTTGGTAAACAGCGACTCGCCATGCTTGCGCCCGTACGATCGCCAGCCGATCGCCGTTTCGAGTTCGCGGATCGCACTAGCCTTGTCGTAGGGCATGTAGTTCAGCGGACGCACAGTACGCATCTTCTTCACCAGCGGATACAGAATGTAGTAGTCGAAAAAGCTGATCGTCCTATAGTGCCGTAGTGGGTGCTCCCCGAACCGTCGATGGATCGCCTTGAGGTTCACGGCGTCCATCGCGCTTCCGTGCCAGGCCTTCGGGAAGATCCCTTCAGTGGCGATGTTGCCGCCCGAGAGGATGTAGCGGATCCGCTCACGGATCGCAAAGTGATACAGACTGGCGAAAAACACGTGATCCTGCGGAACGTCCTGGTTGGCCACGCCCGATCGCAGATACGCCAGCTGCAGATCGCGCATTTCTTCCCAATCGACGACGTGCGTGTGCAAGTCGTAGTTGCAGTGACGCACGACTTTCTCGATGTTCCCGACAGCCAGTTCGCTGTTCCAGCCCGCATCGATGTGCACGACGAGAGGACGCAGTCCCTGCTCACGCACCTTCAACGCGAGATAAGAACTATCGACGCCGCCGCTGAGTCCAATGATGCAGTCGTATTCCCTTCCACGCCCGGCCGCCTTGATCTCGCCGCAGACCGTCGCCCAGCGGCGTGCCCCCTCCTCGTTGGGAAACCAGTCCTTGCTGGTCACCGCGTCGAAATGTCGGCAGTGATTGCACACGCCTCGGTCATCGAAGACGATCTCGGGGTCGCTCGTGTCCATAACGCAGCGGGTGCAGATGCGCGTTTCGCGTGTTGCCAAGAGGTTCATACTTCTACTCGTTCAATGAGGCGGCGTCTTCGGGCTGTCTCATCCCCCGGCGAGCGCCTGCGCATCAGTCCTGCGCCTTCTCAGCAGGGAAGCAAGGACGATGACGGCGGCCACGCCCGAAGACAAAAGGGCGGTAGTCGCCGCCTGCTCGACCAGCAGAATGGCGTAGAGAAAGCCCGCGAAGAGCATTCCCGGACTGTTCCGAGACCGGAAGACGGCATCCAGATAGCCAAAGACGACGACCACGACAAGGATGGTGAGCAGATAGGCCGGCAGGCCTCCGGACGCCAGCGCATATACGAATGCGTTCGTATTGGCGTTTGTTCCCTTTGTCCCCAAATACCACTCGCCGACGAAGAACGTGATCCCCAGAGGTGTGTCCTTCCCGAAAAGTACCGACCAATCCGAAAACGCGTCCTGGAACAGGAAGTCGAAGAAGTTCGCCAGTACGAAAGGGGGCACCACCAGTACACGCCGGAGAAAGTAGTCCGAGACGACGGAGTATCCGCCGTAGCTGTATTCCACGTACGAAATGAGCAGCGATCCCCAAAGCATGCCGAGGACGACGGCTGGAAATCGCCCGGCCCAGCCCTTACGCACAGCGACGCCGATCAACCATGCGAGCGCCACGTAGAACACCGGTGCCTTGAGTCCCAACACATAGAAGAACGCAAGCGAACTGGCGAGCGCAATCGCAGGCATGACGCGTTGCCGCAAGAGACCGCCCACAAATGCAGCAAGGGGTGCCAATCCATTGACGACTGCAGCGTTCACATACGCGGCAAGATGTCCGGCCGGGAATGCTTCCCGTCCCTCGATACGTCGCTCGTAGGACCCGGCGAGGTCGATGCCGGCCGAAGAGGGCGCATGCAGGACCGCATATGTGACCCCGCCGATGCAGATCAGTGCGATCGCCGCTTCGACGGCCAAAGGCGGTAGCAACGCCGGAAGGCGCAGCGCCGGAACGACGCGCGAAACGAGCAGAACGACGACAACCGGAAGTACGAGCACCAAGAAGTTCAGCAAGTACTCCGCGACCCGTACGGGACCATGGATCGAGTGCAGCGCCGCGTACGGCACGATCACGAAAAGGCCGAAAAGGAGCGAGAGAAAATCCGACGGGCGATCGATGCGCACAGGCATCAGCATCGCCGCCACGAGTACGGAAACGACGAGTAACGAGAGATGAACCGGTTCGACTTCGATCGGGAGGTAGCCAAGGTACGCATTCGCCTCAGCAAGCTGCGAATCGTACATCAGCAGGATCGCGACGGCGAAGAAGAGCAGGTTCGCGACGAGGAACGCGCGCGCGAACACCGTTTCCCCTGCAAGGCGCAAGTTCACCACGCGATCGCTTCCTTCGGGTAGTTGATCAGCACAGCTCGGTGCTTGCCGTGGAACACGAACAAGCTTCCCGCCGCCACAGCGGATGCACCGCCCTCACGGATCGCCTCGGAGAGGTGTTCGAGCCTCCCTGCGCCGCCACAGGCAACAACTGGCACCGTCACTCTCGCGGTAACGTGCTTGACGAGGGCGAGATCGTAGCCGCTCATCGTGCCGTCGCGATCGACACTGTTGAGGAAGATCTCCCCCACCCCCGACGCCACGAGGCTGGCGAGGTGCTCGTCGAGCCCGATCCTCGCGTCCACGGTGCCTGATTTCGCCACCACACGGTATCCGCCGAGCAGCGTGCGCTTCACGTCGACGCCGCCCACGATCGCTTGCGAACCGAACACGGCCGCGCCCTCCGAGAGGACCGACGGCGATTCGACCGCTGCCGAGTTGACGACCACTTTCTCTACGCCGGAGCGGATCAGGCGGCGCATCTGCTCGAGCGTACGCACACCACCACCATAGGCGACCGGCATGAACGCCTCCCCGGCAATCTCGGCGATGAGTTCGTAATTCGGCTCGCGCCCCTCACGCGATGCATCGATATCCAGGACGGCGATCTCGTCGGCTTCCTTTTCGCTGAAGATCCGGACCGCGTTTACCGGATCCCCCACGTAGACCGGGTCGCGGAACCTGCGGGTCTTTACGAGGCCGTTTCCGCGAAGCAGGAGGCACGGAATGACACGCGGTCGGTACATTCAACGCGACTCCGCAAAGGCGTGGAGCATCTTCTTGCCGAAACGATGGCTCTTCTCCGGGTGGAACTGCACGCCCGCGATATTCGCGCGCGCCACGCCGGCCGCGAAGCGCACGCCATACTCGGCCCACAGGAGAACGTCTGTCGGATCCTCCGGATCCATGAAATAGCTGTGCACGAAGTAGAAGCGCGCACCCTCCTCGATTCCGTTCGACAGCGGATGCGCGGGTTGCGCCGGTGTCACCTCGTTCCATCCCATGTGCGGAACGCGCAGGTCGGCACGGGCCGGGAAGCGCCTCACGCGCATCGCAAGCCAGCCCAGGCCTGGCTCCCTTCCCTCTTCGCTGCCCGTTCCGAGCATCTGTGCGCCGACGCAGATCCCGAGGAGCGGAGCGCGCTGCTCGAGCACCTTGCGTTCGAGCACCGGCACCAGGCCGCTCGCACGCAGGCTGGAAACGCACGCGTCGAAGGCCCCGTTCCCTGGCAGGATGATGCGGTCCGCCTGCTCGATGCGATCGGCGTTCGCCGTGATCTCGCAGGCATGACCCAGCCGCTGGAGCATATTGGCGATCGCAGCGAGATTGCCGATGTCGTAGTCGACGATGGCGATCATCGGGTCTCTCCACAGCTGAACCGATACGACATCGCCAAATAGGCCACGTACAGGAGGCTGTAGCCGGCGCTGTATCCGACAATTGCCATCGAAAGGCGATCGGGAAGATGGAGCGTCGTCAGCGTCATCGCGAGCAGGCAGACCTGCCACGCCAGGTCCAGGTGCTGCTTTCCGGCGACGTAGCTCATGTAGCTGAGTGGGCTCGATACGAAGCGCAGCGCGAACATCGGCATCAGCCAGACGGCCATCGTTCCAGCGGCGCGCCAGCGTTCGCCGAAGGCGAGCGCGAACAGCGGTTCGCTGCCGATCATCACGACGACGCTCGCCGCGATGGAGAAAGCGACCAGCACCCGGAAGGTCTGGACGTACTCGGCACGACATTCTCCGCGCTCACGGTAACTGCTCGACGCCTGCCGCTTGAAAACGTCGAGCACCGCCTTTCCGAGCAGCGCAATCGGCGCCCCGAGGGTGCGAAAGGCGAGCGCCAGCAGCCCCGCCGCGTCAACGCCGAAGCGTGTCGCGATGATCAGCACGGGAAGCTGTGCCGCGGCCGTATTGATCGCGTCGGCGGGCAGCGCCAGCAACGGGAATCTTCGATATCGACCCCAGGTTTCCAGCACGACGCTTGTCAAGCGATCCTGCGGCCGCCTCAGGGGAAGCAGTCGGGTGGAGACGCCGAACGCCAGAAGCATGCCCAGGCATTGCGCGGCGGCCAACGCATCGGCGCTCGCGAAAACCAGGCCTGCGGCGATCTGCAGCGACGTCACGAAGGCCGCTTCCGCGATTCGGATCCACGAGAGTTCCCGGTACAACCCCTCAGCCGCCGCCCACGACTGCCAAGTCTGTCCCAATGCGACGAGAGCGCCGGTCGGGACGAACAGCGCGAGCAACGAGCCGGAAACCGCCGCGAAGGAAGCGGGAGCCAGCGCGAGGGCCGTCGACACGAGCACGGCCAGGACAAGCGCCGAAAGCACAATCGTCACAACCGTCGACACCACGGCTCGACGTCGCGGATTTCCGTCGGGTTCAAGCGCGAGCGCAGCCTCAAGACGTCCGGTGAGAGCCACGGCGGCCAGAAGCACCATGCCGAGCCAGGCCGAGAACCGACCGAACTCTGCTGGCGCGTACTGGCGTGCAATGACGAGCGAGCCGGCGCTCGGTACCGCCTGCGCCAGC
>CALCZN010000284.1:0-7664 GCA_937903095.1 uncultured Burkholderiales bacterium
ACGCGAATGGACTCGGCGGGCACGCGGCGCGGGGAGTCGGAAAAAGCAGGGGGGCGGTCATTGTGCGCCAAAAAAAACCCCCGGGGGAGACCGGGGGACGAAGTCCGCCGAAACGGACAGGGGAGGAGACATTCGCGGATGGTGCCCATGACTGGGCAGTTTGAAAGAGCAAGTCCGATGCCCGCTGCGCGCAAGTACAATCGACCGGAGCGGGGCGTCCAGCGCCCGGTTTCACTCGCGAGGTACCCGGCAGGATGGGCGAGTTCTGGCACCGGATCACCGAGCGCTCGATCGGCAAGTCGCTTGCCGTGTTCGTGCTGTTGCTCGGCCTCGGTGCCGGCTTTCTCGTCCTGCGCAGCGAAGAGGCCCGCGTCAGGGAAGAATACGACGCGCGCACGCTCGAGTACGCGAAGGCGATGGCCGGGCGCATCGAGCAGCGCCTCGTCGCCTACGACATGGTCCTGCGCGCCGGCGCCTCGCTGTTCGCCGCCACGCAGGCGCCGACTCGCGCGCAGTGGCGCGCCTTCGTCGAGGCCTTCGATCTCGGCAGGTCGTATGCGGGGCTCCAGGGAATCGCCTTTGCCACGGTCGTGCAGCCCGAAGCGATCGCCGCACTCGAAAGCGAGGTACGTGCCGAAGGGCTGGACAGCTTTCGCGTCTGGCCCTCCGGGCCGCGGGTGGAATCGAGCGCGATTCTCTATATCGAGCCGATGAACGCGGCCAACGCGCGGGCATTGGGCTTCGACATGCTCAGCAATCCGGATCGCCGCGAGGCGATGCACGCCAGCCGCGATTCGGGCGAGACGACTCTCTCGCGCGCCGTGGGCCTGGTGCAGGACACGGGCCGCGAGCAGCTTGCCGGCGTGCTGATGTACCGCGCGGTGTACGCCACCGGCGTCATTCCGCAGTCGGTCGCCGCGCGCCGCGCGGCGCTCCAGGGATGGGTGTACGCGCCTTTGCGCCCGGCGGACCTGATGCGCAGCGTGCGAGGCATGGACACCACCACGTTGGTGCGCCTGTACGACACGGCGAGCAGCGATCCGCGCTCGCTGCTCTACCAGGACGCCGACACCGCTGCCGCCGAGCGCGACTGGAGCGGCGCGATGCGTGTGCCGGTTCAGGCGCTCGATCGCCGATGGACGCTCGAGGTGATTCGCGTACCGGGCGGTGCGGCGGGGAATCGGCTTCCGGGACGATCATGGGCGCTCCCGGCCGGCGTTTCGCTGCTGGGCCTGCTGCTGTTCGGCGTGTTGTGGTCGATGGCGACGACGCGCGATCGCGCGCACCGGCTCGCCGAGGAAATGACGGCGGCGCTGCGCCGCGCGAACGAGGAGCTGGACACGCGGGTGCGCGAGCGCACCGAGCAGCTGTCGGCGAGCAACCTGCAGCTGCGCGAGGAGATCGTCGAGCGCCAGCGCGTCGAGCGCGAGCGCAGCGCTTCGCTCGAGCGGGAACGCGCGCGCGCGGCGCAATTGCGTGCGCTCGCCGACGCCGGCCTGGCGATACCCGCACTTGCCGACGACCAGTCACGGCTCGAGCATCTGGCCGATCGTGCGCGGCAACTGGTGGGATGCCGTCATGCGCTGCTGCTGCGCGAGGGCGCGCTCGGCGCGCGGCGCATCGCCGTCTCGAGCGCCGACCCGATGAGCTTCGCGAACCGCCGCGCGCTGCTCGAGGCGAGCCGCTACTGGATGGTCGGCGGCGAAGACCGGATCGCGCGCGTGCGCATCGAATCGGCCGCGGTCGACCCGCGCGCGTGGCCCGAAGGCTGCGGAGACGCGATGATCGTGCCGATCCGCATCGGCAACCAGCCGCTGCTCGCGCGGCTCGTGCTGCTGCACGCGATCGATGCCGGCTTCGTTCCCGAGGACGAAGTGATCGTGCACCAGCTCGTGCTGCTCGTCACCGCCGCAATGGCGACGGCGGAAGCGGTCGAGCGCGAGCGCGCAGCGCGCCTGGACGCGGAATCGGCGAATGCGAGCAAGGACGAATTCCTCGCGATCGTCTCCCACGAGCTGCGAACGCCGCTGCATGCGATACTCGGATGGCTGCAGGTGCTCGACCGCGGCTCCCTGACCGGGAACGGGAACGTCCAGCGCGCAGCGCAGGTGATCCGCCGCAACGCGGAAGCGCAGAGCCGGCTGATCGACGATCTGCTCGATCTTGCCCGCATCGAGCAGGGAAAGCTCGCGCTCGAGCTGCAGCGCGTGCGCCTCGATCGCGTCGTGCGCGATGCGGTCGAGTCGCAGCGCCAGCCGGCCGCCGCCAGCGGCGTGAGCATCGAGCTTCAGGCCGATGGGCCCGTCGAGGCGCTCGGCGACGCGATCCGCCTGCAGCAGGCGGTGTCGAATCTGCTGGTGAACGCGGTCAAGTTCTCGAAATCCGGCGCACGCGTATCGGTGCGCCTGCAACGCGACGGGCAGTGGCTCGTGCTGCGCGTGGACGACGAGGGCGACGGAATCGAACCCGAGCTGCTCCCCTACGTCTTCGATCGCTTCCGGCAGGGCGAATCGAGCGGGCGCAGCCGCAAGGCCGGTCTCGGGCTCGGGCTCGCGCTGGTCAAGCACATCGTCGAGGCGCACGGCGGCCAGGTGGCGGTGCACAGCGAAGGCAAGGGCAGGGGCGCGTCCTTCACCGTGCATCTTCCCGTCTCTGCCGGACCGCCCGTGGAGTCGCCGGCCTGGCTCGGCTTTTTCGACACGGTCGCGAGTCCCGACGTGCCGGCGACGACGAGTCGCAATGCCACGGACGATCGCGACGCATTCGCCGCTGCGCCCGACGCGGAATGCCCGGCGAGCGGCGAGGACGCCGGGCCGGGCATCGGGTAGAAGTTCGCTACGGGCTGACGTTACGGGGGAGGCTACGGGCGAACGACGATATCGTTCTTGATCGCCTGAACGCCCTTGACCTGGCGCGTCAGCGCCACGGCGCGATCCTTCTCGGCCTGCGATTTGGCGAAGCCGGTCAACTGCACCGTGCCGTTGAGCGTCTCGACGCCGATGCTGGTGGCAGCAACGGTGGGATCGGATGCGAACTTCGCCTTCACTTCGGTGGTGACGCGCGCATCGTCGACGTACTCGCCCGCCGTCTGCTGGCCGCGGGTCACCGAGCAGCCGGTCACGCCGATCATCGTTGCCGTGAGCAGTACGGCGCCAAGGGTTCTTGCGTTCATGCGTGCCTCCGTGGGGCGTGGAAAAAGCCGGTGGATGCGCCGGGAATCGCGCGAAAGACGCTGCGCGGATGCTGACGACGGCGCGGCATTGCGCAGCGCAGTGGGCAAGCAGCATGCCCGCCCCTGATTCGTCGATGCGCGCCGATGCGCGCCGCGTTCGTGCTTCGGGCACGCGAGTTGCGGCTGCGCAGGCACCGACGAAAGTCCGCACCAACCGGGGTAGTCATGAACTGGGATCGAATCGAAGGCAACTGGAAGCAATTCCGCGGCAAGGCGCGCGAACAGTGGGGCAAGCTCACCGACGACCAGCTCGACGTGATTGCCGGCAAGCGCGATCAGCTCGCCGGGAAGTTGCAGGAGGCTTACGGCTACAGCAAGGACGAAGCCGATCGGCAGATCAGGGACTGGGAAACGAAGCTTCCTGACGACGACAGCGGGATGCGGCGCAGTCGTCCGTCGTGACGCAGCGCCCCTGCGCAGGAGGACTCCATGCTCTATTACGCACTCGTCTTTTTCGTGATCGCCGTGATCGCCGCGGTGTTCGGCTTCGGCGGAATCGCCGCCGGCGCGGCGAGCATCGCGCAGATCCTGTTCTTCCTGTTCCTCATCGTCGCCGTGATCAGCCTCGTGCTGGGACTGATACGCGGCTCGCGATGAGAACCAGCCAAAGGAGAAAGGCCATGATGCATCGAATCGCACAAGCCGCCGTGCTGGCGTCGTCCCTCGCGCTGATGGCGGGGTGTTCCACCTGGGACAGCATGTCGGGCGCCGAGAAGGGCACCGCGGTGGGCGCCGCCGTGGGCGGAGTGGCGGGTAACGCCGCGATCGGCGGACCCCTCGGTACTGCCGGCGGCGCCGTGGTCGGCGGTGTGGTCGGCCACGAAGTCGGCAAGGATCGCGACCGCCGTTGATTTCCCGCCGCGGTCAAACGCGCTGTCGAGCGCGCTGTTCATCGCGCTGTTCATCGCGCTGTTCATCGCGCTGTTCATCGCATTGCGCGCGCCTTCTCCCCACACGGGGGGCGCGCGCTTCGCGCCCGCGGCGTCTCGGCCGATTCCGTTCTCGTCTCGGCCTTCACCGACAACCAAAGAGGACACAGCATGAAACGATGGCTCCCGATCGTGGCGGCGGCATTCCTGCTCGCCGGCTGCGACAACTCGAACGACAAACCGCCCGCGTCGCCGCAGACGAGCAGCCAGTCGTCGAGCGCCGGCTCCCCTACCACTGACGACAAGCTCGTCACCGGGCCGCGCGGTCCTGCCGAGACCCTGCCGCAGACGAACGTGCCCGGCGCGGCGGGCGGGGACTCGGGGCGCGACAGCGCCGCGACCAAGCCGAAGGAGGATCTGAGCAAGCAGCAGGAACAGCAGGCGATGCCGAAGGCGGGACAGGCGAACAACCACTCGAGCGAGGCGCTGAGCCAGCCCGGATCGGGCGCCGACAGCAGTTCGCCGCAGGCGAGCGCTGCGCCGGCCGGGGCGGCCGGTGGCGCCCCGGCTGGTGGTGCCGCGGCCGCTGCGACCAACGGCGGCACGACGCAGCTCGCGCAGGCGGACTCCGGCTCGGGCGCCTCGTCCGGCGGCGCGGCGTCGGGAGGCGGCGCTGCCCAGCCGATCACCGAGGAGCAGGCGCTCGCGCTGATGAAGAAGCACAACTGTGCTTCGTGCCACGCGGTGGACAAGAAGCTGGTCGGACCCAGCTACAAGGACGTCGCCGCCAAGTACAAGGGCGATCCGGCGGCCGAGGGCAAGCTGATCGACAAGGTGGTGAAGGGCGGCTCCGGTGTCTGGGGCCCGGTACCGATGCCTCCGCATCCGACCGTTCCGAAGGAAGACGTCAAGGCGATCGTCGACTGGATCCTCGCCGGCGCGAGCTGAGCACGGCGAATCCCGGCAGCAACGCCCCGGCGGCCGCGGCTCCGGGGCGTTTTCTCGTTCTGCGCGACGGCATCGGTTGCATACCCATAGGGGTATATGTATCATCCCGTGCATGGACGACATCCACCGGGACGACGCCGCCCCAGCTCGCATGCCGCGGCCGCATGCAGGGAGCCTCGATCGCGCCGGCCGCTTCGCCGCCGCGGCCCTCGCCGGCGCAGCCTTCGCGCTGTCGGTCGCGAGCGCCCGGGCACTGGCCGAATCCGATCCTCCGGCCGTCGAAACGGTCGAGGTGCGTGCGCGGCCGGTGCGCTCGGCGCTCGAGTTCGACGCCACGCTCGAAGCGGTGCGCCAGAGCACCGTCGCGGCGCAGGTGAGCGGCAACGTCGTCGAACGGCTCGTGCGCGCGGGTGACCCCGTGCGCGCGGGCCAGCCGCTTGCCCG
The DNA here is from genome assembly GCA_937903095.1 of uncultured Burkholderiales bacterium. GTDB lineage: Bacteria > Pseudomonadota > Gammaproteobacteria > Burkholderiales > Burkholderiaceae_E > Zeimonas. Next base: position 5,494 of record CALCZN010000284.1, read on the forward strand.
CATCGACGCGCGCGATGCGCAGGCCGCGGTCGCGCGCAGCGATGCGGCAATCGCGCAGGCCCGGGCCGAGCGCGTCGACGCCCAGGCCGCGTGGGAGCGCAACCGCGCGCTCGTCGAGCGCGGCTTCCTCAGCCGGTCCGCGCTCGATGGTTCGCAGGCGCGCCTGGACGCGGCGAAGGCCGCCGAGCGGCAGGCCGTCGCCGGCGCGCAGCAGGCAACGCTGGCGCGCAGTTTCACCACCGTCGTCGCGCCCTACGATGGAATCGTGCTCGCCACGCTCGTCGAAGCGGGCGATCTGGCCGTGCCGGGCCGCGGGGTCGCCACCCTCTATCAGCCGGGCGCCATCCGGGTGGTCGTCCACGTGCCGCTGTCGGCGCTGTCGAGCGCGCAGGACGCGCGCCGGGTCGAGGTGGTGTTCGCCAACGGGCAGATCCTCGTTCCGTCGCTTCGCACTTTCGTTCCCGGCGTCGACCCGGTCGCGCAGACGCGCGAGCTGCGGCTCGAGTTCGCCGAATCCGTCAAGGTTCCGGGCGTCCCCGGGCAGCGTGCGCGCGTGCGCTTCGACGGCGCCGAAGTGGTGCGCAGGACGATTCCGCAGCGCGCGGTCCTGCGTCGCGGCGAACTCGACGCGGTCTACGTGGCGCGCGGCGATCGCTTCGCGCTGCGCGCGATCCGACTGGGCAGCGCCCATGGCGACGAGGTCGAAGTGCTGGGCGGGCTCGCCGAAGGCGAGAGGGTCGCTGCCGATCCCGTTCGCGCGGGCCTTCTTGCCGCCACCCCGCGTGCCGCCACCCCGCGCGCCGCGGCGCGCTGATGCCGGTGTCGACGAAATCGCAGCCGGCGCAGCCGCGGCTCGGCGCGGCCGGGCGGATCGCCCGCGTGTTCCAGTCGAGCGCATTGACGCCGCTGCTCGCGATCGCGGCGCTGCTGCTCGGGTTGTTCGCCGTGCTCGTCACGCCGCGCGAGGAAGAACCGCAGATCGACGTGACGATGGCGAACGTGATGATCGCGTTCCCCGGCGCGTCGAGCGCCGACGTGCAGGCGCTCGTCGCGCTGCCGGCCGAGCAGGTGCTGTCGCAGATTGCCGGCGTCGACCACACGTATTCGGTGGCGCGCCCGGGCGTCGCGGTGCTCACCGTCCAGTTCAAGGTGGGGGTTGCGCGAACCGAGGCGCTGGTGCGCCTGTACGACGCGCTCGAGGCGAATAGCGACTGGCTGCCGCGCGATCTCGGCGTGCTCGAACCGATCGTCAAGCCCAAGGGCATCGACGACGTGCCGGTGCTCGCCGTCACGCTGTGGGCGCGCGATGCGCGCCCGGCGGCCGATCTCGAGCGCGTCGCGCATACGCTGGAGATCGAGATCGCGCGCATCGGCGGCGTACGCGAAGTCCGGACGATCGGCGGGCCGGGGCGCGTCGTTTCGGTTGCGCTCGATCCGGCGCGGATGCGCGAGCGCGAAATCGACGTCGCGGGCCTGCGACGCGCGCTCGCGGCGGCGAACTTCGGCATGCCTGCCGGCAGCGTGCCCGACGTCGAGCGCGGAAGCGGAATGCTGTCGGTGCAGACCGGAGAGTTCCTGCGTTCGGCCGACGACGTCGCCTCGCTGGTCGTCGGCGTCTCGCGCGGACGCCCCGTGTATCTGCACGAGGTCGCGCAGGTGACGGCGGGCGCCGCGCAGCCGGGGCAATACGTCTGGTTCACGCCGGGCAGCGCGGCGCAGGACGCGGCAGCGGGCAACGCGCGGCAGGAGCGGGTATCGCCGGGCGACGTGTTCCCCGCGGTGACCGTCACCGTGACGAAGAAGCCGGGCGCGAACGCCGTCGACGTCGCGCGCGACGTTCGCGCGCGTCTCGAATCGCTGCACAACCGCGTCGTTCCCGAGAACGTCGAATGGACGATCACGCGCGACTACGGGCAGACGGCATCCGACAAGGCGAATCAGCTGATTCTCAAGCTCGCCTTCGCGACCGCTTCGGTGATCGTGCTGGTCGGCCTCGCGCTCGGGCGGCGCGAAGCCGTCGTCGTCGGCGCCGCCGTGCTGCTCACGCTCGTCGCCACGCTGTTCGCGTCGTGGGCGTGGGGCTTCACGCTGAACCGCGTGTCGCTGTTCGCGCTGATCTTCTCGATCGGCATCCTCGTCGACGATGCGATCGTTGTCGTCGAAAATAGTCA
>CALCZN010000285.1:0-14581 GCA_937903095.1 uncultured Burkholderiales bacterium
GCGGATCTGGTGCGTGCGTCCCGTCTCCAGCCGGGCCTCGACGAGCGAGATCTCGCCGGCCCCGGCCGCCTGCGAATGCACGAGGCCCGTCACATGGGTGATCGCCTCGAGCCCCGTGCGATCGACCACGACCCGGCGATCGCCGTCGGGCGCGTCGCGGCGCAACAGCGGAAACGACAGCTTGCGCGTGCGCAGCGGCCAGCGGCCGACGACGATCGCCCGGTACCGCTTGTCGGTGTCGCGCTCGCGCAATTGCGCGTGCAGGTTCACCAGCGCCGCCCGGCGCTTGGCGATGAGCAGCACGCCCGAGGTCTCGCGATCGAGCCGGTGCACGAGCTCGAGGAAGCGCGCCTGCGGCCGCGCCGCCCGCAGCTGCTCGATAACGCCGCTGGAGACGCCGCTGCCGCCGTGCACGGCGACGGACGCCGGCTTGTCGATCGCGATCAGGTCGTCGTCCTCGAAGAGCACCGGCAGCCGGCGCGCGAGACTCGCGCGCTCCCGCTGCACCGGATCGATGCCGCCGTGCGCGGCGACGGCCGGCGAGCGCGTCGAATCGCGTCCGGCATCGCCGAAGACCGGCGGGATGCGCAGTTGGTCGCCCGCCTGAAGCCGGTAGTCGATGCGGCTGCGCGAACCGTTCACCCGCAGCTGTCCGCTGCGGATCCAGCGATAGAGGTGGCTCTTCGGAACGGCGGCGAAGCGCCGGGCCAGGAAGGCGTCGAGCCGCTGGCCCGCGTCGTCGTCGTCGATCTCGATCCGGCTTGCGCCCACCGGCACGCGGGAATCGCCGGCAGATGCACGGCGGGAATCGCCCACGGGCGGGGAATCGCCCACGGACGCGCGGGAATCGCATGCATCCCCGGCGCCGTCCGGCCCGCTCCTTGCACGCGATCGTTCCATGTTGCGATATACTTCCGGCGTCGTGTGCGATTCTGGCCAGTGGAAACGGCCACCCGCACGTCGGCCGTCCCGGACTCCGCGGATGCCCCGGTGACCTGCGCCGAAGCGAAAAATGCCGCGCAGCGCCCACGGCTCCCGACTCGAGAGTCCGGATTGTACCCGGGCGACTGGCGTCCAGGCTGCAGCGCAACCCGATCGCCGCCACGACTGGAATCTTTCAACCGCGGCCTGCTCCGCCCCAAGGCGAGCAGGCGCGGGCCGATGCGGATTATTCTCGAGAAGAATGCAAACAGGACGACCGCCCTCCCGCGCCGTCGTCCCCGGCAGCGCCCACTCCCGATCCCCGATGCCTTCGAACGCCTTCACCGAACCCGACGGTTTACGCCCGCGGCCGGCGCGCGCTCGTGCCCCGGGCACGTCAGGGCGCCGATAGCACCGACATCGCCTCGCGCGCGCCGCGCCCGGCGCGCCATCGGGCCGCCGGCATTCCTTCTCCTGCATTCCGTTCGCATCGACCCGCTGGCCGTCGCGCGCAGCCACGCCGCAGCGCCGCACACGGAGTCATTTGCATGAAGCGAATGCTGTTCAATGCCACGCACGCCGAAGAGCTGCGCGTGGCGATCGTCGACGGGCAGAAGCTCATCGACATCGACATCGAATCGGCCGGGCGCGAATCGCGCAAGAGCAACATCTACAAGGGCGTCGTCACCCGCGTCGAGCCCAGCCTCGAGGCCTGCTTCGTCAACTACGGCGAAGAACGCCACGGCTTCCTGCCGTTCAAGGAAATCGCCAAGAGCTGGTTCCGCAACGGCGCCGATTCGAAGTCGCGCATCCAGGACGCGATTTCCGAAGGCCAGGAGATCATCGTCCAGGTCGAGAAGGAAGAACGCGGCAACAAGGGCGCGGCGCTCACCACCTTCATCTCGCTGGCCGGCCGCTATCTCGTGCTGATGCCGAACAACCCGCGCGGCGGCGGCGTTTCGCGCCGCATCGAGGGCGAAGACCGGCAGGAGCTGCGCGAGGCGATGGACAAGCTCGAGTACCCCTCGGGCATGAGCCTGATCGCGCGCACCGCCGGCATCGGCCGCAGCGCCGACGAGCTGCAGTGGGACCTGAACTACCTGCTGCAGCTGTGGAAGGCGATCGAGGCGGCGGCCGGCTCCGCCCCCGGGCCCTTCCTCATCTACCAGGAGTCGAGCCTCGTCATCCGCGCGATCCGCGACTACTTCACGAGCGACATCGGCGAGATCCTGATCGACACCGACGACATCTACGAGCAGGCGCGCCAGTTCATGGCGCACGTCATGCCCGACACCGTCGAGCGGGTGAAGCGCTATCGGGACGACACGCCGCTGTTCTCGCGCTTCCAGATCGAGCACCAGATCGAGACGGCGTATTCGCGCATCGTGCCGCTGCCCTCGGGTGGTTCGGTCGTCATCGATCACAGCGAGGCGCTGGTCGCCATCGACGTCAACTCGGCGCGCGCCACCAAGGGCTCCGACATCGAGGAAACGGCGCTGCGCACCAACCTCGAGGCGGCCGACGAAGCGGCGCGCCAGATGCGCCTGCGCGACCTCGGCGGGCTGATCGTCGTCGATTTCATCGACATGGAGAGCTCGAAGAACCAGCGCGAAGTCGAGCAGCGGCTGAAGGACGCGCTGCACTACGACCGCGCGCGCGTGCAGACCGGCAAGATCTCGCGCTTCGGGCTGATGGAGTTGTCGCGCCAACGCCTGCGCCCGGCGCTGAACGAAGGCACGCACATCACCTGCCCGCGCTGCAACGGCACCGGCGTCATCCGCGACACGGAATCGTCGGCGCTGCACGTGATGCGCGTGATCCAGGAAGAAGCGATGAAGGACAACACGGCGGCCGTGCACGCGCAGGTGCCGGTCGACGTCGCCACCTACCTGCTCAACGAGAAACGCAGCGAACTGAACAAGCTCGAGGCGCGGCTGAAGGTCGAGATCGTGCTGATCCCGAACCAGCACCTCGAGACGCCGCACTACAAGACCGAGCGCATTCGCCACGACGACGAGCGCCTCGCCACCTATCGCGCCAGCCACACGCTGGCCGACGCGCCGGCGCACGACAACTCGTACCTCGAGAGCAAGTTCGAGGCGATCAAGCCGCGCCAGGAAGCGGTCGTGCGCGGCATCACGCCCGAGCAGCCGCCTCCTCCGCGCCCGCCGCGCACGGTCGCCGCGCCGGCGCAGCCCGAGCGCGTCGAGGCCAGCGCGCCGTCGCACTCCGGCGCACGCGCCCCGATGCTCGAACCGGCGTCGGCGAACGCCGACGGGCTGCTCGGACGCATCCTCGGCTGGCTGCGCCGCAAGCCGGCGAACGAGGCGAGCGCGCTCGCCGGCCCCGGCGCCGACGCCAGAGCGCCGGCACGCGCGGAACGCAGCGCGGACGCGCGCACCGAAGGGCGCGGCGAAGCCCGCGAGGGACGTCCTGCGCGCGGCGAACGCGAAGCCGGCGCTGCCGAGCGCGGCGGCCGCAACGGCCGAGGCAATCGCGGCGGCCGTGATCGGCGCGATGGAGAACGCGGGGAACGCGGCGAACGCACCCGCCGCCCCGAACGCGAAGCGGGCACGCGCGACGAAGCGGCGCGCCCCGCACGCGGTGAACGCCGCGACCGTGGCGAACGAACGGAACGCACCGAGCGCCCCGATCGCGGCGAACGAGCGGAGCGCGCCGAGCGAGTGGATCGCGGTGAACGCGCCGAGCGAGCCGAGCGGGCCGAACGTCCCGAGCGGGCGGAACGCCCCGAACGAGCGGAACGCGCAGCCCATGGCGAACGCGGCGAACGCGCGGATCGTGCGGAACGTGCCGAGCGTGGCGAACGCGCCGAGCGAACCCGGCGAGCCGAAGCGGTAGACGAAAGCCAGCGAACCGAAGCGGCCGTGCCGCATGAAGCGAGCGTCGTGCCGTCCGCGCTGGCCGACGCCGAACTGCTGGGCGCTGCCCCTGGCAGCGATGACGAGTCGCAGCAAGCGCTCGAAGCCCGAGACGAGTCGCGCAACGGCCGCAGTCGCCGGCGACGCGGCCGACGTGGCGGCGCGCAGCGCGGCGCCGCGGCAGTCGCCGACGGTAACGGCGAAGCCGCTGAAACGGCTGCCGACGACGAACGCGAAACCGCCGAGGAAGCGGCTGCGGCAACGGACGCGGAAACCGCCGGCATCGAGGCTGCGGCAGCCGAAGCGGCGTCCCCCGACCTGGCAGACGGCGCAGTCGGCAGCGAGACCGACTCGGCCGCGCCGACGAGACGAACCGAAGCACATCGCCCCCCCGTACCCGCCGACGAAGGCCCACGCGTCATTCCTAAGAGCCTGCGCATGCCGCCGGTCGAATCGACCGACATCGAGGCGGTGAACAGCGTGCCGCCGGCGCAGCCGACTGCGGTCGAGCCGACGGCAACGTCGCATGCTGCTGCGCAAGAGCCCCAGGCTGAACGAGTCGCGCCGAAAGAAGCGGACGAACCGATCGCTCCGGCGCCGCTACCGCGGGATCAGCTCGAATCGATCGTCGAGTCGGCCGGCCTGCAATGGGTGGAGACGAGCCACGCGGCCCCGGCGGCGCAACCCGAAACGGTGCCGCCGCCTCGCAAGCCGCGCGTGCGCAAACCGCGCAGCGCCGCCAGCGCGGAACCGCTGGAGCAGGTGGAAACCGGGCGCCCGAAGTAAGGAGCAAAAGCACGAATCCCCGACAACACTTGTCCGGGGATTCCGACTGCGGCCACCTCGATTTCAGCGGCACACTGGCGCGGTCCGGGCGTGGACCGTGCCAGTTTTTCGAGCGTGGACCCGATCACTTCGAGCGAAAATGAAGGTTTGCTCGACGACGTCGAGCGCGCCGCATTCGATTATTTCCGGCATACGGTAAATCCGGCAAACGGCCTGGTCGCCGACACGACCCGCGAGCACTGGCCGTGCAGCATCGCGGTCGTGGGATTCGCGCTGTCCGTGTATCCGGTAGCGGTCGAGCGTGGCTGGGTAGCGCGCGACGAGGCGCTCGAATCGAGCCTGACGGCCTTGCGCTTCTTTCGCGACAGCGACCAGCGCGGCGCGCCGGATTCGACCGGCTACAACGGGTTCTATTACCACTTCCTCGACATGCGTTCCGGAAAGCGCATCTGGCGTTCGGAATTGTCGATGATCGATACGGCAATCCTGATCGCCGGTGCGCTGACCGTCCGGATGTATTTCGGCGGGGAAACGGCTCGCGAAGCGGAGCTGCGCGAAATCGCCGATCAGCTGTATCGCCGCGTCGACTGGCGTTGGGCGCAGAACAGCGGCAGGACGATCATGCAGGGATGGAAGCCGGAGAGCGGATTTCTGCATTACGGCTGGGAAGGCTACAGCGAGAGCATCATCCTGTATGTGCTGGCGCTGGGGTCGCCGACGCATCCGCCCGCGCCCGACACCTACGAGGCGTGGACCGCGACCTACCAGTGGGAAAACCTCTACGACATCGATTTCCTGTATGCGGGGCCACTCTTCATACATCAGTTCTCCCATGCATGGATCGATTTCCGCGGTATTCGCGATCCGTTCATGCGAGCCAAGCGCAGCGATTATTTCGAGAACAGCCGGCGCGCCGTCCTCGTCCAGCGCGAATATATGCGTCGCAACCCGGGCGAATTCATCGGCTACGACGAACAGTGCTGGGGCCTGACTGCATGCGATGGGCCGAACGCTGCGGATGCGGGCACGGCGAACGCGGGAAGACGACTGTTCGGATACACGGCGCGTGGCGTGCCCTACGGGCCCGACGACGGAACGCTCGCGGGATGGGCAGCAGCGGCGTCCCTGCCCTTTGCGCCGGAGATCGCCCTGGCGACCATGCGAACGATGGCCCGACGTTATCCCGAGATGGTTTTGGATCATCGGTACGCGAGCGCTTTCAACCCGGGACTGATCGATTCCGACGGCAGGTTCTGGATATCGCCGGGGTACTACGGTCTCGATCAGGGCATCGTGGCGACGATGATCGAAAACCACCGAACGCAGTTGATCTGGCGACTGATGCGCAACTGCGCCTATATCGTCACCGGGCTGCGACGCGCGGGGTTCGCGGGTGGTTGGTTGTAGCAGGCCGTCGATGACCGCGATGGCGACCGCGACGTGCATGCAGCGGCAACGCGGCGGCGACCTTCCCGAGAATGAGCCCGCCGAGCATGAGCGCACGCACAACGTGCGGCCCGCCGACTGGCGCAACCCGGTTCCCGTGCAACGCTACGACCTTGTCGTCATCGGCGCCGGTACCGCCGGACTGATCGCGGCGCGAACCGCCGCGGCGAAAGGCGCGAAGGTGGCGCTGATCGAGCGTCATCTGCTCGGCGGCACCTGCCTCAACATCGGTTGCCTGCCATCGAAGGCGCTCATTCGCACCTCGCGCATCTACGCGGAGATGCGCGACGCCGACAGATACGGCGCGCTCGCTTCGCCGGGCATCCCGGCCGATTTCGCGTTGGCGATGCGCCGCGTGCGCCAGATTCGCGCGCGCGCCAGTCGATCGGATTCGGCGCAACGGTTGACGGCAGCCGGCGTCGATGTCTTCTTCGGTCAGGCCGCCTTCACCGGGGCCGACTCGTTGAGCGTGAAAGGCGCGATCCTGCACTTCGCAAAGGCCGTGATCGCGACCGGCGCGAGGCCCGCTACGCCTTCGATTCCGGGCCTTGCCGAAGCCGGCTTCCTGACCAACGAAAACGCGTTCGAGTTGAGCGAAGCGCCCCGCCGCCTGCTGGTCATCGGTGGCGGCCCGCTCGGCTGTGAAATGGCGCAGGCGTTCTGTCGCTTCGGTGTGCGGACCGTCATCGTGCAGAAGCGGCCTCTGTTCCTGCCGAGGGAAGAGCGCGACGCGGCGCAGGTGCTGTCCGACGCCTTCGCCCGCGATGGCATCGAGGTTCGACTCAATACCCGGGTCGTGAACGTGCGAGCGGAAGGCACCCGGAAGGTGGTCGATCTCGTCAGCGACGACTACGAGAGCACGGTCACCGTCGATGCCATCCTCGCCGGCACCGGTCGGGTGCCGAGTGTCCACGGACTCGCGCTGGAGGCTGCCGGAATCGACTACGACCGCCGCCATGGCATCCATGTCGACGATTTCCTGCGCACTAGCAACCCGCGCGTCTACGCGGCCGGCGATGCATGCCTGGCGCACAAGTTCAACGACACGGCCGACGCCTCGGCACGCATCGCCGTCCAGAACGCGCTCTTTCACGCGCGGCGGCGATGGAGCTCACTGACGATTCCGTGGTGCACGTATACCGACCCGGAGATCGCGCACGTCGGTCTTTACGTGCGCCACGCCCGCGAGCGGGGAATTCCGGTGGATACCTACACCGTTCCGATGCACGACGTGGATCGCGCGATCGCCGACGACGAAGAAACGGGATTCGTCAAGATCACCGTCGATGAGGGGACGGACCGCATTCGCGGCGCGACCATCGTCGCCCGCCACGCGGGCGAAATGATCAGCGAGATCACGCTGGCGATCGAAGCGCGGATCGGACTGCGGCGCCTGGCCCACGTCGTCCACCCGTATCCGACCCAGGCCGAGGCGATCAGGAAGGCGGCCGACGCCTGCAACCGTGCGCGCCCGGCGTCGCGCGCGCAGGATCTCGTCAGCCGATCCCTGCATTGGCTGCGCCGGTGATCGAGAATCCCTCACCCCGGTAGTGGCGGTTTCCCCATTTCCCGCTCGTCGGGCAGGGCGCAATCTCGGAGACTGGAGGGATGAATATGGCCCGCCGGCACGAACGTGACCTGGCACTACCGCAGCGCCGTCGGTCACGGCACCGTCATCGGCGTGCACAAGCTCGGGACCACGGCGGACAACACGATGTACGACATCCGCCAGCACGACCATCATCCCGGCGAGCCGGCGATCCTGCATCACAGCGGCAAGGCGTTGACCGTGGTCAAGTCCTGAATCCGCTGTGCCGGCGTCCGTTCGAAATCAACAAATCCGCACGCCAACTGTCAAACAGTCTCCGTACTCGCGATCTCCACGTGACGCTACGATCGAAACAGCAATGTTCCAGGAGATTCGACGTGACCGAAAGCCGTAACGACCTTTTTGCGCGGTACCGCGGAACCATCATCGGACTCGCGTTGGCAGTGCCGCTGGCATTGGCCGCGCCGCCCCCGAGCTTCGCCGCGGGCATCACCACTTCGGCACCGGCCAACTTCAAGAAAGTCAGTTCGCTGGTGAAGCTGCCCGATTTCGTGCCTGGCTTGGGAACGCTTTATGTCGATCCGGCAACGTTGCCGATCGGGCCGTTCCTCGGCTACGACCACAAGGGCAAGCTGGTCAACATCACCTACATGGTTCCGCTGAAGGATCTCGACGCGCACAAGAGTTTCGATGCGCTGGGTGAAGTTGCCAAGGGCGTGAAGCTCGACCATACCGACATTCAATACAACCCGGGTCATCCCGGCGTGGAAGAGCCGCACTACCACGTCGTCCAATGGCTGATCAGCCCCGCTGCCGTCAAGGCAGAGATGAAGTAGATGCGGATCTTGCGCAGGCGCCAGCCCATCGTCGCGATGCGAACGCAGGCGGCGCCTTTTCGCGAGGCTCTGACGGCGACGTGCGTTGCGGTCGCTGCGGCGCTCTGCGCCGCAGGGCCCGCATCCGCCGCCACGGTGGAAATCAGGCTGATACAAACGCCGTCCGGCGAGACCTATTTCGACCCGGCTGGCGCCCACGTCGCCCCCGGTGACACGGTCCGATGGGTTCAGATCGCCGGTTTTCACTCGATCACTGCCTATCACCCGAACAACGACAATCACGAGTTGCGGATCCCCACGCCTGCGAAGCCATGGGACTCGGGCGTCCTGCTGGGCACCTATCCCGCACCCGGCGCCACCTTCGAGCACGTGTTCACCGTGCAGGGCGTGTACGACTATTTCTGCAGGCCTCACGAAATGGCCGGCATGGTCGGAAGAATCGTGGTGGGAGAGCCCGGCGACGGTCCGGGCACGAAGCCTTTCGGCTATGCACCGAATGAGCACTGGACGTCGGTACCGGAAGTCGCGCGCAAGACGTTTCCGTCCGTCGACGAGATCCTGAAGAAAGGGATCGTGCCAGGGCGCTGACTCCAGCCCCGCAGCACAGCGGTTCGCACTCCTGCTCCTTTCGTCGTTCGTCGGCCGTCGCGTCGACGCCCTGTCGGCCACTTCGCCCGGCAGTCGAGGACGCCCCGCTGCCGTTGTCCGGTTAGCCCCATTACCGGCCTGCCCCCGCGAACGTATTCTCGACTCATGCACCGGCCCTCTGATCGTCGGCGCAAACGAGCCTTCAACGAACAAGAGGAAATATCATGAGAACGATCCTCCTCACCGCAATCTTCGCAACGATCGCCGCCACGGCGTCCGCACAGGAGATCACGCCACCCGATGACACTTTCGTTTCCACCAAAACGCGCGCTGAAGTAATCGCCGAGATGCGCACTGCACAAGCGCAGGGATTGATGAATCAGGAAGGCGAAATCACCTGGGTTGCACCGAACGCCGCCATTGCCGATCGTAGCGTCGCGGCCATCCGTGACGCGGCGCGCCACGCCGAAACCGCGCACCAGTCCAACACGGTCTACGGTCCTCGGTATCGCAACTGAACGGGGTCGGCGGGGACTCCGGTACCGTGTACTGGCCGCTGTCTGCGCTTCATGCGCAGACCGGCGCTGACCGGGCACGGTCCCGGAATCGCACCGGAGAACATCGAGGGCAGGAAGATGATCAACGTTCTTCTCGCAGACGATCACTCCATCGTTCGTGACGGGCTGCGCGCTTTGCTGGACGCAGAGTCCGACATCCGCGTGGTCGGCGATGCGGCGAACGGACGGGAAGCAGTACGGCTGGCGCGACAACTGCGTCCGGACGTGATGATCATGGATATCGCCATGCCGGAAATGAACGGCATCGAGGCCACGCAGTCGATCCGCGAGGCCAGTCCGTCGACGCAGGTTCTGATTCTCTCGATGCACTCGACTACCGAACATATCTTTCGGGCTTTGAACGCAGGCGCAAGGGGCTACCTGCTCAAGGACTCGGCAGGCGCCGAGGTCGCCGATGCCGTTCGCGCCGTTCACGCAAGGCGACGCTATCTGAGCCGGAAGATCTCGTCCACCGTGCTCGATGACTACGTCTTCGAGCGGCACCACGCGAGTCCTCTCGACAGGCTGAACCCGCGCGAACGGCAGATCCTGCAACTGGTCTCGGAAGGCAAGTCGAGCGCGGAAGCCGCAGCGATGCTCTTCCTGTCGCCCAAGACGGTCGACGCCTATCGCAGCCGAATGATGCAGAAGCTGGAGATCGGCGACTTGCCCGGGCTGGTCAAGTTCGCGATCCAGCACGGCATTACGCAACTCGAATGATCGACGCCACGGCGCCGTCGGCCAGCGAAGGCTGCGCAAGACTTCGGATGGCGGCGAGCAAGCCGGGAGAGGCAGCCATCGACTCCACAACTTTCGGGTCAGGCTCGCGCGAGAGGCGCACGGCGCTGTTCACGCTCGTGATCGCCATTGCGCTCGGCCTCGTCGCCGCAGACTTCGCGACCTGGATCCAGCTCGATGTCGCCGTGATCTACGGTCTGCCGCTGGTCCTGGCCGGTGCGCTTCGTAGTCGTGCGGTTCTGTGGATCCTGGCCGCATCGCTGATCGCGGCGACGTTTCTCGTGTACGCACTGCAGGTCCCGGCGGGCTCGTTCGCGCCGAACGAAACGTTCTTCGTCAACCGGGTGCTCGACGCACTTTCGTTGCTGCTCGTGGCCGGGGTGCTGCACCTGTGGATGAGATCCACCGCGGCCAGGGAAGCGCAGTCACGCGTCATCGAGGAGCAGAACGAGAAGTTGCAGGCCGCCACGGTCGCGCGCCGCATGGTCGAAGTGCAGGAAGCGGAGCGACGGGCCGTTTCCAATCGACTGCACGATCTGGTCGGGCAGAAGCTCACTGCGCTCAGCATCAACCTGAACATCGCCCGGAGCCATCTGCCGCCCGATCGGACCACCCAGATTCGTACGCGCCTGGACGACTCGTTGAAGATGATCGAAGAGACGACCGAGAGCATTCGCGACGTCATGGCCGAGTTGAGGCCGCCCGTGCTCGACGACTTCGGCCTCGCGCCCGTATTGCGCTGGTACGCCGGCGAATTCACCCAGCGAACGGGGGTGGTCACGTCGGTCGTCGAGGAAGGGCAAGCCCGCCGCCTCGGTCCGACGACCGAGCACGCGCTTTTCCGGATGGCCCAGAACGCGCTCGCCAACGTGGCCAGGCACGCGCGTGCCGACAAGGCCGTGATGACGCTGCGAACGACTGCGGACTCAATCTGCCTGACCGTGGCAGACAACGGTGACGGCTTCGTTCCGGCGGCGGTTCAGGCGCCGACGCAGGACCACGGCTGGGGATTGATGATCATGCGCGAGCGGGCCGCGGCGATCGGCGCGCGGTTGAACATCGACTCGGCGCCGGGGCACGGAACCAGGGTTGTCGTAACCTTGAACGAGAATCCCGATGATCAGAGTTCTTCTGGCGGATGATCACGCTGTCGTACGTGCCGGCCTGCGTGCCCTGCTCCAGGCACAACCCGGAATCGAGGTCGTCGGCGATGTCGCGAATGGGCACGAGGCCGTGCGCGAAGCGCGGCGGCTGCATCCCGATGTCGTCGTCATGGACATCGCGATGCCGGAGCTCAACGGAATAGAGGCGACGCTGCAGATGCAGGATGTCTGTCCCTCGACCCAGGTCCTGATCCTGTCGATGCATGCGACCAACGAGCACATTTTCCGTGCCCTTCGTGCAGGCGCGCACGGATACCTGCTGAAGGATTCCGCCGGCGTCGAGGTGGTCCAGGCAGTTCGCGACGTGCACGCGGGACGGCGCTATCTCAGTCAGCGGATTACCGCATCGGTGATCGACGACTACATCGCGGAGCGCCACCGGTCGAGCCCGCTGGACTGCCTCAGTCGTCGCGAACGACAGATCCTGCAACTGGTCGCAGAGGGGAAGACCAGCGCCGAGATCGCCACGATGCTGTTTCTGTCGCCGAAGACGGTCGATACCTATCGCAGCAGGATGATGCACAAACTGGATATCGACGACCTGCCCCACCTGGTCAAGTTCGCGATCCAGAACGGGATCACGCAACTGGAGTGAAGTGAAGGGTAAAGGGAAAGAATCACCCTTCACCCTTGACCCTTCACTTCCTCAACGCTGAAACTGACTCGGCAACGCCGCCGCCGTTGCCTCGTCGGAACGACGCGCCGGGATCTTGCCCGAGCGGATGTCGTCGTACCAGTAGCGGTGGTGCTCCCTGGCCCAGGTCTCGTCGACGTAGCCAGTCTCCATCGCCTCGAGCGCGCCTTCCATCCCGATCGTGCCGATGTAGATGTGGCCGAACACGAGCGCGATGAACAGCAGCGCTGCGCCGACGTGGATCCACCAGAAGGTCTGCTGCGTGAAGCGCGTCTGCTCGAAGTTCGGGAAATCGAGCACGAATCCGGCTACTGAGACGATGATGCCGAGCACGACCACGCCGAACCAGAAGAACCCCTTCTCGCCGGCGTTGAAGCGCCCGCTGGGCACGTGCGGGCTGTTCTTCGACAGCAGTCCGCCGAAGCGCATCAGCCAGCGGATGTCGTAGCCGCGGATCCAGTTGTCGCGCACGAAGGTCAGGAACATCGCGATCGTCGTCGCCGCGAACAGCGGACCGACGAAGTTGTGCGTGGTTTTCGACAGGATCGCGAGGACCGAGAAGATCGTGTAGCCGGTGAGCGGCAGCAGGATATGCTTGCCGAACAGCATCAGGATGCCGGTGAGCCCGAGCACGACGAAGCACGCCGCGTTCAACCAGTGCGTGGCACGCTCGACGAAGGTGAAGCGCTCGATCAGCTGGCCGGTGGGCGGCTCGCGCAGGCGGATCTGTCCACGATAAACGTAGAACAGCGCGATCAGGATCAGCACCGCCACCAGGAACCAGCCGCCCCAGACGGTCATCGGTCCGTTGCGCAACTGCCGCCAGTCCTCACCGCGCGGCTCGATCAGCACACCGCCCTCGAACTTCGGCAACTGCGTCGAAAACGCCTTCGCCGAATTGACCTGGCGCCAGATCGGTGCGTTGTTCAACGGCTGGACCTTCTGGCGCCCGGCCGGATCCTCGCGCGTGTCGGCCAGCGCTTTCGCCGCCGTTTCGGCCGTGGGCGCGTCCTGCAAGGGCTGGTCCTGTTGCTGCGCGAAGGCAGCAACGCACCACAGCCCGACCAGCAGCGTCAGGAGCCGCATCACTCGTTTCATGTTCAGCCTCCGATGCGGATGTACTCGTTCTGCCCCTGAACCCGCTTCGTAAGTTGCTTCTCCCAGCTCTTCTCGTCACCGCGCGTGTACTGCGTCTGGAACGGCAGCGGCTCGCCCTGCCAGGGCGGCGTATCGCGATCGACCACCGTATGGCCCATCCGCTGGCCTTCGATAAGCTGCGGATTCTCGGTGCAGGCGCCTAGCGCGCCAAAGGCGACGAGTGCGGCACCCAACGCCGCGATGCGTGACTTGTTCATGGCTCAGCTCCCCCGCTTGCGCTGCTGCGCGCCGCCCGGACCGTAGGCGGTACCCCAACCCCAGAGTTCGGCGCCCTTGCCGCGCGCCATCACGCGCTGCCGGTAGATGTTCGCGAGCTCCTCGCCATCGCCGCCGAGCAGCGCCTTCGTCGAGCACATCTCCGCGCAGACAGGCAGCTTGCCTTCGGCGAGCCGGTTGCGCCCGTACTTGGCGAACTCCTCGGGCGAACCGTCCTTCTCGGGGCCGCCCGCGCAGAAGGTGCACTTGTCCATCTTGCCGCGCAGGCCGAAGGCGCCCGCCTGCGGGAACTGCGGCGCGCCGAAGGGGCACGCGTAGAAGCAATAGCCGCAGCCGATGCAGAGGTCCTTGTCGTGCAGCACGACCCCCTCGTCGGTGTGGTACATGCAGTCGACCGGGCAGACCGCGATGCACGGCGCATCCGAACAGTGCATGCAGGCGACCGAGATCGAGCGCTCGCCCGGCTGGCCGTCGTTCAGCGTGACCACGCGCCGCCGGTTCACGCCCCAGGGAATCTCGTGCTCCTGCTTGCACGCCGTGACGCAGCTGTTGCACTCGATGCAACGCTCGGCATCGCAGATGAACTTCATTCGGGCCATGGAGGGTCTCCTTTATCCGTTCTGCGATGCGCGTCAGGCGAACTTCTCGACCTGGCAGATCGTGGTCTTCGATTCCTGCATCATCGTCACCGAGTCGTAGCCGTAGGTGGTAGCGGTGTTGACCGCCTCGCCGCGCACGACGGGGTGCGCGCCCTCCGGGTAGAACTCGAGCAGGTCGCGCCCCTGCCACCAGCCGGCGAAGTGGAACGGCATCCAGCAGGTGTCCGGCCCTACCCGCTCGGTGACCAGCGCCTTGACCTTCAGCTTCGCGCCGATGGGCGTGGACAGCCAGACGTACTCGTCGTTGCGGATGCCGCGATCGTTCGCGGCCTTCGGGTTGATCTCGACGAAGGCCTCCTGCTGCAGTTCGGCGAGCCAGGGGTTCGACCGCGTCTCGTCGCCGCCGCCCTCGTACTCGGTGAGCCGTCCCGACGAGAGGATCAGCGGGAACTTCTCGTACATCTTCTCGTCGACGTTCTGCTGTTGCAGCGTCTTGTACAGCGTGGGCATG
>CALCZN010000286.1:0-14573 GCA_937903095.1 uncultured Burkholderiales bacterium
CCGATGAACGAGGCGCCGAGGTGCGGCGAGATCGGGAAGAGCATGCTCGCGAGGCTTCCCGCCGCGCCGGCGAGCGCGGCGCCGGCACCCGCCGTCAGCGCGTAGGTGAGCGTCGGGTTGATGCCCATGATGCGTGCCGTCTCGCGGTCGAGCGCGGTGGCGAGAATCGCCTGCCCGTGGCGCGTCTTCGACAGCACGAGATGGAAGCCCCACGCGAGCGCGACGGCCAGGACGCACGCGGCGAGCCGCACCTGCGGAATCAGGACTCCGGCGATCTGAAGCGATTCCGACGCGTAGGCGGGCCGCACCGATCGCAGGTCGGACGTGAAGCCGAGCACGAAGAGATCGGTGAGGATGAGATCGAGCCCGAAGGTCAACGCGAGCGACAGCAGCAGGCCCGTCCTGAGGATCGGATTCAGCAGAAAGCGCTGGATCAGGAAGCCGACCATGAACAGGACGACCATCGAGATCGGGATCGACAGGAACGGATCGAGTCCGAAGCGCTCGAAGCCGACCCACGCGATGTAGGCGCCGATCATGATGTAGGCACCGTGGGCGAGGTTGATGATGCCCATCACCCCCCAGACCATCGAGAAGCCGATCGTCGCCAGGCCGTACACGCCGCCGAGCAGCAGGCCGTTGACGATTGTCTGCATCAGCACGGGAATCGACCTCGTTGGTTGCGCGAGAAACCGGGACGGCGCGCCCCGGCGAGCCGCTGTCGCGAAGAAAGAAGGCGAAAGGGGAAGCCGCTTCCGGCGACCCCCGGCGCACCTCGATCAGTGCTGCTGACGCGGGAAGACGGGCGCCACCTCGCGCACCGACTCCGGATAGATCACCTTCGGCTCGCCGCCGACGATCTGCGAGGCGTTCAGGGTCGCCTTCACGTTCACGCCCTGCTCGTTGAACTCGACGGGGCCGTAGAAGGTCTGGCCTCTCAGTGCGAGCATCGCCGAACGGACCGCATCCGAGTCCAGCCTGCCCGCCTTCTCCAGCGCCAGCTGAAGCACTACGCCTGCCGCCGCGCCGCTCGCCGCGTGATAGGTGGGCGGCTTGCGGTACTTCGCTTCGAAGGCCTTCGCGAAGCCTTTCGAATCGCCGAACAGCGGATCCTGGTACGACAGCGTCGGCACCCAGTAGTCGACGCCCATCAGTCCCTCGGCGGAGGCGCCGAGCGCCGTGCGGAAGTCCTCGACGCCGATCGACATCGCCACGCCCAGCATCTTCGGCTGCACGCGCAGCTCCTGCATGCTCTTGAAGAGCAGGATCGTGTCCTGCGCGTAGCCGGTCGCGAGGACGATGTCGGGAGCCGCCGACTTGATCTGCGTCGCAACCGCCGACAGGTCGGTGGCCGTCTTCGGATACTTGTCGGCGTAGACCACTTCGAGGCCCATCTCCTGCGCCTTCTTCACCGCACCCGCGCTCGTCACGTTCGGGAAGAGATCGTCCGGGCCGACGATCGCCACGCGGGTGGGTTTCGGGGAAAAGGTGGTGGCGAGGCTCAGCAGCGGATGCAGCCCGGCGTCGGCGAGCGGCGACGGCGTGAAGATGTACTTGTAGCCGCGCGCGTACAGGCTGTTGGCGGTGGCCATCGGCGTGAGCGTGAGCACTCGATAGCGTTCGCTGATCGCGGCAGTGGCCGTCGCGATGCCCGACGAGTACGGGCCGAACAGGAACGAGACCTTGTCCTCGGAGATCAGCTTCTCGGTGAGCCGCGCGCTGGTCGGCGCCTTGCTCTCGTCGTCGTAGTAGACGATCTCGACCTTGTACGTCCTGTCGCCGACCTTGACGCCGCCTTTCGCGTTGACGGTATCGCGCCAGAGGTCGTAGCCGTCGCGCAGCAGTTGCCCTTCCCGGGCGAAGGGCCCGCTGAGGCTCACCGACGCGCCGATCTTCAAGACATCCTGCGCAGCGGCGGGTGCCATGAGCGCCGAACAAAGCGCAGCCGCGCCGAACCCGGCAGCGATCCTCGAATTCCACGACATAGGGGGCTCCTCTGCGATGTTTTCCGCTTCGCCACGCCGCCCGGACGGGCGGTCGCGGAGCAATTTGGATACTTATTGTATACACCAAGTATACTACTGCTGAGTATACTGGTGTCCGATTCGCCGTGTAAACAGGCTCGAACGATCATGTCCACCCATCTGCGCTCCGGCCGGCAGCCGGCGAAAGCCGGGCCTGCGAAGAAGGCAAGCGCCAAGCGGCCGCCGGCGTCCCCGGCGAAGACGATCCGGCGCGGCCCGAAGGGCGCCAGCGGAAGCCACATCTACGAGCAACTGCGAGAGCAGATTCTTTCGCTCGAACTCAAGCCCGGAGCCCCTCTCGAGGAAGCGAGGCTCGCCCAGGCGCTCGGAGGCTCGCGCACGCCGCTGCGCGAAGCGCTGATCCGGCTCGCGGCCGAGGGGCTCGTCGAAATGCTGCCGAACCGCGGCGCCCGTGTCTCCGGCATGGAACTGCCGCAGCTGCAGGAGCACCTCGAGGCCTTCGAGTTGTTGCAGCGAACGGCCACGGTGCTGGCTGCGCAGCGACGCCCGGCGGCATCGATCGACGAACTGCGCCGGTTGTGCGAGGCCTTCGAGCAGCGCCATGACGAAGGCGACGTCTCGGGCATGATCCAGGCCAACTGGGATTTCCATCACGCGATCGGCCTCGCCTGCGGCAACCGGTACATCGCCCGCATGTACGACACCACGTTGACCGATGGCCTGCGGATCTCCCGGCTGGCGATGGCCTTCGAGTGCTACGGCAGCAGCGAGGCGTACAGCCTGCACATGAACGACATCGTGCGCGAGCATCGCGAGCTGATCGACGTGATCGAGCGACGCGACGCGGCGGCAGCGGCCGATCTGTCGGATTCGCATTCGAACCTGGCGCGGCTTCGTGTCTCCGATTACCTCGCGCGCAGTCTCACTCGCGGCATTTCGATCCGGTCGGCGCACGAGGAAGCTTCGCGTGTGTGAAGTCTGCGCGGTCTTCGGACGCGGAAAGCACTGGACCGCGCGCGCCAGCGGAGAGAGCACGGCTCTGGAAGCCTTCGACATCCGCCGCCACCGCGACGAACGGCGGGAGGCTCTGCGGGTGCTGAACGCGGTCCTGCGCGACGAGGGCGTGCACGTGGCGGACTGGGACGGAGAGTCCTACCAGCTCGTGCTACCGACCGGGGCCTTCGTCGTCGCGGCTGACCTCGCAGACGTGTGGCCCGCACTGAAGCGGTTGGGGCTGGAGGCGCCGGACCTTCTCTCCAGGCAGTTCCTGGAGCGGAACGAATGAGGCTTCGACCGCGCGTCCGCCTGCACGTGTTGACGGGCTTTCTCGGGAGCGGGAAGTCGACGCTGCTGCGTCGTTACCTGCACGGTTCCGCGAACGCAGGCAGGACGGCCGTGCTCATCAACGAATACGGCAAGGTGGCGATCGATCACGTGCTCGTGAGCGCGGTCTCGCCTCTTTCGCAGGCGATCGCCGGCGGCTGCGCATGTTGCACCGTGGACGATGCGTTGCGGCAGGCACTCGTCGAAATCCTCGCCGCCGGCGAGCGCGACCCGGAGACGGCCGTCACCGACATCGTCTTCGAAACGTCGGGATTGGCCGATCCCAGCCGGATCATCGGCACGATCCTCGGCGACCGCGACCTCGCGGAGTATCTCGAGGTGAGCAACTGCATCACCACCGTCGAGGCGGGATCGGACACCGACGTGCTCGAGCGCTTTCCCGAAGCGCGCAACCAGATCGCCTGCGCCAACCGGATCGTGCTGACGAAGGCCGATCTCTCTGCGGCAGGGGAAGCAGCGCGTACGGCCGAGCGCCTGAAGCAGATGAACCCGTTGGCCCTGGTCACCTCGTCGAACGACGACTTCGACCTGGCCGCGCCGATCGAGGAGCCGCGCTCCGCATTCCCCGCGGACGCGGTCCCCGCGCCGGTCGTTCACTCTCAGGGACTCGAAACCTTCCACGTGGAAATCGACCGACACATGATGTGGCCCATGTTCTCCGTCTGGCTCACCGCGGTCATGCATCGGCACGGGAGCAGCATCCTCCGCTTCAAAGGGGTGATCCCGCTGGGACGAGCGGATCGCGCGCTCGTGCTGCAGAGCGTTAGGCATCGGGTGTCGGTGCCGGAGCACCTGCAGTGGACGCAGGAGCAGAAGGATCCTTTCGGGCTCGTGTTCATCTGCGAAGGCAACTACGAACGACGGATCCGGGAATCGCTTTCCGCCTTCGCGTCCCTCGGCATTTCATCGGCGTTGCAGTTGCACTTTTTACGTGCGGCACATAAACTGTGCACCTGAAGGAGCCATGGAAATGACCACGAACATCACGCTGCGACTGGACGAGAAGACGCTTCGCCGGATCAGGCATCTCGCCGTCGATCAGCAGACTTCCGTCTCGGCATGGGTCGGGAACCTGGTGACCCGAACCGTCGCCGAGTTGGACGGTTTCGAACCCGCCCGCCGGCGCGCCCTTCGCGCCATGAAGCATCCCGTGCCGGTTCGAGAGGGTCCGCTCGGTCGCGAGCAGGCGCATGAACGCTGAGGTGTTTGTCGACACCAACGTCCTGTACTACGCCAACACGGATTCGCTCGATCCGCGCCACCGCCAGGCGCGCGCACTCATCGAACCATTGTGGAGCGAACCGGGCAAGGCAGCGATCAGTGTGCAGGTGCTACAGGAGCTGCACGTCAACCTGATTCGCAAAGGTGGACTCGATCCTTCCGACTCGTGGCGGCGGTGCAGCGACTACCTGGCCTGGAGGGTGATCGACAACGACCGCCTTCTGCTCGGCTCGGCTTTCGACATGCAGACACGCTGGAAGCTGAGCTACTGGGACAGCTTGATCGTCGCCGCCGCGCAGCGCTCAGGAGCACCCTTGTTGTGGTCCGAATACCTGGCCGATGGTCAGCGCTATGACGACGTACGAGTCGTGAATCCGTTGACTGCGCGATAACCGATAACCGGTTGCGGCGATGGCTCGGCGTCATGGCGTGCATCCGGTTGGCATGGGTGTCGCGAACCTCCCGCTCTCCGACAGGGGCCAGGCAACAGGCGCAAGGACACCCGGATTGATCGCGATCATTCCGCGCTCCCACGAGCCGGGCGAAACTGCCCTGCATCCGCTCCCCCTCCCGGAGAACACCTCGATGACCCGCATCCAGATCTTCGAGTCCGCCCGTTCGGAAGCGGGGCGCAATGCCAGCAGCCGTCTCGATGCGATGGCGGAAATCGCGCGCGCCCGCGAACAGGGCGCCGACATCGAGCACTACGAATTCGCCAGCGACGCCGCCGAATTCCTGCGCGATGCGCAGGTCAAGGCATACATCGACACGGTCGGCGCCGATGCACTGCCGCTGGTACTGGTCGACGGCAGGCAGGCGCTCGCCGGACGCTATCCCACGCGGGCCGAACTGGCGCGCTGGAGCGGGTTGTCGGTGGTCGCGGTGCGCGTCGACAGCGGGAACTGCTGCAGCGGCGGCAACTGCGGCTGATCCCGGGTCACGCCGGAAAGATCCACACCGATTCCCGCGGCAGCTCCAGGTAGCACGGCTGCGGCACCTGCGCCTCGCTGCCGTAGGCGCGCAAAGCGAATCCGTCCGCCTCCGCACCGCCCGGCTGCCGGAACACGTATTCCCACTTGTCGCCGAGATACATGCTCGCGGAGACCGGCAGCGAGACGCTGTTGGGCGCCGGCGTCGAGCGCAGGCGAATCCGTTCGACGCGCACGATCGCCACCGCCGGCTGCCCTTCCTGCAGGGCGCCGTTGGCCACGCCGCGAATCGAACAGCCCGCGGCCTGCAGCGCCGCGTCGCTGCCGTCGATGGCGGAAATCCGCCCCTCGATCCGGTTGTTGCTGCCGAGAAACTCGGCGCAATACCGCGTCGCGGGTGACGCGTACATCTGCTGCGGCGTGCCCTGCTGCTCGATGCGACCCTCGTTCAGCAGGAGGATGCGATCGGAGATCGCCATCGCTTCGGCCTGGTCGTGCGTGACCAGGATGGCCGACAACCCGAGCCGCAGGATGAGCTCGCGCAGGAAGGCGCGCGCCTCCTCGCGCAGCTTGGCGTCCAGGTTCGACAGCGGCTCGTCGAGCAGCAGCACCGGCGGGTTGTAGACGAGCGCGCGCCCGATCGCCACGCGCTGCTGCTGGCCGCCGGAGAGCTCGCCCGGATAGCGCTTGCCGAGCCCGCCCATACCCAGCTGCCCGAGGATGCGCTGCACACGCTCGCGCCGCTCGTGCGCCCCAACCTTCCGCAGCTTCAGCGGGTAGCCGATGTTCTCCTCGACGGTCTTGTGCGGCCACAGCGCGTAGGACTGGAAGACGATTCCCAGATCGCGCTGCTCGACCGGCATTTCCGTTCGCGTCGCGCCGTCGAAGAGCACGCGCTCGCCCATCGTGATGCGCCCTCGCGACGGCAGCTCAAGCCCCGCGACGGCGCGCAGCAGCGTCGTCTTGCCGCTGCCCGAGGCGCCGAGCAGCGACACCACCTCGCCGCGCTGCAGTTGCAGCGACACGCCGTTCAGGACGGGATTGGCGCCGTAACTCAGGTACAGATCCTCGACGGCGAGTTCAATCATGCAGCTTCACTCCGAAACGCAGCGCCACGCCCATGCCGATCACGACCAGCAGGATGTTGATGAACGAAAGCGCGGCGACGATGTCGATGGCGCCGGTGGCCCACAGCGAAACCAGCATCGAGCCGATCGTCTCGGTGCCCGGCGTGAGCAGGTAGACGCCGGTGGAATACTCGCGCTCGAAGATCAGGAACATCAGCAGCCACGAGCCGATCAGCCCGTAGCGCGCCAGCGGAACGGTGATGCCTCGCCGCACCGTCGCCGGCTTCGCGCCGGCGCTGCGGGCGGCTTCCTCGAGTTCGGGCGCCACCTGCAGCAGCGTCGTCGAGATCAGGCGCAGGCCGTACGCCATCCAGACCACCGAGTAGGCGAGCCAGACGCTGAAGATCGTCGATCGCAGGTCGCGCAGCGGCTCGATCGCGTGATCGCGCAGCCAGTCGGCAGCCGGCAGCACCGACAGCCAGCCGTCGTCGAGCGACCGATCGAGCCACATCGGGACGAACAGGAACACCCAGAGGAAGGCAAGGCCCGCGAGCAGGCCGGGGACGGCGCGCGGGATCAGCACGCTGTAGTCGAGGAACTGCGTGACGCGGTCCGGCTTGCGGTGCATCGCCAGTGCGATCGCCGTGTAGCAGGCGACGGTGAACGCGCCGCCGATCACGCCGATCAGGATCGAATTGACGATCGCCCGCATCAGCGTCGCCTGCTCGAAGACGGTGTGGAAGGCGCGCACCGACAGCACGTCGGCCAGCGAGACGCCGATGCCCCAGTGCGTGACGAAAGCGCGCAGCACGACGCCGGCCAGCGGCACGACGATCGCGACGAACAGCCACAGCGCGACGACGGCGCCGGCCAGCACGCGCCAGCGCCCGAGCGGCAGCACGCGCGCACGCGCGACCTTGCCTTTGACGGTCGCATAGCGGCCGGCGCTTCGCAACAGGTGCCGCTGCAGCATCACCAGCGGAATCGTGAAGGCGATCAGCACCATCGCGACCGCCGCCATCAGGTGGTAGGAAGGAATGCCGAGCTTGTTGGTGAGCTTGTACAGGTAGGTCGACAGCACCAGGTGCCCCTCGGGGTCGCCCAGCACGAGCATCAGGCCGAAGACTTCGAGCCCGAGGAAGAAGAGCAGCACCGACGCGTACGACAGCGCCGGCCGCACCATCGGAAGACTCACCGCCGTCATCACCTGCAGCGGCGTGGCGCCGACCGTCCGCGCGGCTTCCTCGACGTCGGAGCCGAGACTGCGCAGCGCGGACGAGATGTAGAGATAGGCATAGGGAACGTGCGTGAGGCCCGCGATGACGATGATCGCCGGCAGCGAGTAGATGTTCCACGGCACGAAGCCCAGAAGGTCGTGAGCCCAGGTCGAGAAGAAGCCGACCGGGCCCGCCGCCACGACGTAGCCGAAGCCGAGCACCATCGGCGAGACGAACACCGGGATCAGGATCAGCGGCTCGATCCAGCGGCGTCCGGGCAGATCGGTGCGCGAGATCAGGAACGCGAGCATCGCGCCGAGCGGAACGGCAATGACGACGAGCCCTCCGGCCAGCAGGAAACCGTCGCGCAGCGCGTCGTGGAAATCCGGATCGGCGAAGACGAAGCGGAACGCGCTCAGCCCCAATTCCTTGTCGGGCAGGAAGAAGGGCTCGGAAAGAAAGCTCTGGACGACGATGAACGCGAGCGGCGCATAGATCGCCAGCGCGGTCAGGGCGACGACGACGACGCGGGAAACCGAAAGTCGGCCGGGGCGGGTCATGGTGGAGCCGGTCGCGAAACCGCCCCTGCCCGTCGCCTTCGACAGCGGGCAGGGGCGGCGACGAACACGATGCAGTGGACGGCCGCAGTGGACGACCGCAGTGGATGGCGTTATTTGCCGATCGCGCCGCGCCACTCCTTGATGAAGGCCAGACGCTTGTCCTGCTCCAGGTACTCGAGCAGCGACAGATCGACCGGGATCGGTTTCAGTGCCTTGCCCAGTTTCTTCGTCATGCCGTCGACGTCGTTGTCGCCCTCGATGTCGTCGCGCACCGAGGCGAGATTCGCCTTGTTCGCGAGCACGTCCTGGCCGCGCCGCGACAGCAGGTAATCCATCCACAGCTTCGCCGCGTTCCGGTTCGTCGCGCTCCGGCTGATGAAGGCCACGCGCGACAGCACCAGCGTGTAGTCGACGGGATAGGCGACGCCGAGCCCCGGATCGGTCCTGGCGCGCGTTTCCGCATAGGAGCCGAGCACGTTGTAGCCGAGCAGGTTCTCGCCCGACGAGACGCGCTCCATCATCGTTCCGGTGGACGACTGCACGACGAGCCCGGCCTTGCCCACGGCGCGCAGGAAGTCCAGGTAGCGCGGATCGTTGCGGCTGTCCTGCACGGCGAGCATGAAGCCGACCGCCGACTTCTCGACGTCATAGGTCGTCACCTTGTTGCGGAACCGGTCGGGGGCGCTCGATACGAGCTTCGCGAACGCCTCGTGCGACTTCGGCACCTCTTCGGGCCTGATCAGTCGGGTGTTGTAGATGAAGACCGCCGGCTCGTAGGTCGTGCCCCAGGCCTTGTTCTCCCAGTTCGACCACTTCGGCAGCTTCGGGGCCTCGACGCTCCTGTAGGCGAGCGCGTAGTTGCGCGCCAGCTTCATCGCCGAGTCCATCGCCGAGCTCCAGACGACGTCGCCGCTCTTGCTGCCCGAGGCCTGCTCGCTGAGATAGCGGCTGTAGAGCTCCGTGCTGTTCATGTCGTTGTATTCGACCTTGATGCCCGGATACAGGCTCTCGAAATCCTGGATGACCGGATTGGCGGCCTTGGTGTCGGTCGTGGAATAGACGATGACCTTGCCTTCCTTCTTCGCCGCGTCGATCACCTTCTGGTAATCGGCGGGGTAGCCGGGAGGCGCCGACTGGGCTGCGACCGGCAACGCGACGAGAAGGGAAAGGGTCGCCGCGAGAAAGGCGGCCGGAGCCGGTCGGTATCGCATGGGGAGTCTCCTTGACGAGTATTGCAGCGATGGAACGGACAACGCTCCGTCAGCGAGGACACTGCACCTCGACCCGGAATGTTCTTCGGCATGGCTCCGGTTCTGGCGGCACCTGCAGTCCGAGTACGACACGCGGGTCCGATCGGGAGGCCCCGGGCGCGGATTTCGTCGAGTTTCGTCGAGGATACGCGTCTTTCATCCGGGCGCGGGACGAACGCTTCACAGGTTCGTCTGCTCCGGCGGCACCGCATCGGGCATCGAGGCGCTGCCGTTTCCCGCCCGCCCCTGCGGCAGGTCGATCGCGCCGAGCAGGTAGCTCGTCATCGTGATCGATCCCATCGCGGCGCCTTCGGCGAAAGCGCGGGCCGGCTCGCCCGCCTCCTCGCACAGTCCGGCGAGATAGGCGAGCGGCAACAGGTGCTCGGGCGTGGGCACGGCGAGCGCGAAATCCGGGTGTGAGATCAGCGACGACAGGCGCGACGGGTCCGAGGTCATCACGGTCTTCACTTCGGCGTCGAAGCGCTCGGCCCAGTCGTAGGCGGTGTCGCCGAGCGCCGGATTCATGCGGCGCAGGTTGTGCACGACGTTGCCGCTGCCGACGATGAAGATGCCGCGATCGCGCAGCGGCGCCAGGCGTGCGGCGAGCTCGAGGTGATAGTCGAGCGGCGCGCCGCCGTGCAGCGAGAGCTGCAGTACCGGCACGCTCGCATCGGGGAACACGTGCGCGAGCACCGACCACGTGCCGTGGTCGATGCCCCAGCTGTCGCGATCCAGGCCGACGAACGACGGCTTCACGACGTCGACGATCTCGTCGGCGACCTCCGGCGCTCCGGGAGCCGGGTAATCGAACTCGAAAAGCTCGCGCGGGAAACCGTAGAAGTCGTGGATGACGCGTGGCCGCGGCATCGCCGTGACGGCCGTGCCCTCGATGAACCAGTGCGCCGAGATCGCGAGCACCGCCCGCGGGTGCGGCAACTTCGTGCCCAGGTCGCGCCACGCCGACGTGTAGCGATTTATTTCGAGCGTGTTCATCGGGCTGCCGTGGCCGATGAACGCTGCGGGCATGCGATCGGGCGTCGTCATGGTGCCTGCCCTCTGCGCGGTGGGTCAGCCGCGACCGCGGCTCGACGTCGGAACGTCTGCATCGTACGCACACGGTTGGCGCGGTCGACACAGCCCGTGCTGCGGGTCCGGTTTCGCGGCCTCGAGCCGCCTCGAGGCCTATGCTGCCCGGTTCGCACAGGCCACGCCCTACGAATCGCCACAGGGAGCAGCAAATGACCGAGCGAACCCCCAAAGCAGGCGCCGGCTCCACCACCGGCAGTGGCGCACCGGCGCCCAGCGACCGCAACTCGCTGACGATCGGCCCCGACGGCCCCATCCTGCTGCACGACGTGCACTTCCTCGAGCAGATGGCGCACTTCAACCGCGAGAAGGTCCCCGAGCGCCAGCCGCACGCCAAAGGCGGCGGCGCGTTCGGCACCTTCGAGACCACCGCCGACGTTTCGCAGTGGACGAAGGCCGCGCTCTTCCGCAAGGGCGTCACTACCGAAATGCTGGCGCGCTTCTCGACGGTGGCCGGCGAGATGGGCAGCCCCGACACCTGGCGCGACGTGCGCGGCTTCTCGCTGAAGTTCTACACGGAGGAAGGCAACTACGACCTCGTCGGCAACAACACGCCGATCTTCTTCGTGCGCGACCCGATGAAATTTCCGCACTTCATCCGCAGCCAGAAAAGACTGCCGGACTCGGGGCTGCGCGACAACCACATGCAGTGGGACTTCTGGACGAACAACCCCGAGAGCGCGCACCAGGTGACCTACCTGATGGGCGAACGCGGCTTGCCACGCACGTGGCGCCACATGAACGGCTACGGTTCGCACACGTTCCTGTGGGTGAACGCCTCGGGCGAGAAGTCCTGGGTCAAGTACCACTTCCACACGAACCAGGGCATGGAGTTCTTCAGCAACGCCGAGGCAATGGCGATGGCCGGCAAGGACGCCGACTTCCACCGTCGCGACCTGTTCGAGGCGATCGCACGCGGCGAGTTCCCGAGCTGGAAGCTGTCGGTGCAGGTGATGCCCTATGCCGACGCGAAGACCTGGCGGCTCAATCCCTTCGACCTCACCAAAACGTGGCCGCACGCCGATTACCCGTTGCACGAGGTCGGAACGATGACGCTGAACCGCAACCCCGAGAACTTCTTCGCGCAGATCGAGCAGGCCGCGTTCTCGCCGGGCAATACCGTGCCCGGCATCGGCCTGTCGCCCGACAAGATGCTGCTCGGCCGCGCGTTCGCCTACAACGACGCGCAGCGCAACCGCATCGGCACGAACTTCCACCAGCTGCCGGTGAATCGGCCGAAGGTGGCGGTGAACACCTACCTGTTCGACGGGCAGATGAGCTACGAGCACAGCGGCAATGCACCGGTCTATGCACCGAACAGCGGCGGCCGCTCGTGGGCCGACGAGTCGGGGGCGGTGAACGACGGCTGGGAAGCCGACGGCGAGATGGTGCGCAGCGCCTACACGCTGCGGCCCGACGACGACGACTTCACGCAGCCGGGCATTCTCGTGCGCGAGGTGTTCGACGACGCGCAGCGCGACCGGCTGGTCGAACAGGTGGCCGGCAGCCTGCTCGGCGGCGTACGCTCCCCGGTGCTCGAACGCGCGTTCGAATACTGGAAGAGTATCGATGCCGACGTGGGGCGCCGCATCGAGAACAAGGTGCGCAGCGGCGCGGCGCCGGAACCGGCCGCGGGAATGGGCGAGCGCTGAAGCGCGGGAATCGGCGTTCGGCCGAGGCCTGCACAGGAACCGCCCCGATGGCAAATGAACGTACCTGGTTCGGCGGCTTCGAATCCGCGTTCCACGACGTCGACGGCGTGCGCATGTTCGTGCGCATCGGCGGCCGGATCGACGCGCCGCCGTTGCTGTTGCTGCACGGGTTCCCGCAGACGCATGCGATGTGGCAGCGCGTCGCGCAGCGGCTCGCGCCGCACTTCCAGCTCGTACTTCCTGATCTGCGCGGCTACGGCGACTCGGGCAAGCCTCCAGGCGACCCCGATCATGCGCCGCTGCCCGAACGCCTGATCGGCGCCGACCCGCGCTTCTATCTGCATGCGAGCCTGGGCGGCTGGGGCAGCCGGGGCCGGGACCACATCGAGCCGCAGGCGCTGTCGGACTACGAGCGCTGCTTCGGCGTGCCCGAAACGATCCACGCAGCCTGCGAGGACTACCGTGCGAGCGCGGGCATCGACCTCGAGCACGACCGCGCCTCGCGTGCGGCGAGTGAACGGATCGCGTGCGACCTGCTCGTGCTATGGGGAGAGCGCGGCGTCGTTCAGCGCCTGTTCAACCCGCTGGCGCTGTGGCGCGCGCAGTGCGCCGGCTCCGTCAGCGGCCACGCGATGACCGCCGGGCACTTCATTCCCGAGGAACTGCCCGAGGAGACGGCGCAGGCGCTGCTCGGATTCTTCGGCGCCTGAGCCGCGCTCACCGGTCAGCTGCAGCTGCCGCAGCAGTTGCCGGGAGCCTTGCCGATACGCACGCGCCAGAGATCGGGGCCCTGTTCGAGGTAGTCCCAGGTGAAGAGACCGTGGAGACTCGACTTGAACTGGCGGTGCAGCGGCGCGGGATCGTGATCGTTGACCAGTTCCAGCGCAGCGCCCTGCGGCAGGGCATTGAACGACGAGAAGATCAGACTGTGACGCTCGTTCGGGGCGATCGTACGGACATCGATGGTCGAGTGGATCGCCTCGCTTGTCGTCGCGGACGCTCCGGTTCTCGAGCGGATGGCTTCTCTCATGATGGAATGATTCTCCGGCGCCGGGTTGAAGATGCGCTAGAAGTATATCTTCTCAGCGGGAGACGTGGCACGGCGCGCTATCCATTGTTTCCGCATCGCGCTACCGCCCGATGCTTTTTCGCTCCCGGAGTCCGCACGTAAGGAACGAATCTCGCCGGGACTGAACCGCACAATTCCTGCGCGAGGTCGAATCGAATGCCGAGAGAACTGATCATCTCAGGTTCGCCCTTCGAGAGCGAGATCGCGTATTCCCGTGCCGTGGTCCGGAACATGAGCGGCTCGAACGGCGCTACCGTCTGATGCGTTCTCGCTCGTGGAATCGATTCCACGGGCGAAAGCGCATCAAATGGTAGCGGCGCCGGAAGCGGCGGAAGTAGGGCGAGTTGCCGGAGCCGGCACAATCCTCCGCCGTGATGTCCAGCGAAACCGAAATGCCTGAGGCGCCCGAGTCCATGGAGTCGCCAGCACCGTCGCCGCCGCCCGCGCCCAGCGCCTGGCGACGCTGGGTGCGGCGGCTGCTGTGGGCGGTGTGCGCCGTGTTGATCCTCTGGGGCCTGCTGTGGCTGGCGGTGCCGCCGCTGCTCCAGTGGCAGGGTCAGAAGATCGCCAGCCAGGAACTGGGCCGGCCGACGCGCATCGGCAAGGTGGATTTCAGGCCCTGGTCGCTCGAGCTGACCGTCCATGATCTGGCCGTCGGCGGCGTGGCCGGTGCGCCGGATCAGTTCACCATCAAGCGGCTATATCTCGACGCCTCGTGGCAATCGCTGTGGCGGCTGGGGCCGGTGCTGAACGCCCTGCAAGTGGATGATCCGGCGCTGCGGCTGACCCACCTGGGCGAGGGCCGCCACGACATCGACGACATCCTGGCGCGGCTGGCGGCGCAGGCCCAGCCAACCCAGCCATCCAGGCCGCTGCATTTTGCGCTGTACAACAGCGTGCTGCGGGGCGGGCGCATCGACTTCGACGATCGCGCAGTCGATCGCGTGCAGGAGGTGCGCGACCTGCATCTGGCGCTGCCGTTCATTAGCAACCTGCCCTCGGCGCGCGAGGTCGAGGTGCAGCCGCAGCTGGCCTTCCGCCTGAACGGCAGCGGCTTTGATTCGCAGACCCAGGTCTTGCCGTTCGCCCCCTCGCGACAGACCGATGCCAGCGTGCAACTGGCGCACATCGACCTGAAGCCCTACCTGGGCTACCTGCCGGCCGATCTACCGCTGCGGCTGCAGGCGGGCACC
>CALCZN010000287.1:0-4247 GCA_937903095.1 uncultured Burkholderiales bacterium
TACTATCTCGGCAAGGAACCTGCGCTCGTGTTCGACACGGGCGTGCCGTTCGGCATGACGCCGCGCCAGCACACCGGCTGGATGATGCAGGGTGGGGGTCTGGAGCTGATGCGCGAGGTATACGGGCG
This sequence comes from uncultured Burkholderiales bacterium, assembly GCA_937903095.1. GTDB lineage: Bacteria > Pseudomonadota > Gammaproteobacteria > Burkholderiales > Burkholderiaceae_E > Zeimonas. The sequence goes on from CALCZN010000287.1 coordinate 129, forward strand.
CTTCGGCGTGATCCAGATCCCGGCGGGAAACACCGGCGCGCAGATGGGCGGCTGGTTCCGCAAGGAGATCAAGGGCCCGGAGGATTTCCAGGGTCTGCGGATCCGTACGCCCGGCTTTCTGGGGAAGGTGTACGCCAAGCTCGGTGCCACCGCATTGGCGCTGCCCGCGTCGGACATCTATCCCACGCTCGAGAAAGGAACGATCGACGCGGTCGAGTGGGTGGGCCCGTACGACGACGAGAAACTCGGCCTGTCGAAGGTCACGAAGTTCTATTACGGCCCGGGCGTGATGGAACTCGGCGCGTCGCTCTGCTTCATCGTCAACAAGGACGCGTGGGCCTCGCTGCCCGAGGCCTACCGAGCGGCGCTCGAGGCGGCCTGCGCGCAGGCCCAGAACGAGATGCTCGCCAAGTACGACACGTACAACGTCGTCGCATTAAAGAAGCTGGTCGCGGGCGGCACGAAGCTCGGTTTCTGGCCGCAGTCCGTGATGGAAGCGATGCGGCGTGCGACGCAGCAGGTCATCGAGGAGGAATCGTCGAACGAGCTGTTCCGGAAGGTGCACGCGCACTGGAGGGCCTATCTCGACGACCAGCTTTTGTGGGCGTCGATCAACGATGGCGCCGCCGAGCAGTTCCTGCTGAACGCGCGGCGCAAGTCCTGATTCTTCGTCCAGGCAGCCGCCTCGACGCCCGCGTCGAACCTCGACGCGTGCGTCGAACCCTCTGCGCGCGCGTTGCACCCTCTGCGCGCGCGTTGCACCCTCCGCGCGTGCGCCGAAACCTCTGGAGCCAAAGTGTTCGCCGGAAGCGTCGTTTCCCTCTGCAGCGCCCCCCGATCCTTTCTTCCGATGCGCAACTTCGCGGAGCTGGAACTCGAAGCGGGCGTCGGCGTCGTCGGCGATCGATACGCGAAGCGCATCGGTTTCTATTCCGATCGGCATCACGACGGGCGGCAGGTGACGCTGTTCGAGTCGGAGACGCTGCAGGCGATCGAGCGCGACTACGGAATCGCGCTCGCGGCGACCGATCATCGACGAAACATCACGACCGAGGGGGTACCGCTGAACCATCTGGTCGGCAGGCGCTTCACCGTGGGCGAAACGCTGCTCGAAGGCGTCATGCTCAGTGTCCCGTGCAGGCATATCGAGCAGATCACGGGCAAGGAGATCTTCAACGCGATGCTGCATCGAAGCGGCCTGATGGCCAGGATCGTGCGAGGCGGCCGGATCCGGATCGGAGACTCGATCCAACCGGAGCGCTGAGGTGACGTTCAAGCCGTTCCATCACCTGACGCTGCGCGCGATCGAGATCGAAGCGTTCGGCGATTCGATCCGCAGGATCGTTCTCGCCGACCCCGACGGGTGGGATCTCCCTCCGTTTCGCGCCGGCGCCCATATCGACATCCGCATCCCCGATGGCGGCATACGTCAATATTCGCTGAGCGGCGATCCTTCGGTTCGCGATCGCTACGAGATCGCCGTGCTCGCTCAGCCCGAGGGACGCGGGGGATCGCGATGGGTGCACGAAGGACTGGCTGTCGGCGACGTGGTCCATGCCTCGCTGCCGCGCAATCACTTTGCAATCGACGCGTCCCACGAAGCGTTCGTTCTCGTCGCGGGCGGGATCGGAATCACGCCCCTGCGCGCGATGACCTTCGAACTCGATCGCTCGGCAAAGCCCTACGAGCTCTGGTATTGCGCTCGGGACGAGGCTTCCGCGGCCTACGTGGACGAGCTGCGCGCACGCATTCCTCCGGGTCAGTTGCATCTGGCGTTCTCGGGCGGCACCTCCGGCAGACGGCTCGACCTGGAAGCCCTGCTTCGCAAGGTCCCGGCCGGCACGGCGATCTATTGCTGCGGTCCTGCCGGCTTCATGAACGTGGTTCGCGATGCCACGCGAGACCGCTCGGTCGGCATGGTCCGATTCGAGGCGTTCTCCGGGTCCGACGCGACCGGGCTGGGTGCCTATTGGGGCGCCGTTCCCTTCGTGGCGATCCAGGTCGCAATGATCGCGTTGGTGATCGCCTTCCCCGGGATCATCTCGCACGGCCATTCCGGCGAGACGAAGATCGACGCGGAGAAGGCGCTCGAGCAGCTGTTGGCGCCGCCGGCGCCTTCCGGGGTCGAGGATCCCGTACGGCGGCTGGAGGATGCGTTGCGGGGGACGGGGCGGAGCGGGGAGTAGGGGCCCTCCGTACCGATCGGGACGCGAAGTGGCGCCAGAGCGCCCTGCCGGGCAGAGTGCGTTCTCTTCCAACGAGTTCCATGCGTCTCCTCGAGCGTAGCAGCCTGGTCGGTGCCCTCGAGTTGCGCCACGAGTCCTTCGAGGGTATCGGAAACGCGACGCGTCACCTGCTTGATCCGGTACTCGTCGCGCACTTGCTGCCTGACCTTTGCGTCGAAGATCTGCCATGCGAACTGGCCGGGCTACTGTCACTCGGCCGTAGCGTGCATAGGTGTAGTTGCGGAAGTCGTAGCCTTCGTCGGGGAAGCGCCTGCCTTCTGCGTTGATGCAGATCCCCCACGGATACAAGTGCTTCTGGAATCCGTCGCCAGCGCGAGGTCGCCGAATTCGGGCGCGTTGCGCTCCCAGGCGATGGCGTGGCAGCCTGATCAGTTGCCTACGGCGAGGCGCCGATCGCGAGCCATCTCGATTCCGTCGCCGGTGTTGAAGCGCGTCCCGCGCGAACCGATTCTTACGCCGGTAGCGAGCGGGCTGTCGATCATGTTGATCCCGGCGGTCGGACTGTTCTCCAGCATGGCGATCCTGGGCGAGCAGGCGTCGTGGGTCGACTACGCGGCGCTGGGCGCGGTGCTGGTTGCGCTCGGCAGCGTGATGCTGCCGTCGGGGTGGAGGTGGGGGCGGGCGGCTTGAGCGGGCGCAGGTCGAAGCGGATCCTCGCGGCGCTTCTGCGCGGCTGGACGCGACGCCTATACTTCGCGTCTCGCAATCGAACTGCTGCTCCGTGAGTTTTCGCGCCGAGCGCGGCGACCATCGCAGCCGCGCGCATTCCCTCGAGGACAAGGCCAAGGTCCGCCAGGCATTCATCGACGCCGGCAGGCGACTGCTGGCTCGCGACGAGTCGGCAAGAGTGTCGTTGCGGCAGGTCGCGAAGGAGGCCGGCTATTCGCCCGGGACCATCTACCAGTACTTCGCCGACCATCGAACGCTGGTCTTCGCGATCCGCGAAGTCGACATGGGAGCCGCCACCGACTACTTCGAGCGAGTGGCACGGCGCACCAAGGACCCGGCGATGCGGGTTCGAAAGGTCTTCCTCGCATCGGCCAAGTACTGGCTCGATCACCTCGATCAGTTCGACCTGTTGTTCGCGGGTCCTGCGCACCACCCGCTCGTCCTGTCGCAGGACGGATTGCCGTTCGGGCAATCGGCGACCGTGCGCCGCTCCTACCAGCTCTACTTCGACGTCGTCGATGCGTACCTGGCTACGCTGCCGCAGCGTCGGGTGGACAGCCGGCTCGCGGCGGACACGCTCATCGCGACGGTGCACGGGATCATCGCCTTTCCCCGAATGACGCCGTCGATGCCCTGGTCGTCGACTGCCGCGATGGCACGTTGTGCCATCGACAGTCTCGTCGACGGCTGGCGTGCGTCGACCCCCACGCGCGACCCGCGCTCCTGATCCTTTCGACCCTGCAGTCCGGCGACGTGACCGAGCGCCTGCTCCTTCGACGCAGCACTTTCCTTATTGAACGCGTTCAATTATAGTTTCCGTATAGGAGCCGAGAGCGACGCATCCGTCGCCGAATGCGTTCCGGGGCGCTGACTGCCCGTCATCGAGGAGACGAAGTTGTCCCGACTACTTGGCGGGCAGGTGCTCGTCGACACACTGGCCCGTTTCGGGCTCGATACCGTTTTCACGCTGCATGCGGGCCACCTGGACCCTGCGTTCCGCGCCGGCCGCGAATCGAACTTTCGCATCGTCGACACCCGCCATGAACAGGCGGTCGGCTTCGCGGCATCGGCCTACGCCCGCACGACCGGCAAGGTGGGCGTCGCCTGGGTGGCCGCAGGCGGCGGCGTGACGAACATCGTATCGCCGGCAGCCAACGCGCTGGCCGACTGCGTACCGATGCTGATCATCGGGGGCGCCGCACCC
>CALCZN010000288.1:0-9931 GCA_937903095.1 uncultured Burkholderiales bacterium
CGGTTCTTCGGGAACGGAACGCCCGAGTACTCCCAGGTGTCTGCCATGCGCCCGACGCGGTCGTGCGACTTCACCAGCTGGTATTGCGAGCGGATGAACTCGGCGGAGACTTCCTTGTAGCGCCTGTCGCGGATCACCTTGAACACATACGGGAACGACGGCAGCGTGAAGACGAGCATCACCAGGCCCTTGATGCCCGGCGCGATCACGAAGTTGTCGTGCGAGTGCTTCAGGTGGTGCAGCAGGTCGCGGTAGAACAGCGTCTTGCCCTGCTTGTGGAAGCCGAGCATCGTGTACAGCTCCGACTCGGGCTTGGTCGGCATCAGCGTCGACAGGAACTGCACGTAGGCGCTCGGCACCGGCATGTCGACCATGAAGTACGCGCGCGCGAAGTTGAACAGCGGCTCGATGCGCTCGCTGCCGAAGAGGATCGCATCGAGATACAGGCGCCCCTTCGAGTCGCGCAGGATCGGCACGGCGAAGGGCAGCAGCTCGCCGTCGTTGACGAAGCGGCCGATCAGGTACGCGCCCTTGTTGCGAAAGAACAGCGAACGCAGCACCTGCAGCTGGCAGTCGCTGGCCGGAACGAAACGCGCGCCCAGCTGCTCGCGCGCCGCCTGCCCGATCAGCGCGAGGTCGCGCTCGATGTCGACGAAGGGACAGGCCAGCCCGAGGTCGACGATCATGCGGCGCGCCGCGTTGCGCCAGCCTTCGCTGAGTGGGTAGTAGACGCGGTAGCTGGTGGGCTCGCTCTCCAGATAGCCGGTGGACACCGCCGGCCGCACGAAGATGAAGTCGTTGTGGAAATACGAGCGGTGCAGGATCTTGCAGCACACCGAGTTGAAGAAGGTCTCGGCCAGCTCGGGCTGGAAGTGCCCTGCGAGCAGCGCCACGTACTCGCGTTTCACCTTCTGCCACAGCCGGTCGTCGACCTGGCGGTTCTGGTCGACGCCCAGGCCGAACTCCGTGCGCAGCGTCTCGACCGCCTCGCGCACGCGCGTGTCGTAGAACGCGATGCGGTCGCGCGCGAGCTTGCGGATGCCGTGCCAGTCGCCGCGCTCGAAGCGCGCCTTCGCCTGCTGCGCGATGTAGCGCGACAGCGCGTAGTGGCGATCGAAGCCCGCGCGCATCGCCTGCGCGATCGCTGCCGGCCGCGCGTTTGCGGGATCGGCCGGCGCGCCCGGTGTGCGATCGGAAGTCGTTGCGCTCACGATACGGCCGCCCTCAGGCGGTTTCGGCGAACAGCTCGCGGCCGATCAGCATGCGGCGGATCTCCGAAGTGCCCGCGCCGATCTCGTAGAGCTTGGCGTCGCGCCACAGGCGGCCGGTGGCGTATTCGTTCACGTAGCCGTTGCCGCCCAGGCACTGGATCGCCTCGCCCGCCATCCAGGTCGCCTTCTCGGCGGAGAACAGGATCGCTCCGGCAGCGTCCTTGCGCAGGCTGCGCACGTCGACCTTGCCTTCGCGCGAGCGGTCGCACTGGCGGCCGACCTCGTAGACGTAGGCGCGGGTGGCCATCATCGTCGTGTACATGTCGGCGAGCTTGCCCTGCATCAGCTGGAACTCGCCGATCGGCTGGCCGAACTGTTTGCGCTCGTGCACGTAGGGCACGACGACGTCCATGCACGCGCTCATGATGCCCAGCGGCCCGCCGGAGAGCACCGCGCGCTCGAAGTCCAGCCCGCTCATCAGCACGTTGACGCCGCGGCCCAGGCCGCCGAGCACGTTCTCCGCCGGCACCTCGCAGTTCTCGAAGACCAGCTCGCCGGTATGGCTGCCGCGCATGCCGAGCTTGTCGAGCTTCTGCGCGACCGAGAAGCCGGGGAAGCCCTTTTCGACGAGGAAGGCGGTCATGCCGCGCGGGCCGGCCTCGACGTCGTTCTTCGCGTAGACGACGAGCACGTCGGCATCGGGACCGTTGGTGATCCACATCTTCGTGCCGTTGAGCACCCAGCGGTCGCCGCGGAACTCGGCGCGCAGCCTCATCGAGACGACGTCGGAGCCGGCGTTCGGCTCGGACATCGCCAACGCTCCCACGTATTCGCCGGAGACGAGTTTCGGCAGGTATTTGCGCTTCTGTTCTTCGGTGCCGTTGCGATGGATCTGGTTCACGCACAGGTTCGAATGCGCGCCGTACGACAGCCCGACCGAGGCCGAGCCGCGCGAGATCTCCTCCATCGCGACGATGTGCGCGAGATAGCCGAGGTCGGCGCCGCCGTACTCCTCGGACACCGTCATGCCCAGCACGCCGAGGTCGCCGAGCTTGCGCCAGAGATCCATCGGGAACTGGTCGGTCCGGTCGATCTCGGCGGCGCGCGGCGCGATCTCCTTCGCGGTGAACTGCTGCAGCGAGTCGCGCAGCATCGCGATGTCTTCGCCGAGGTCGAACTGCAGGCCGGGGATGGTCGTCATCGTGGGGCTCTTTCTCGCGTCGGATCGGGGGGACGGGGAAACGCGGCGGGTCGCCGCGCCGGGGTTCTGTGCCGCGATTGTCGCTCAGTCGGCCGTCGGCCGCCGGCACAGGCCGTGGGGGCGCCACCGCCGATCAGCAACGTCCGTTCGTGCCTTGGGGTGCCCGGTAGCCGGGCAACAGTGCGAGCACGCCGAGCGCCTCCAGTTGGGCATCGACCTGCGCCGCCCAGCCGCGGTTGGCCAGCGGGCTGGCTGGACTGGGATGCAGGATCTGCCCGATGCGCACGCCGCCGGAGCGCATCGCGTCGGCAGCACCCTCATCCGCAGCCCCGCTCCGACCCTGGTGCCCGCCCGCGAGCACCGCAACCGCGCGCTTCGTCGCGTAGCCGCCGATGCCGATCGCCCACTGCGGCTCGAGCGCGCCGAGCGCGTGGCGCAGATGCAGGTCGCAGGCGTGCTGCAGCGGCTGCAGCTCGGCGGCGGGAAGCTTGTCGGGCGTGCAGTTGCGCCCGCTCCCGGCGAGAAAGACGAGCGGGCAGTAGTTCAACACCAGCGCGTGCTCGAAGAACGCCTCCGGCGAGCCGAAGCGCGACGCTGCCCACCCCCAGACGCGCTGGCCGCTGACTTCGCTGCGCCGGCAGGCGAAGCCTTCGATCGGACGCTTCGGGTGCTGCTTCGCCGGCCGCTCGATCGGCGCATCGAGCCGCATCCAGTCGCGCACGGCCGCCACCTCGCCGAAGGGGACGCCGGTCTGCATCATGCCGAAAGGCCCCGGGTTCATGCCGACGAAGACGACTCGCTTGCGCGTCGCGCCGAAGCGGCGCAGGTAGGCCTCGTGCATCGCCCACGCGTAGTCGAGCGGGTTGTAGACGTGCGCGACCGGCGGCGCGAAGCGCAGCCGCCCGACGGAGCGCGCGAGCGCGCGCGCGCTGCGGACCAGCTCGTCGGCGACGGTCAATCGACGACCAGCTCCCTTCGCACGCCGCGCACGTCGATCTCGAACTCGAGCCCGTCGATCGGCGGCCGGCAGACGTGCCATTCGAGACCCAGGCGCGCGAGTCCGCGCGGGGCGAAGTGGTCGTGGACGAGCGCGCCGAACTCGTGCGGGGTGTAGATCTGCACCGCAGTGAGCGCCTGCCATCGGGCGCCGAGCGCCGCGGTGTTGTGCTCGAGTCCGTCGAGGACGAAGTCGACCTTCTGCGCCAGGCCGTCGGGCGAGGTGTCGCCCCAGGCGACGATGCCGTCGGGGAACGGCGTGCCTTCGAGCCATTCGGCGAAGCCCGAGACGACGAAGCTGCGCGGCGCCGGCGCATCGGGCGCGTGGTCGGAGGTGGTCAGCAGGCCGGCGTGCGCCGCGCCGATCGGCGCCGTATAGCAGAACGCGTGGAACGACGGCTGCTCGGGCGGGTCGTACAGCGGACAGACGTTGCTGCGCGCCACCGGAATCCGCTCGTCGTGCACCAGGCCCCAGCGGCGCAGCACGTCGACGTACTGCGCGTTGAAGTGACCGAAGCCGCCGAGCGTGAACGGTTGCGGGGAGCGCAGCTCCGCCGCGCACAACGCGGTGAGCGGGCGCTTGCGCTGTCGCAGATGCGCGGCGATCGCGTCGAAGCCTTCATGCAGCGGCAGCAGGCGCGAGAAGCGCGCGCGAACGATCTCGTAGCCGGGCAGTGCGATGACGCCCCAGGAGAACGCAGGTCCGCCGCGCAGGTACGCGTAGTCCGTGCCGGGGGAATTGTGTATGGTGGACATTTCCGGATCCGTGCCGCTTCGCACGGACTATGAACGCCGCGTTGCCGGCGTGCAAGCCGACTCCGATGACATCCGTTCCTTCCCGAATGAAACAGATCGCGCACGGCGAGGGTGGCGCGCCTTCCGTGCTGCAGTTCGTCGACGCGCCGGTGCCGCAACCCGGCCCCGACGAGCTGCTGCTGCGCGTCGCCTGGGCGGGCGTGAACCGCCCCGACGTCGTGCAGCGCGAAGGACGCTATCCGCCGCCGCCCGGCGCGTCGCCGGTGCTCGGGCTGGAAGCGGCCGGCGAAGTCGTCGCGATCGGAGAGCGGGTCGACGGATTTCGCGTCGGCGATCTCGCCTGCGCGCTGCTCAACGGCGGCGGCTACGCCGAATACGCGCTCGCGCCCGCCGGCCAGGCGCTGCCGATTCCGCGCGGGCTCACGCTCGCGCAGGCCGCCTCGTTGCCGGAGAACTTCTTCACCGTCTGGACGAACGTGTTCGATCGCGGCGGCCTGCGCGCCGGCGAGCGCTTCCTCGTGCATGGCGGGTCTTCGGGCATCGGACTGGCGGCGATCCAGCTCGCGCACGCGCGCGGCGCCACCGTCTACACCACCGTGGGCAGCGCGGAGAAGGCCCGCGCCTGCGAGCGCCATGGTGCGGACGTGGCGATCGAGTACCGCAACGAAGATTTCGTCGAGCGGGTGCGCGAGCTTACCGACCGGCGCGGCGTCGACCTGATCCTCGACATGGTCGGCGGCGACTATGTCGGGCGCAATCTGCGCGCGCTTGCCGTCGAAGGCCGGCTCGTGCAGATCGCCTTCCTCGAGGGCGCGAAGATCGAGGCGGATTTCACGCCGCTGATGATCAAGCGCCTGCACTGGACGGGCTCCACGCTGCGCCCGCGCAGCGCGGAGGAGAAGGCGCACATCGCCCGGCAGCTGCGCGAGCATGCCTGGCCGCTGCTCGAATCGGGCGCGGTCGTGCCGGTGATCTACGAAACCTTCGACCTTGCCGATGCGCGCGCGGCGCACGAGCTGATGGAGTCGTCGCGCCACATCGGCAAGATCCTGCTGAAGGTGGCCGGCGACTGAAGCGCCGGAAGCGACTGAGGCGACTGAGGCGCCGGAAACGTCATAAGGCCGCATTTTTTTCTTTTTTTCGACAGGAGCACGAGATGACGGTTCGCAATGCATCGGCTTCGTGGCAGGGGACGCTCAAGGAAGGCTCGGGCCGGATGAAGCTCGGCAGCGGCGCCTTCGAGGGGCCGTTCAGCTTCGGCACCCGCTTCGGCGACACGCCGGGAACGAATCCGGAAGAGCTGATCGGCGCGGCGCATGCCGGCTGCTTCTCGATGTACCTGTCCCTGCTGCTCGAGAAGGCCGGACACCCGGTGAAGGATCTGCGCACCACCGCGAAGGTGCACCTGGGCGAAGGTCCGCGCATCACGAAGATCGAACTGGACACCGAAGCCGACGTGCCGGGCCTGGACGACGCCACGTTCCAGCAGAACGTGCAGAACGCGAAGAAGGACTGCCCGGTATCGAAGGCGCTGGCCGCAACCGAGATTCACGCGACCGCGCGGCTGAAGAAAGCTTGAGCGCTTCCCCGGGGATGCGCGGCGAGGCGCTCGACCTGCTCCTCGCCGATTTTCCGCCGGCCGGCTTCGCCATGGTGATGGCGACCGGCGTCGTTTCGATCGCGCTGCATCGGCAGGGGCTATCGTGGCTCGCGCACGCGCTGTTCGTGTTGAACATTGTTGCGTGGGCCGTGCTGTGGATGCTGAACCTGTTGCGCGCGGTGCGGCATCCGCGCCGCTTCTTCGGAGACATGATCGCCCACGGCAGCGCGCCCGGATACTTCACCGCGGTCGCCGCCACGGGCGTCCTCGGCACCCACTACCTCGTGCTGTCGGACGATCTGCCGATCGTCGGCGCGTTGTGGATCCTGTCGGCAGCGCTCTGGTGCGCGCTGACGTACACGGTGTTCGTGGGCCTGACCGTGCGGGAGAAGAAGCCGACGCTCGAACGCGGGCTGTCTGGTATCTGGTTGCTCGCGATCGTCGCCACGCAGGCGGTTGCGGTGCTGTCCGCGCAGCTCGCGGCGCACGTGGCGCAACCGTGGAAGCTCGAACTGAATTTCGTCGCGTTGTCGATGTGGCTGTGGGGCGGAATGCTCTACATGTGGATCATGACGATGATCTTCTATCGCTACACGTTTCTCCCGTTCTCTCCGGGAGACCTGACGCCGCCGTACTGGATCAACATGGGCGCGATGGCGATCTCGACGCTCGCCGGCTCGCTGCTGGTGCTCAATGCGTCCGAAGCGCCGTTCCTGCATTCGCTGCTGCCGTTCCTGAAGGGTTTCACCGTGTTCTACTGGGCGACGGCCACCTGGTGGGTTCCGATGCTCGTCCTGCTGGGCATCTGGCGGTACTTCTGGAAGCGTTTCCCGTTCCAGTACGACACTTCCTACTGGGGGGCGGTGTTTCCGCTCGGCATGTACGCGTTGAGCACGCAGGAGATGGCGCGCGCGCTCGCGCTGGATTTCCTCGACTGGATTCCGCGCGCGTTCCTGATTGCCGCGCTGCTCGCCTGGACGCTCACCTTCGTCGGGCTGTTGCGCCGGATCGCTGCGCTGGGCAAGCACTGCCTGCGGCTGCAGCGTCAGGTCTGAATGAGCCGGCGCTGGCGCGCGATGCTCATCAGCAGGCCCATGCCGATGCCCAGCGTGAGCATCGCCGTTCCGCCGTAGGACATCATCGGCAGCGGCACGCCGACCACCGGCAGGATCCCCGAGACCATGCCGACGTTGACGAACGCGTAGGTGAACAGGACCAGCGTGATCGCCCCGCCGAGCAGTCGGGCGAACACGTTCGCGCCGTTGGCGGCGATGACCAGGCCGCGCCCGATGATCAGCAGGTAGATCGACAGCAGCACCAGGCTGCCCACCATGCCGAACTCTTCCGAGAACACGGCGAAGATGAAGTCGGTGGTGCGTTCGGGGATGAACTCGAGGTGCGCCTGCGTTCCCTGCATCCAGCCTTTGCCCCATAGCCCGCCCGAGCCGACCGCGATCGTCGACTGGATGACGTGGAAGCCCCGGCCGAGCGGGTCGGACGACGGGTCGATCATCATCAGCACGCGCTGGCGCTGGTATTCGTGCAGGAACGACCACAGCACCGGCATCGATGCGAGCGCCCCGAGGAATCCGCCGAGGAGCACCTTCCAGCCCAGTCCGGCGAGATAGATCACGTAGAAGCCGGCGGCGAAGACGAGAATGGCGGTGCCCAGGTCGGGCTGGCGCGCGATCAGCGCGAGCGGCACGGCGAGCAGCACGCCGGCGACGACGAAGTCGGCCCAGCCCTGCGCGCCTTCGCGCTTCTGGAACCACCAGGCGAGCATCATCGGCATCGCGATCTTCATCAGCTCCGAAGGCTGGATGCGCGTGAAGCCCAGATCGAGCCAGCGACGCGCGCCCTTGGCAACGTCGCCGAACAACGCCACCGCGACCAGCAGCGCCAGGCCGAGCAGGTAGGCGGGCGGCGCGACGCGCTGCATCCACTGCAGCGGCATGTTCGCGGCGAGCCACAGCACGGCGAAGGCGACGAGCAGATTGCGCGCGTGGTCGGCCATGCGCCCGTCGTAGTCGAGCGCCGCCGACTGCATGGTGACGAAGCTCAGCACGACGAGCATCGCCAGCGCGACCGTGAGCACCGGATCGAAGACGAACAGGTGCGGACGCACGCGGCGCCACAGCGACGGGCTCTCGTTCAGTGTCATGGCTTCGCCGCCTCCGGCACGGCGATCGTCTCCGGTTCGATGTCCTCGGGGATGTCGCGCAGCTCGGCTTCGTCCTGGACCTTCGGCAGCAGATCCTCGTCGAGATCCTTCGGCAGCAGGCCGAGCAGGTGATAGTCGAAGACTTTGCGCACGATCGGCGCGGCCGCCTGCGCGCCGAAGCCGCCGTTCTCGACGATGACCGCCACGGCGATCTTCGGGTTCTCCAGCGGCGCGAACGCGACGAACAGCGAATGATCGCGATGACGCTCGGACACGCGTCGCGCGTCGTAGCGCTCGTTCTGCCGGATGCCGATGACCTGCGCGGTGCCGGTCTTGCCGGCGGCGACGTAGCGCGCGCCGGCGAAGGCGAGGCGCCCGGTTCCCACGCGGTTCACCTCGGCCATCGCCTCCTGCACGAGTTTCAGGTGCGCCGGCGCGAGCGGGATGCGGTAGCTCTCCTTCGGCACCGTGCGCTGGCGCTCGTGCGAGATCGGATCCTCGATCGACTGCACGAGGTGCGGCTTCATCACGATGCCGTTGTTGGCGAGCGTCGCGGTCGCGTGCGCGAGCTGCAGGATGGTGAATGCGTTGTAGCCCTGGCCGATGCCGATCGACGGGGTCTCCCCGGGGAACCACTTCTGCCTGTATCGGCGCATCTTCCACTGGGTGGACGGCAGGACCCCGGTCGACTCGTTCTCCAGGTCGATGCCGGTGAGCTGGCCGAAGCCCCACGGCTTCATGAAGTCGTGGATGCGATCGACGCCCATCTCGTAGGCGAGCTTGTAATAGTACGTGTCGCTCGACACGACGATCGACTTGCGCAGGTCTACCGTGCCGTGCCCGGAGGGCTTCGAATCGCGGAAGCGATGCGTGCCGAGCAGGAAGTAGCCCGGGTCGGAGATCGTGTCGGCGGGCGTGCGCGCGCCGGTGGTGAGCGCCGCCAGCGCCATGAAGGGCTTGTAGGTGGAGCCCGGCGGATAGGCGCCGCGCAGCGGCCGGTTCAGCAGCGGATGGTCGGGGTCCTCGTTCAGCGACTGCCAGGTCTGCGGATCGATGCCGTCGACGAACAGGTTCGGGTCGTAGCCGGGCCGCGAGACGAAGGCGAGCACGTCGCCGGTGGCCGGCTCGATCGCCACCAGCGCGCCGCGCCGGTCGCCGAACAGTTCCTCGACGAGCTTCTGCAGGCGGATGTCGATCGACAGGATCAGGTTCGAGCCGGGAACGGGCGGCGTGCGCGACAGCGTGCGCACGACGCGGCCGCCGGCCGACACCTCGACCTCGTCGGCGCCGACGCGCCCGTGCAGCACCTGCTCGTACGACTGCTCGATGCCGACCTTGCCGATGTGCGTGGAGCCCGCGTATTGCGCGAGCCGTTCCTGGTCGTCGAGCTTCGCCACGTCGTCGGGGGAGATGCGTCCGATGTAGCCGAGGACGTGCGCGGCGGTGTCGCCCAGCGGATAGGTGCGGAACAGCCGCGCGCGGATCTCGACGCCGGGGAAGCGGAAGCGCTGCACCGCCAGCCGCGCGACCTCCTCGTCGGTGAGCTTGACCTTCAGCGGAACGCTTTCGGAGCGGCGCGAATCCTGCAGCAGCCGCCGGAAGCGCCGGCGCTCGCGCGGCGTGATCTCGACGATCTGCGACAGCGCGTCGATCGTCTCCTCGAGCCGCGCGTTGCGCATCGGCGTCAGCTCGAGCGTGTAGGCCGACACGTTCTCGGCGAGCAGCACGCCGTTGCGGTCGAAGACCAGGCCGCGCGACGGCGGCGCCGGAACGAGCGCGATGCGGTTGTCTTCGGCCTGCGCATGGAAGTCGGCGTAGCGGTAGATCTGCAGCCACCAGAAGCGCGCGCCGAGCATGCCGAAGCACATCAGCACGACGAGCAGCGCGACCGCCAGGCGCACGCGCAGGCGATGCAGCTCGCGTTCGGTGTTGCGGACTTCGACCATCGTGCGTCAGCTCGTACGCGGGGTCGTACACACGGAACGTTCACGCGCGCAAAGGCGCGG
>CALCZN010000289.1:0-9915 GCA_937903095.1 uncultured Burkholderiales bacterium
ATCGGCATGGTGCTGAACCTGGACAAGTGCATCGGCTGCCACACCTGTTCGGTCACCTGCAAGAACGTCTGGACGAACCGTCCCGGCATGGAATACGCGTGGTTCAACAACGTCGAGACCAAGCCCGGCATCGGCTATCCGAAGGACTGGGAGAACCAGGACCGCTGGAAAGGCGGCTGGGTGCGTCGCGAGGACGGCTCGATCGTGCCGCGGCAGGGCGGCAAGTGGCAGCTGCTGATGCGCCTGTTCGCCAATCCGAACCTGCCGCAGATCGACGACTACTACGAGCCCTTCACTTTCGACTACGACCATCTGCAGTCCGCGCCCGAGATGAAGGCGGCGCCCACCGCGCGGCCGAGGAGCCTGATCACCGGCGAGCGCATGCAGAAGATCGAATGGGGGCCGAACTGGGAGGAGATCCTCGGCGGCGAATTCGCCAAGCGCTCGAAGGATCGCAACTTCGACGACGTGCAGAAGGAGATCTACGGCCAGTTCGAGAACACCTTCATGATGTACCTGCCGCGGCTGTGCGAGCACTGCCTGAACCCCACGTGCGTGGCGTCGTGTCCGTCGGGCTCGATCTACAAGCGCGAGGAGGACGGCATCGTGCTGATCGACCAGGACAAGTGCCGCGGCTGGCGCATGTGCATCTCGGGCTGCCCGTACAAGAAGATCTACTTCAACTGGAAGAGCGGAAAGGCCGAGAAGTGCATCTTCTGCTTCCCGCGCATCGAGGCCGGACAGCCCACCGTCTGTGCGGAAACCTGCGTAGGGCGCATCCGCTATCTCGGCGTGCTGCTCTACGACGCCGATCGCATCGAGGCGGCGGCGAGCGTGGCCGACGAGCGCCAGCTCTACGAGGCGCAGCTCGGCGTCTTTCTCGATCCCGAGGATCCGGCGGTGATCGCGCAGGCGCGCGCCGACGGCATACCCGACGCCTGGCTCGAGGCGGCGCGCGCGAGCCCGGTGTACCGGATGGCCGTCGACTGGAAAGTCGCACTGCCGCTGCACCCGGAGTACCGCACGCTGCCGATGGTCTGGTACGTGCCGCCGCTGTCGCCGATCGCCTCGGCCGCGCAGGCGGGACACATCGGCGCCAACGGGCAGATTCCCGACGTGTCGCAGTTGCGCATCCCGCTGCAGTACCTGGCGAACCTGCTCACTGCCGGCGACACGGCGCCCGTGGTGCGCGCGCTCGAGCGGATGCTGGCGATGCGCGCGTTCCAGCGCGACCTTCATGTCGAGGGGCGCGAGAACGCCGAGGTGCTTGCGCAGGTCGGGCTCACGGTGGCGCAGGTGCAGCGCATGTACCGCGTGATGGCGATCGCCGATTACGAAGACCGCTTCGTGATTCCGACGACGCATCGCGAGTACGCCGAGAACGCCTTCGACGTGCGCGGCGGCTGCGGCTTCTCCTTCGGCAACGGCTGCTCGGAGGGCACGAGCGAGACGAGCCTGTTCGGCGCCGGCAAGCGGCGAACGATTCCGGTGAAGGCGACGCTGTGAGGCAGACGATGAAACACGCTCGTACGCTGCGCGCGCTCGCGCAACTGCTCACGTATCCGGACGCGCGACTGCGCGCGCTGCTGCCGGCGCTCGGCGAGCATTTCGACGGCGACCGCGACTGCAGCCCGGCAGTGCGCGAGGCGCTCGTATCGCTCGTCGCACATCTGCGCGCCCGCGATCCCTACGAGATCGAGGCCGACTACGTCGACTGCTTCGACCGCGGCCGCGCCACCTCGCTGCTGCTCTTCGAGCACGTGCACGCCGACTCGCGCGAGCGCGGTCAGGCGATGGTCGACCTGCTCGCCACCTACGAGCAGGCGGGACTGCGCCTGGCGCCGGGGCAGCTGCCCGACTGGCTGCCCATCGTGCTCGAGTTCGCGTCTACGCAGCCGCCGAAGCTTGCGCGCGCTTTCCTCGGCGAACTGGCGCCGCTGCTCAATGCGCTGCACACGGCGCTGGCCGCGCGCCGCAGCCGCTACGCGGCGGCGATCGCCGCCGCGCTCGAGCTCGCCGGCGAACGCGTGCGCACGGTCGCGCTGCCGCCCGAGGAGCCGATCGACGAGGCCTGGGCCGAGCCACCGGCCTTCGACGGCTGCTCGACGCGCGGCCAGTCGCGACCCGACGCCGCGCAACCCCTGCACTTCGTGCGCCGCGCGCCGCCCGCGGCGAGCGTAGCGGCTGCACCCCCGCGCGATGCCGACGCCGCCGCGCGCGCGCCTCTCTGACCCCGGAGCCGACCGATGAACGCTCTCGATCATTTCTTCTTCGGCCTGTATCCGTACGTGTGTCTGACGGTGTTCTTCGTCGGCAGCTGGATCCGCTTCGATCGCGACCAGTACACGTGGAAGAGCGACTCGTCGCAGCTGCTGCGGGCAGGGTCGCTTCGCTGGGGCAACAACCTGTTCCACGCCGGCGTGCTGTTCCTGTTCTTCGGCCACTTCTTCGGCATGCTCACGCCGCATTTCGTCTACGCGCCGATCCTCGACGCGGGCACGAAGCAACTGATCGCGATGGCCAGCGGCGGCATCGCCGGCGCGCTCGCGATCGCCGGGCTGACGCTGCTGCTCACGCGCCGCCTGGGCGATGCGCGCATCCGCGCGGTGTCGCGGAAGAGCGACGTGTTCCTGCTGTGGCTGCTGTGGATCCAGCTCGCGCTCGGACTGGCGACGATCCCGTTGTCGGGGCAGCACCTCGACGGCAGCGTGATGCTCGTGCTCGCCGACTGGGCGCAGCGCATCGTCACTTTCCGGTCCGGCGCGGTCGAGTCGATCGCGCAGGTGAGCTGGGTGTTCAAGCTGCACATGGTGCTCGGCATGACGGTGTTCCTCGTGTTCCCGTTCACGCGGCTCGTCCACGTTTGGAGCGGCTTCGCGTCGATCGCCTACGTGCTGCGTCCGTACCAACTGGTGCGCAGCCGGCGGCTGGGGCTGCCGGCATCGCACCGCGTGCCGGTGCGCGCGGGGGCGACCGGGATGACTGGTGCGCCGCGAGCGCCGACGCCGACCGACGAAACGAAGGACGTGCTAACGCCCGCGTCGCCGGTGGGCGCGATGTCGGTCATGCAGGGCGGGAGACGGGCATGAGCGCGGCGAACGTCGCCGAGCTGCTGCGCCGCGAAGCGCAGCGCAAGGGATTGCTCGCCGCCGACGATCGCGCAGGCGCGGACGGCGTCGTCAGCGAGGCGGCCGCGATGGCGATCGAGGCGCTGCTCGAGCGTGAACTGGAAGTCGTCGAGCCCGACGAAGAGGCGTGTCGTCGCCACTATGCGGCGCACGCGTCACGCTTCGGCGCCGGCGGGCGCGTGCACGCACGTCACATCCTGTTCGCCGTGACACCGGGTGTAGCTGTCGCTCCCCTGGCCGCGTATGCCGAACAGTTGCTGCTGGGGTTGCGCTGCGCGTCGGATCGCGTGTCGGCCTTCGCCCAGGCCGCCCGCAGGAACTCGAACTGCCCGAGCGGCGCGGATGGGGGCGATCTCGGCTGGATCGTTGCGCGCGACTGTGCACCGGAGTTCGCGCGCGAGGTCTTCGACCGGCCGGAGACCGGATTGCTGCCGCGACTGGTCCGCACCCGCTTCGGTCTGCACATCGTCGACGTGGTCGCGCGCGAGAACGGCGAGGAGCTGCCCTGGGAGGAGGTGCGCGAGGCGGTCCAGCAGGAGTTGCGCCGCCGTTCGTGGGTCACGGCGCTGCGGCGCTACCTCTCGGAGCTTTCGGCGAAGGCGGAGAGCGAAGGCGGGGAAGTCGGCGTCATGCTTCCAATTTATTCTGCTTGATCGATTATATCCAAATAGATATAATTCGAATGAAGCCCGTCCGGTTCGTCGGTAATTCGCTCCAGTCCCTGCGTGAGTTCCCGGAAGACGCACGGCACGATGCCGGCTATCAACTGGAGAAACTCCAACGCGGAGAGCAACCGGACGACTTTAAACCGATGTCGAGCGTCGGGAGAGGAGTCGAGGAGCTTCGGATCTGGGACGACAGCGGTACGTTCCGCGTCATCTACACGGCGCGCCGGCCTGAAGCGGTGTATGTCCTCCATGCATTTCAGAAGAAGACACAGGCAACATCACAGCGCGACATCGAACTGGCGCGGAAGCGATACGCCGAGTTGACGAGAGAACTGCAATGAGCAAGGCCGCCACTTTCGACAGCGTCTGGGATGCGGTCGCCGATACTCCCGAGCAGGCTGCCAACCTTCGGGCGCGAGCAGAACTGATGCGCCAGATCGCGGCGATCATCGCAGCAACCGACTGGACGCAGGCCGAGGCGGCGGAAAACTGCGGCGTCACGCAGCCGCGTATCAACGACCTGCTGCGCGGGCGCGTTTCGCGCTTTTCGCTCGACGCTCTGGTGAACATCGCAACGGCCCTCGGTCGACGCGTTCGCCTCGAGCTCACGGAAGCCTGCTGAGCCTCGAACTTCTTTAACCGCTTCGCCCCTCCGGACATAGCTGGCCGGAACGCGGAAGGCGGCCCTAAGATGCCCCTTCGCTTTCGACGCGATGTCGAGGGAAGGAGCATCCGCGATGAGTCGGTTCCTCGATCGGCTGACGTATTTCGCGCAGCCTCACGCGAAGTTTTCCGGCGGCCACGGCCTCGTCACCGGCGAAGACCGCACCTGGGAAGACGCGTACCGCAATCGCTGGGCACAGGACAGGATCGTGCGTTCGACGCACGGCACGAACTGCACGGGTTCGTGTTCGTGGAAGATCTACGTCAAGGGCGGGATCGTCACCTGGGAGACGCAGCAGACCGACTATCCGCGTACGCGCCCCGACCTGCCGAACCACGAGCCGCGCGGCTGCGCGCGCGGGGCGAGCTACAGCTGGTATCTCTACAGCGCGCAACGCCTGAAGTACCCGATGGTGCGCGGACGGCTGATGCGCGCCTGGCATGCGGCGCGCGAACGCGAGCGCGATCCGGTGCGCGCGTGGGCGAGCATCGTCGAGAACGAAGCGACGCGGCGCGATTACGTGAGCCAGCGCGGCCTGGGCGGCTTCGTTCGCGCCTCGTGGGACGAGGTCGAGGAGATCGTCGCCGCGGCCAACGTCTACACGATCGGGAAATACGGACCCGATCGCATCGCCGGCTTCTCGCCGATTCCGGCGATGTCGATGATCTCGTACGCGTCCGGCGCGCGTTATCTGTCGCTGATCGGCGGCACGAACCTGAGCTTCTACGACTGGTACTGCGACCTTCCTCCGTCCAGTCCGCAGGTGTGGGGCGAGCAGACCGACGTGCCCGAGTCGGCCGACTGGTACAACTCGATGTTCCTGATCGCGTGGGGCTCGAACGTTCCGCAGACGCGTACGCCCGATGCGCATTTCTTCGTCGAGGCGCGCTACAAGGGCACGAAGATCGTCTCGATCACGCCCGACTACTCGGAGGTCGCACGCCACGCCGACCTGTGGCTGCACCCGAAGCAGGGCACCGATGCCGCGCTCGGCATGGCGATGGGCCACGTGATCCTGAAGGAGTTCTACGTCGATCGGCGCGCGGCGTATTTCGAGGATTACGCGCGCCGCTATACGGATTCGCCGACGCTGGTCGAGCTGCAGCCGATGAAGACGGCGGAGGAGGCTGCGCCAGCGGCCTCCGGCGCGGGCGCCCCCGGTGCGGCGTCGGCTCCGCCCGCCGCCTTCGTCCCGGGCCGCACGCTGCGCGCGAGCGACTTCCCCGACGCGCTGGGTCAGACCAACAACCCCGACTGGAAGACCGTCGCCTTCGACGGGAACGGCAACGTCGTCGTTCCGCAGGGCTCGATCGGCTTTCGCTGGGGTCCGAAGGATTGCGACGACCGCGGAAAATGGAACCTCGAGAACCGCGAGGCGCGCGAAGGCCGCGAGGTGCGCCTGACGCTGTCGCTGCTCGACGACGGCGCGCATCCGCACGAAACCGCGACCGTTGCCTTCCCGTATTTCGGCGGCGACCCGCATCCGCATTTTCCGCGCAGCGAGCAGGGCGGCGACGTGCTGCTGCGGCGCGTGCCGGTGCGCCGGCTCACGCTAGCCGACGGGCGCGAGGCGCTGGTGGCGACCGTCTTCGACCTGCTCGTCGCGCACTATGGCGTGCGCCGCCCGGGCATCGACGATCCTGCCGTGGCGGCCGACTACGACGCGAACGTCCCGTACACGCCCGCGTGGCAGGAGGCGATCACCGGCGTGCCGCGCGACCGCGCAATCGTCGTCGCGCGCGAGTTCGCGGCCAACGCCGAGAAGACGCAGGGCCGCTCGATGATCATCATCGGCGCCGGCATGAACCACTGGTACCACTGCGACATGAACTACCGCAGCGCGATCTCGATGCTCGTGCTGTGCGGCTGCGTGGGCCAGACCGGCGGCGGCTGGGCGCATTACGTGGGGCAGGAGAAAGTGCGCCCGCAGAGCGGCTGGGCGGCGCTCACCTTCGCGCTCGACTGGGTGCGTCCGTCGCGGCAGGTGGGCGGCACGAGCTTCTTCTATGCGCACAGCGACCAGTGGCGCTACGAGAAGATCGGGCCGCAGGAACTGCTCTCGCCGCTGGCCGATCCCGCGCGTCACGGCGGCGCGGTGATCGACTACAACGTGCGCGCCGAGCGCATGGGCTGGCTGCCGTCGGCGCCGCAACTGGCGGCGAACCCGCTGCGCCTCGCGCGCGACGCGCAGGCCGCCGGCTTGTCCGCGGCCGACTACGTCGTGCGCAGCCTGAAGGACGGTTCGCTGCGCATGAGCTGCGAGGACCCGGACGATCCGGTCAACTGGCCGCGCAACCTGTTCGTCTGGCGCTCGAACCTGCTCGGCTCCTCGGGCAAGGGGCACGAATATTTCCTGCGCCACCTGCTCGGCACGAAGAACGGCGTGCTCGGCGACGAACTCGCGCCGGACGATCCGCGACCCGTCGAGGTCGACTGGCGCGAGCGCGCGCCGCAGGGAAAGCTGGACCTGCTCGTCACGCTCGACTTCCGCATGAGCACGACCTGCCTGCATTCGGACGTCGTGCTGCCCACCGCGAGCTGGTACGAGAAGAACGACCTGAACACCACCGACATGCACCCGTTCATCCACCCGCTGTCGACGGCGGTGGATCCGGTCTGGCAGTCGCGCAGCGACTGGGAGATCTACAAGGGCATCGCGCGACGCTTCAGCGAGCTGTGCGAGGGGCATCTGGGCGTCGAGCAGGACGTCGTGCTGCGCCCGCTGATGCACGACTCGCCGACCGAGCTGGGCCAGGCGCTCGACGTGCGCGAATGGAAGCGCGGCGAATGCGATTTCGTGCCCGGAGTGACGGCGCCGCACATTGACGTCGTCGAGCGCGACTATCCGAACACGCATCGCCGCTACATCTCGCTGGGGCCGCTGATGAGCCGGCTCGGCAACTTCTCGAAGGGGCTGCAGTGGCCCACCGGGGACGAGGTCGAGCTGCTGCGCCAGATCAACGGCACGGTGCGGCACGGTCCCACCGCGGGGCTGGCGAAGATCGAGACCGACATCGACGCCTGCGAGACGGTGATGATGCTCGCGCCCGAGACGAACGGGCACGTCGCGGTCAAGGCGTGGGAGGCGCTCTCCGAGGTCACCGGACGCGATCACGTGCACCTGGCGCTGCATCGCGGCGACGAGCGGATCCGCTTTCGCGACATCCAGGCGCAGCCGCGCAAGATCATCTCGTCGCCCACCTGGTCGGGGCTCGAGAGCGACAAGGTCTCGTACAACGCCGGCTACACCAACGTGCACGAGCTGATTCCGTGGCGCACGCTCACCGGTCGCCAGCAGCTGTATCTCGATCACGCATGGATGCGCGACTTCGGCGAGGGCTTCGTCACCTATCGGCCGCCGGTCGACCTGAAGTCGCTCGCCGCGGTGGCCGGCAAGCGGCCCAACGGACATCCCGAGATCGCGCTGAACTTCATCACGCCGCACCAGAAATGGGGCATCCACTCCACGTACACCGAGAACCTGATCATGCTCACGCTCAGTCGTGGCGGGCCGATCGTCTGGGTGAGCGAGATCGACGCGCAACGCGCCGGCATCGTCGACAACGACTGGATCGAGCTGTTCAACGCCAACGGCGCGCTGACCGCGCGCGCGGTGGTGAGCCAGCGCGTGCAGCAGGGCATGGTGCTGATGTATCACGCGCAGGAGAAGATCGTGAATACGCCGGGCTCGGAGATCACCGGCCTGCGCGGAGGGATCCACAACTCGGTCACGCGCGTGGTGATGAAGCCCACGCACATGATCGGCGGCTACGCGCAGTTCGCCTACGGCTTCAACTACTACGGCACGGTCGGCTCGAACCGCGACCAGTTCGTCCTGCTGCGCAAGATGGACGCCATCGACTGGATCGACGAACCGGCGGGCGCGCAACGGGCAGCCGGCGTCGCGGAACCGGCGCCGGGAGATGCGCGGGGACCGGTGCGCGCCCGCGCAGTCGCGCAGGAGGCGAGGCGATGAAGATCCGCGCGCAGATCGCGATGGTCATGAACCTCGACAAGTGCATCGGCTGCCACACCTGCTCGGTCACCTGCAAGAACGTCTGGACGAGCCGCGAAGGCCAGGAATACGCCTGGTACAACAACGTCGAGACCAAGCCCGGCATCGGCTACCCGAAGGACTGGGAGAACCAGGACCGCTGGAAAGGCGGCTGGATGCGCAGGGCCGACGGCTCGATCGTGCCGCGGCAGGGCGGCAAGTGGGCGCTGCTGATGCGCATCTTCGCCAACCCGTACCTGCCGCAGATCGACGACTACTACGAGCCCTTCACCTACGACTACACGCACCTGCACGAGGCGCCCGAGATGAAGACCTCGCCGACGGCCAGGCCGAGGAGCCTGATCACCGGAGAGCGGATGCAGAAGATCGAATGGGGCCCGAACTGGGAGGAGATCCTCGGCGGCGAGTTCGCCAAGCGCTCGAAGGACCGCAACTTCGACGACATCCAGAAGGAGATGTACGGGCAGTTCCAGAACACCTTCATGATCTCGCTGCCGCGCATCTGCGAGCACTGCCTGAACCCGAGCTGCGTAGCTTCGTGCCCGTCGGGCTCGATCTACAAGCGCGAGGAGGACGGCATCGTCCTGATCGACCAGGACAAGTGCCGCGGCTGGCGCATGTGCGTGTCGGGCTGTCCCTACAAGAAGATCTATTACAACTGGACCTCGGGAAAGGCGGAGAAGTGCATCTTCTGCTATCCTCGCATCGAGGCGGGCCAGCCGACCGTCTGTTCGGAGACCTGCGTCGGCCGTATCCGCTATCTCGGCGTTCTGCTCTACGATGCCGACGGCATTGAGAAGGCGGCGTCTGTCGAGGACGAGCAGGACCTTTACGAGGCGCAGCTCAAGCTGTTCCTCGACCCGAGCGATCCTGCCGTCATTGAGCAGGCCCGCGCCGACGGCATCGCCGACAACTGGATCGAGGCGGCACAGCGGTCGCCAGCCTACAAGATGGCTGTGGACTGGAAGATCGCCTTCCCGCTGCATCCGGAATACCGCACGCTGCCGATGGTCTGGTACGTGCCGCCGCTGTCACCGATCCAGTCTCACGCCAATGCCGGTGCCATCGACACGATCGGCGAGATCCCGGACGTTCGCTCGCTTCGCATACCGGTGCGCTACCTCGCCAACCTGCTTACTGCCGGCGCCGAGGCTCCAATCGTCTCTGCGCTCGAGCGGCTACTGGCGATGCGCATCTACTTCCGCCAGCGGCAGTTGGGCGAGGGCGACGGTGCAGCCGTGCTGGCGCAGGCCGAGCTGTCGAAGGCACAGGTCGAGGACATGCACCGCTACCTCGCCATCGCCAACTACGAGGACCGCTTCGTCATTCCGACCAGCCATCGCGAGGAGGCGGAGGATGCTTACGGGCTGAAGGGCTCGTGCGGTTTCACCTTCGGCAACGGCTGCGACTACGGTCCGCCGCATTCCTCGCTGTTCGGTG
>CALCZN010000290.1:0-3123 GCA_937903095.1 uncultured Burkholderiales bacterium
TGATCGAATACGCGCGCCGCAATCACCCTGCCTTCGCTGCCGAGCGCGCCGAGGCCGCGGCCGCCCTCGAGCGGATCGTGCCCGCCGGCGCGCTTCCGGATCCGACCGTCGGGATCGAGCTGATGGACTTCGGCAACGCAATGCGCAACCGCTCGGCTTCGCTCGTTCCGGGGCAAGTCGGCGAAACTCGTTATCAGATCTCGCAGCCGCTGCCCGGATGGGGAAAGCGCGAACTCGCGATGCGCGCCGCGCAGGCGCGAGCCGGGCAAGCCGCGGCGACACGAGATGCGGCGTGGACCGAGATCGTTGCGCGAATCGAAGCCGCCTGGTTGCGCTACTACGTGGCCGGCCGCGAGATCGCGTTGAGCCGGCAGGGGCTCACGCTGCTGCAAACGCTCGAAGAACTCAGTCTGAAGCGATTCGAACTGGGGCTGGTACCGCAACAGGCGGTGCTGCGCACGCAACGCGAAATCACCGCGCAGCGCGTCGCGTTGCTCGAGGCCGAACAGCGCATCAGGGGGCTCGCCGCTGCACTGAACGGGCTGCTTGCGCGCCCGTCGCAAGCGCCGCTCGCCGCACCGACCGAAGCGCCGCCCCTGCCCGAGCGGCTCGAAGCAGCGGCGCTCTTCGATGCAGCGCGCACTCGCAACCCGGATGTCCAGACGAGCACCGCGGGAGTCGAGGTCGCGCGAGCCGAGCGGGAGCGCACGTACCAGGATCGCCTGCCGGATTTTAGCGTCGGGCTCAGGAACGACCGTCCCTACGAAGGCAAGAGCTCGTGGGCACTGATGTTCGAAGTGATGGTTCCGTTGCAGCAGGCGAGCCGCCGCGCCAGGGAGCGCGAGGCGGAATACACGATCAGCGCTGCCGAGGCTCGACGCGCCGACGCCGAGGCTCGCGCCGGCGGCGAGCTCGGTCAGGTCTGGTCGGCGTTCGCGTCGAATCGAGACAGCCTGCGACTGCTCGAGCGAACGCTGATGCCGCAGGCGATCGCCACCCGTGACGCGGCTCGCGCAGCACTGGCCAACGGCAAGGTCGACTTCGACAGCGTGATCGAGGCCGAGCGCCAGCTCATCGACATCCGCACGCGGGCGTTGCAGGCCGAACTCGAAGCGCGCCTGGCGCTGGTCGAGATCGAAAGAATCACGGGAGCACCGAAATGACTCCGACCCGGACCGCGGCCTTCGTTGCGGCCTTCGCGCTGGCGGTGGGAGCCGGCTACTGGATGGGCAGCGGGAAGCCGCTCCTTCCCGCTGTCGTCTCGAGCGTCGCGCAGCACAGCGCGGAATCGGCCGGCTCGACGGCCGCTCCCGCGAATGCCCCCGCAACCGATCCAATGACGACGCTGGGCGGCACCGCCCCCGCCGGCGAACGCAAGATCCTCTACTACCGCAATCCGATGGGCTTGCCCGACACGTCGCCCGTGCCGAAGAAGGATTCGATGGGGATGGACTACATCCCGGTGTACGCGGACGACAATCCCGGCGACGCCGGCGTCGTCGTCGTGAGCCCGGCGCGCGTCCAGACGCTCGGCGTGCGCACCGCGCTGGTCGAGGAGCGCGCGCTCGAGGCGATGGTGCGCGCAAGCGGCCGGGTCGAAGTGGACGAGCGTGCGCAGGTCGTCGTGGCACCGCGCTTCGAAGGGTGGATCGAGCGCCTGCACGTCAGCGCCGTCGGCGACAAGGTACGCAAGGGGCAGGCGCTCTTCACCACGTACAGCCCCGAGCTGCAATCGGCCGGCGAAGAGCTGCGCATCGCCGAGCGCCTGGCGCGCGACAGCGAAGGCAACGACGCGGTCGCGAACGAATCGGCTCGGCGACTTGCGGAGGCCACTCGCGGCCGGCTGCGCAACCTGCAGGTCGCCGACCAGACGTCGCCGCGCCAGACCTTTCATTCGCCCGCCACTGGGATCGTGCTGGAAAAGCCGGCGATCCAGGGAGCGAGGTTCGCAGCGGGCGAAACACTGTTCCGCATCGCCGACCTTTCCCGCGTCTGGATCATCGCCGACGTCTACGAGCGCGACCTGGCGCGTGTGCGCATCGGCCAGCCGGCCCGCGTCACGCTCGACGCCTTCCCCGACCGACGATTCGAAGCCAGGGTCGCTTACCGCTATCCCACGTTGAACGCGACGACGCGCAGCACGCCCGTTCGTCTCGAGCTCGACAACCGGGAGGGGCTGCTGCAACCGGGAATGTTCGCGCAGGTCGAGCTCGACACCGGCGGCTCCAAGCCCCGAACGACCGTTCCGGCCACGGCGGTCATCGACGACGGCCAGCGGCAGGTCGTGCTGCTCGCGCTCGGCGAGGGTCGCTTCCAGCCGCGCCCCGTTCGGCTTGGCGAGCGCGGAGTCGACGCCGTCGAGGTGCTCGAAGGGGTGAAGCCGGGGGATCGGGTCGTCGTCTCGGCGAACTTCCTCATCGATTCCGAGAGCCAGCTCCGGGCCGCGCTCGCGAACCTGGTCGACAGCGGCACCGGGCAGACGGGCAGCGATGCGCGAAGCAGCGGCGAACGAGCCGGCGCAGGCACGACGCATCGCGCGCAAGGGACGATCGACGCGATCGATCGAGCCTCCGGCAGCGTGACCGTCACGCACAGTGAAATCCCGTCGCTGAAGTGGCCGGCGATGACGATGGACTTCACGCTCGCCGACTCCGCGCTCGTCGACGGCATCACGCCGGGCACCGCCGCGCGCTTCGAGTTCCGACAGGGTGAACCCGGCGAGTTCGTGATCACGCGCATCGAGCGGGTGCCTACCGGCAACGCCTCGCGGGGCGCGAGGCACGAGGGCCACTGAGATGACGGCGATACGCGACGAAGGCCCAGCCAGCGACCACTCGGGCGTGCTGGGCCGGATCATCGAATGGTCCGCACGCAACGTCTTTCTCGTGCTGCTGGCAACGCTATTCCTCGTGGGCGTGGGCGTCTATGCGGTGCGGCACACGCCCGTCGACGCACTGCCCGACCTCTCCGACGTGCAGGTCATCGTCTACACCGACTATGCGGGCCAGGCGCCACAGGTCGTCGAAGACCAGGTGACCTATCCGCTGACCACGGCGATGCTCGCCGTACCGCGCGCGAAGGTCGTGCGCGGCTTCTCGATGTTCGGCGCCTCGTACGTCTACG
>CALCZN010000291.1:0-8766 GCA_937903095.1 uncultured Burkholderiales bacterium
GGCACCATCGTCGCCGAAGGCAAGGAAACGCGCGAGTTCGACGGCCACACCTAC
Organism: uncultured Burkholderiales bacterium; assembly: GCA_937903095.1. Taxonomy (GTDB): domain Bacteria; phylum Pseudomonadota; class Gammaproteobacteria; order Burkholderiales; family Burkholderiaceae_E; genus Zeimonas. The sequence continues at coordinate 55 of CALCZN010000291.1, forward strand.
GTGATGGAACGCTCGCTCGTTCCCGACGTGGCGCTGGTCAAGGCGTGGATGGCCGACCGCGCGGGCAATCTCGTGTTCCGCCGCACGGCGCGCAACTTCAACCCGAACGCCGCGATGGCCGGCCGCGTGACGATCGCGGAAGTCGAGATCATCGTGCCCACCGGCGAGATCGATCCCGACCACGTGCACCTGCCCGGCATCTACGTGCAGCGCATCGTCCACAACCCCACGCCCGAGAAGCGCATCGAGCAGCGCACCACGCGCGCGCGCTGACAGCAGGAGCAACGAACATGGCCTGGACACGCAACCAGATGGCGACGCGCGCTGCGAAGGAGCTGCGCGACGGCTTCTACGTGAACCTCGGAATCGGACTGCCCACGCTGGTCGCCAACCACGTTCCGCACGGCACCGAAGTCTGGCTGCAATCGGAGAACGGACTGCTCGGCATCGGCCCCTTCCCCACCGACGACGAAGTCGATCCCGACATGATCAACGCCGGCAAGCAGACGGTGACGACGCTGCCCGGCTCGTCGATCTTCTCGTCGGCCGATTCCTTCGCGATGATCCGCGGCGGCAAGATCGACCTGGCGATCCTCGGCGCGATGCAGGTCAGCGAGCACGGCGATCTCGCCAACTGGATGATCCCCGGCAAGATGGTCAAGGGAATGGGCGGCGCGATGGATCTCGTCGCCGGCGTGGGCCGCGTCATCGTGCTGATGGAGCACACGGCGAAGAAGAAGGACGGCAGCGAGGAGCACAAGATCCTGCCGAAATGTACGCTGCCGCTCACCGGCGTCGGCGTCGTGAACCTGATCATCACCGACCTGGGCGTGCTGGAGGTGGGCGAGAAGGGCCTGAAGCTCGTGGAGCTCGCGCCGGAGGTCGGCGCCGACGAGATCGTCGCAAAAACCGGCTGCCCGGTGGACGTCTCCGCTTTCGGCTGAGTGCGGCGCGCGTTCACCTGAGCGCGGGCGCGAGTTCACCTGAGCGCGGGCGCGCGCTCGGATCGGATCAGCGCGCGAAAGCCTTCGTCATCATGGCGCGCGCGGCTTCGGGCAGCGGCGCCGACTTCTTCTTCGCGTAGTCCACCCAGACGACCTTCGCGGCTCCGCTCGCGTAGATCGTGTCGGGATCGTCGCTGCGCAGCATGTCGATGTATGTCTCCGCGCTCGAGCGGCCGATCGCGCCGACGTACTGTCGGCAGATCACCGTACCCGGATAGCGCAGTTCGCGGGCGAAGGTGCAGCTGGCGTTGACGATCAGCGGGCCTTCTCCGCTCGGCACCGGGCGCATTCCGAGCGAATCGAACCAGCTGATCCGCACCTGCTCCATGTAGCGGAAATAGACCGTATTATTGACATGGCCCATCGCGTCCATGTCGCCCCAGCGGATCGGAATCCCCAGCTCGAATACGAGAATGCGGTCGCTCAACGGTCTCTCCCGGTTCGCTTTCCGGCGCCTCGCGCCGAAGGCGCCCACGCCGCAGCGGCGCGGAGCATGATCGAGCACCCCGATCGCCAGGCGCTGCACGACGAGATCCACGCCCGCCCGCGACAGGCGATCGCGCCGCCTCATCGAGTGTCGCACATCGCATTGCTGCGTCCGCGACCGGGCGGGTCCGGAAACGGCGGCGAAGGGGAGGCGCCGAAGCCCGCCGATCCGCTCGCCGCGCTGTGCGCCGCGCACGGGCTGCCCTCGCCTTCGCCCGGCCAGACGCACTTCCTGGCCGATTTCGGCACGTTCCGGCTGAAGCGCGAACGGCACGGCGAATTCGACGGCTATACGATCGACGCGAACGGCTGCGAGCCGAACGATCCCTTCGGCAGGACGGCGCTCGAAGAATTGCCGCCGGGCTGGCTCGCGTCGCTGCCCGGCGAGCGCATCGCCGCCGTTCATCTCGCACTGCTGCCGGCGCGCGACGCCGGCCCGCAGCGCGCCGAAGACGAGGACGCGCTCGCGCGCATCTTCGACGGACACGAGCTGTGCGGCGCGACGATCGCCGACGGCAAGGCGCGCGTGTACACCGACTTCCGCATGCACGAGGACGGCTTCGTGCGCATGCTGCTGCTCGACGAGTCGATGGACGCCAGGCGCACCGGGCGCCAGGTGCAGCGCCTCGTCGAGATCGAGGTCTACCGGATGATGGCGATGCTCGCGTTCCCGCTCGCGCGCGAGACCGCGGTCGAACTCGACACGGCCGAGCGGGCGCTCGGCGCGCTGGTCGCTCGCCTGGAAGGCGCGCCTGCCAGCGAAGAGCCCGAGCTGCTGCAGGAAGTGACCCGCCTGGCCGCCACCGTCGAACGGCTGTCGTCCACCGTGGGCTTTCGCTTCGGCGCCGCGCGCGCCTATCACGCGATCGTGCGACAGCGCGGCCGGGATCTGCGCGCCGAGCGCATTTCGCCGCTGCAGACGCCGATCGCCTTCCTCGAGCGCCGCTTCGATCCGGCGATGGCTTTCTGCGAGAGCGTCGGCCGGCGCATCGATTCGGCCGCCGAGCGCATCGAACGCGCGAGCGCGCTGCTGCGCACGCGCGTGGACATCGAGCGGGAACGGCACAACCAGGCGTTGCTGTCGGCGATGAACCAGCGCGCCGAACTGCAGCTGAAGCTGCAGCAGACCGTCGAAGGCCTGTCGGTGGCCGCGATCACCTATTACGCGGTCGGCATCGTGCACTACCTGCTGGTGGCGGCGAAAGCGGGCGGCATCGGCATCGACGTCGAAGTGGCGACCGGCATTGCCGTGGTGCCGGTCGCGATCGCGGTCGCGCTCGGCGTGCGCCACATCCGGGAGAGCGTCGAGCGGCGACTGCGCCGGTGACGCCCGAAGCTCACACGCCGAAGCCGTCGTCGGCGGCGATGACCGCGCCGTTGACGAAGCCCGAGCGCTCGGAGGCGAGCAGCACGAGCAGGCCATCGAGGTCTTCGGGCTTGCCGACCCGGCGCCGCGGCAGCATCCCGATCAGCTTCTGTCCGGCCTCGGTCTTCCAGTGCTCGGCATTGATCTCGGTTTCGATGTAGCCCGGGCAGATCGCGTTGACGTTGATTCCGTAGCGCCCCCACTCGAGCGCCATCGCCTTCGTCATCTGCACGACGGCCGCCTTGCTCATGCAGTAGACGCCGATCTGCGCCAGCACGCGCAGCGCGGCCATCGACGCGATGTTGACGATGCGGGCGCTGCGCTTCGGATCTTCCTTCGCGCGCGCGATCATGCGCCGCGCGACCTGCTGCGCGACGAAGAAGGCTCCGCGCGTGTTCGTGTCGAAGACGAAGTCGTAGTCCTCCGGCATGACGTCGACCAGGCGCTGCGTCGTGCTCACCCCGGAGTTGTTCACCAGGATGTCGATCGCGCCGGCCTGCGTCTCGGCCTGCTCCACCGCGTCGCGGATGCTCGCAGGATCGGTGACGTCCAGCTCGACGACGTGCGCATCGCCGCCCGCCGCCTCGATCTGCGCACGCAGCTCCTTCAGCCGCTCGACCCGCCGCGATGCGAGTACGACGCGCGCGCCGTTGTCGGCGAGCACCTGCGCGAAGCGCGCGCCCAGGCCGCTCGAAGCGCCGGTGACGAGCGCGGTCTTTCCTTCCAGATCGAATCGGGTGGGCACGAACGGTTCTCCCGCGAAACGCGACAAGCGGCGACAAGCGTGCGGGCATGGTAGCCGATCGACTCGCCGCCCCGGATGGGGCCGTTTGCATGCGCCCGACCCTTTCCGGGACAATCCGCAGCGACACGCGGCGCAGCGGCGTCCGGTGCACAGGAGAGAACATCCAGATGGAAATCGAGCGCGAGTCGATGGAGTTCGACGTCGTGATCGTCGGAGCGGGCCCGGCAGGGCTGTCGGCCGCGATCCGACTGAAGCAGCTCGCAGCCGACCGAGGCACCGAGATCGGCGTGTGCGTCGTCGAGAAGGGTTCGGAGGTTGGCGCGCACATCCTGTCGGGCGCGGTGATGGATCCGCGCGCGCTCGAGGAGCTGTTCCCCGACTGGCGCGAGCGCGGCGCGCCGCTCAACACCGAGGTGAAGGAAGACCGCTTCCTCTTCCTGTCGGAGAAAGGCGCACGCAGCGTTCCGCACTGGATGCTGCCCGGCTGCTTCCGCAATCACGGCAACTACGTCGTCAGCCTGGGCGAATTCGTGCGCTGGCTCGGCTCGCAGGCCGAGGCGCTCGGGGTGGAGATCTATCCCGGCTTCGCCGCGGCCGAGGTGCTGTACGACGATGCCGGCGCCGTGAAGGGGATCGCCACCGGCAACATGGGCGTAGGACGCGACGGCGAACCGACGGCGAACTTCCAGCCGGGCATGGAGCTGCAAGGCAAGTACACGTTCTTCGCCGAAGGCTCGCGCGGGCATCTGGGCAAGCAGCTCATCGCGCGCTATCGGCTCGACGAGGGCCGCGATCCGCAGAGCTACGCGATCGGCGTCAAGGAACTGTGGGAGATCGAACCGGCGAAGTTCGAGCAGGGCCTGGTCATGCACACGGCCGGCTGGCCGCTGGACAACGACACCTACGGCGGCTCCTTCCTGTACCACTGGAGGGACAACAAGATCGCGATCGGCTACGTCGTCGGTCTGAATTACCGCAATCCGTACCTGTCGCCCTACGAGGAGTTCCAGCGCTACAAGACGCATCCGGAAATCCGTTCCCTGCTGGAGGGCGGCAAGCGGCTGGCATACGGCTCGCGCACGATCACCGCGGGAGGCATCAACTCGTTGCCCAAGTTCGCCTTCGCCGGCGGATGCCTGATCGGTTGCGATGCCGGCTTCCTGAACGCCTCGCGCATCAAGGGCAGCCACGCGGCGATCAAGACCGGGATGCTCGCTGCCGAAGCAGCGTTCGACGCGATCGCCGCCGGGCGCTCGCGCGACGAGCTGGTCGCCTATCGCGATGCCTTCGAGCGCTCGTGGCTGCACGAGGAGCTGCACATCGCACGCAATTTCAAGGCGGCGATGAGCAAGGGACTATGGACCGGAACGCTGCTCGTCGGCATCGACCAGATGGTGTTCGGCGGCAAGGCGCCGTTCACGATGCACGTGAAGCGTCCCGATCACGAATACCTGCAGCCGGCTGCCGATTCGAAGCCGATCGCCTATCCGAAACCCGACGGGAAGATCACTTTCGATCGGCTGTCCTCGGTGTTCATCTCGAACACCAACCACGAGGAGAACCAGCCGGTGCACCTGACGCTGAAGGATGCGCAGGTGCCGGTGCAGATCAATCTCGCGCGCTATGCCGGTCCGGAGCAACGCTACTGCCCTGCGGGCGTCTACGAATTCGTGCGCGACGACACCGGCGCCGAACGCCTGCAGATCAACGCGCAGAACTGCGTGCACTGCAAGACGTGCGACATCAAGGACCCGACGCAGAACATCGTCTGGGTCGTCCCCGAGGGGGGCGGGGGACCGAACTATTCGGAAATGTGACGGAGGAAGTGAAGGGGAAAGGGTAAAGGGTGAAGGGGAAGAACCCCGGCTACGAAGGCCGAGGGTTCTTCCCCTTCACCCTTTACCCTTCACCCTTCACGGCATTCACTGCCCGAACTGGCGAGCCCGTCGCTGGCCGCCGTAGCCGCCGCGGTTGCCGCCTCCGCCGCCCTCGCGGTCGCCGTAGCCGCCACCACCGCCGCCGTAGCCACCGCCACCGCTGCCACCGCCACCGCTGCCTCCGCCGCCGCGGCCGTATCCACCACCGCCGCCGCTGCCTCCGCCGCCGTAGCCGCCACCACCGCCGCCGCCGTAACCGCCGCCACCACCACCGCCGTAGCCGCCCGGACGTCGACCGCCGCCGCCGCCCTGCTCGCGTGCTTCGTTGACGACGAGGCTGCGGCCTTCGAGCGAATAGCCGTTCAATGCCCGGATGGCGGCCTGCGCCGCATCGTCGGAGGTCATCGTGACGAAGCCGAAGCCGCGCGAGCGCCCCGTTTCGCGGTCGGTGACGATCTTCGCATCCGTGACTTCACCGTGACTGCCGAACAGCTGCGACAACTGTGCATCGGTTGCGCGCCACGGCAGGTTGCCTACATAGATCTTCGTACCCATCGAGAGAGTTTCCTCGAACCGTTAGCCTCATTGCATTTCGAGGAACACCGATCCAGCAGACCGAGAAATGCAACTCCGCGAGCCGGATGGACCGGTCCGTTTTTCGACTTTGCCACAAACGCTCACGAATGCACAGGCAGACCCGCAGTCGACTGCGGAACCGGGGACAGGCATGAACGGGAGAGGCGCCATCGCGGGATAGCGTAGCAAGTGGGGGGCCTGAAGGCCGTGAAGGGTGAAGGGGGAAGGGTGAAGGGGAACAGCGCCCCGTGATCGGGGCGAGGTGCAATTTTGCCAGGAAGAGTGTACTGTATGTAAACACAGTCATGAGAAGAAAGGAGAGGCTCGCGCAAACGGGTTTCCCCTTCACCCTTCCCCCTTCTCTTCCTTAAAAAAAAATGCGCAACCTCACCCCCCGTCAGCAGCAGATCCTCTCGCTGATCCGCCAGCACATCGCCGATACCGGCTTTCCGCCCACCCGGGCCGAGATCGCCGCGCAGCTCGGCTTCCGCTCGGCCAATGCGGCCGAGGAGCACCTGAAAGCGCTCGCGCGCAAGGGCGTCATCGAACTCACGGCCGGCGCTTCGCGCGGCATTCGGCTCAGGCGCATGGCCGATGCGCCCGACGCGCCGTCGAGCGCCGTACAGGTGGTGTCCAGCCTGCCGCTCATCGGACGCGTTGCCGCCGGCAGCCCCATCCTCGCGCAGGAGCACGTCGAGGCCAGCTACGCGATCGATCCGAACCTGTTCGCCGAAACGCCCGACTACCTGCTGCGCGTGCGCGGAATGAGCATGCGCGACGCCGGCATCCTGGACGGCGACCTGCTCGCGGTGCGCCAGGCGCACGAGGCGCGCAACGGACAGATCGTCGTCGCCCGCGTGGGCGACGACGTCACCGTCAAGCGCTGGCGGCGCCGGGGCAACACGGTCGAGCTGCTGCCCGAGAATCCCGACTTCCGCCCCATCGTCGTCGACTCGCGCACCGATGCCTTCTCGCTCGAGGGCATCGCCGTCGGACTGCTGCGCAGCGGCAAGCTGTGAGGCAACGACGATGTCCTCGCCCCTGCCCAGTGCGGTCTGGCAAGCCAGCCGCATCGGCCATGCAGCCGTGCAGGCGTTGCCGAGCGGCTTCGCTGCGCTCGATGCCGAATTGCCCGGCGCAGGCTGGCCCGCCGGGATGCTCACCGAGCTGATCAGCCGCGAATCGGGCATCGGCGAGCTCCGGCTGCTCGTGCCGCTGCTGCGTCGGCTGACCCGCGAACGTCGCTTCGTCGTCGTGCTCGGTCCGCCGCAGACTCCTTACGCACCGGCGCTGGCCGACCACGGCATCGATCTCGATTACCTGCTGATCGTGCAGGCGCCTCACGCCGCCGATCGCCTGTGGGCCGTCGAGCAGACCTTGAAGAGCAGCGGCTTCGGCGCGCTGCTCGCCTGGCTGCCGCAGCCGCGCACCCGCCCTGAGCATCTGCGCCGCATGCAGCTCGCCGCGCACGGCACCCAGGGTCCGGTGTTCCTGTTCCGTTCGCTCGAAGCGCAGTTCGACGCCTCTCCGGCGCCGTTGCGCCTGCTGCTGCTGCCGCGTGCTGAACAGCGCCTTTCGGTGCAAATCCTCAAGCGCCGGGGACCGGTCGTCGCCGACCCGATCGTCATCGACCTGCCCCGGCCGCTGTCGTCGATCCGGCTGCGCTCGCACGGCCCTGCCGAAACGGCGGCACCGATGCCGATGCAAACCATCCCCGGCGCAGCGGCCGAGGCTTCGCCGCAGGAGACGAAGCCTGCGCGTTCTGCCGAATCGGCCGTGCGGTGAGGCCTCTCCCGTGTGGTGGCTGGGTCTGTTCTTCGAACGGCTGTCGCTCGACATCGTCGAGCGCGGCTCGGTCGCTCCCGATGCGGCGCTCGCGCTGTGCGACCGGCACTTCGTGCTCGATGCCACCGATGCCGCCCGCGCACGGGGCATCGCCCCCGGAATGAAGCGCGCGGCGGCCCAGGCGCTCGTGCCTTCGCTGCCGCTGCTCGAACGCGATCCGAACATGGAACGACGGACGCTCGAATCCGTTGCCGCCTGGATGCAGCAGTTCACTCCGTCGGTGAGCCTGCAATCCGATCTTGCCTTCGAGGCCTTCGACGACGCCCCGTCGCCGTGTGGACTGCTCGCGGAGGTGGCGCCGAGCCTGCGCTATTTCGGCGGCTTCCGGGCATTGTTCGCCCGCGTGCGCGACGGCCTGCGCTCGCTCGGCTATCGCGTGCGCATCGGCGCCGCGCCCACGGCGAGCGCCGCCTGGCTCCTCGCGCGCCATCGCGACGCTTCGTTCGCCTCGCAGACACGGCTCGGACAGCGCGTGGGCGCACTGCCGGCGCGGCTGCTCGCGCGCACGCGCGCACAGCGCGAGCTGCTCGATTCGATCGACGTGCGCCAGGTGCGCGACCTGCTCGCGCTGCCGCGCGCCGCGATCGCCCGGCGCCTGGGCAGCGCGCTGCTCGACGAACTCGATCGCGCTCTCGGCCGCCTGCCCGAGCCCAGACGATGGTTCGAGGCGCCCGCCGAATTCGACCTGCGCATCGAGCTGCTCGCGAACGTCGAGCACGCCGAGACGCTCGTGTTCGCCGCACGCCGCCTGCTCGATCCGATGACAGATCGGAAGAGCACACGTCTGAACTCCAGTCACGCCAATATCTCGTA
>CALCZN010000292.1:0-5975 GCA_937903095.1 uncultured Burkholderiales bacterium
GGGGGGGGGGCGGAACACCGCCGGCCCCGCCCTGCCGAAGACGACGTTGCCTGCTGCAAGCGAGACAGAAGCATGAGCGAGGTTGAAGGCGGGCTGCCGCGGGTGTTCCCGTCGGTGGTCCACATGCTCTACGACGCCGCCGAGCGCGCGCCCGGCGCTACGGCGATCGTCTGCGCCGATCGGCGCCTGACCTATGCCGAATACCGGCGTTGCATCGCCGGCTTCGCCCACGAGCTCGTCGCGCTCGGGGCGCGCGGCTCGCGGGTGGCGCTCGTCCTGGGCAATTCGATCGAGATGGCGATCGCGATGTTCGCCACGCATGCCGCGGGCGCGCAGGCCACGCCGATCAATCCGATCTACACCGCTCGCGAGCTCACGCACATCGTGCGCGACGCGCAGCCGGCCGTTCTGCTGTACGACGGCGACAGCGCAGCTACCGTCGAACCTCTGCTCGATTCGCTCGCGGTGCCTGCCGCCATCCGGCTCGGCGAAGGCGGCCGCCTGCTCGACGTCTGGCGAAGCGACGACCGGCAGCAGTTGCCGCAGCCGATGCCGCGGCCCGAAGACCTGGCCACGCTGCAGTACACCGGAGGCACGACCGGACTGCCGAAGGGCGTGAACATCACGCACGGCCAGATGTCGGTGAACATCAGCCAGCGCGAGGCCGCGCTGCCGACGCGCCCCGAAGACGAGAGCATCCTGTGCGTGATGCCGCTCTTCCACGTCTTCGCCGTGGCGATGTGCCTGCACCTCGCCTGCTATTGCCGCGGCAGGCTCGTCGTCATGCCGCGCTACCGCCCCGACTGGCTGCTCGAGACGCTGCGCGCCGAACGCATCACGCGTCTTCCCGCCGGCCCCACGGTGTTCATCGGCCTGATGGGCTGCGAGGGCTTCGCGCAGGCCGACTTCTCGAGCCTTCGAACCTGCTACTCGGGTTCGGCGCCGCTGCCCGAAGAGACGATGAAGCGCTGGCAGGAACGTACCGGCACTCCGATTCTCGAGGGCTTCGGCCAGACCGAGGCGGGTCCGGTGCTTACCTACGTGCGCGAAGGCGCGGCGATCAAGCCGGGTTCGTCGGGACCCGCACTGCCGCGAACCGAGATCGAGATCGTCGACGCCAACGACGGCGTGACGCGGTTGCCCGTGGGCGAGATCGGCGAGGTTCGCGCGCGCGGGCCCCAGATCATGGCCGGCTACCGGAACCGGCCCAGCGAGACCGCCGAGGCGCTGCGCGACGGCTGGCTCTACACCGGCGACCTCGGTGAGCTCGACGCGGACGGATACCTGTACATCCGCGACCGCAAGAAGGACATGGCGATCGTCGGCGGCTACAACGTCTATCCGCGCGAAGTCGACGAGGTGCTGCACGCGCATCCGGGGATCCTCGAGGCGGCCGCCGTCGGCGTGCCCGATCCCTATCGGGGCGAGGTGATTCGCGCCTACGTCGTCTGCCGCCCGGGCCATCGCCTCGATGCCGAGGCCGTGCTCGAGCACTGTCGCGCGAATCTCGCCCGATACAAGGTTCCGGCCGCCGTCGAATTCGTCGACAGCCTGCCGCGCACGACGGTGGGGAAGATCGACAAGAAGACGCTGCGCCAGGACGTGATCGCATAGACGCCGCGCACGGGGCCGCGCGGTTCGCGCTTCGTCCGGCAGCCATCGGAGGAAACATCATGAGGCGACTGATCGTCGGCATCTCCGGCGCCTCGGGCGCGATCTACGGGATTCGACTGCTGGAAGTGCTGCGCGAGATCCCGGGAGTCGAGTCGCACCTCGTGCTGTCGCCCTCCGCGCGGCGAACGATCGCCGACGAAACCGACTACGAAGTCCCGGCGATCGAGGCGCTCGCCGACGTCGTACACCCGCACCGCGACATCGGTGCGGCGATTTCGAGCGGGTCGTTTCTCACCGACGGCATGATCGTCGCGCCGTGTTCGATCAAGACGCTCTCCGAGATCGCGAACTCGCACAACGACAACCTGATCACGCGCGCGGCCGACGTCTGCCTGAAGGAGCGCCGCACGCTCGTGCTCGTCGTGCGCGAGGCGCCGCTGCACCTGGGCCACCTCGAACTGATGACTTCCGCGGCGCGCTACGGCGCCGTCATCCTTCCGCCGATGCCGGCGTTCTACAACCGACCGCGGACCATCGGCGACATCGTCGACCACACGGTCGGCAAGGCGCTGGATCAGTTCGGCATCCGCTTCCCGGGAATGAAGCGCTGGAAGGACCCGCTGCAGGCCTAGGGCCTGAACAGGCCCTAAAGGCCGAGGTATGCCTGGCGGATGCGCGGATCGTCGGCGATCTGCGCCGCGGCTCCTTCTGCGGCGATGCGCCCGTTCTCGACGACGTAGGCATGCGACGCGACCGCGAGCGCCTTGTGCACGTCCTGCTCGGCCAGCAACAGCGTCAATCCTTCCTCGCACATGCGGCGCACCAGGTCGAAGATCTGTTTCGACATCACCGGTGCAAGACCGAGCGAAGGCTCGTCGAGCAGCATGAGCTTCGGCCTGGCCATCAGCCCGCGGCCGATGGCGAGCATCTGCTGCTCGCCGCCCGAGAGCGTGGCCGCCGACTGCGATTCCCGCTCGAGCAGTCGCGGAAACACGTGGTACACGTGGTCGAGCGTGTGCTTCCACTGGGGCAACGCCCGCGGGTTGATCGCTCCCAGCCGCAGGTTCTCGCGCACCGTCAGGTTCGGAAACACCATCCGGCCTTCCGGCACGAGCACCATTCCGGCGGCCACGCGCTGGTGGCTGCTCGCGCGCGTCATGTCCTCGCCGAGCAGTCGAAAGCGGCCGCCGCTCAGCCGCACGAGACCGGCCAGCGATTTCATCAGGGTCGTCTTTCCCGCGCCGTTGCCGCCGAGCAGCGCGGTCACGCGGCCGGCAGCGACCCGCAGCGACAATCCCTGGATCACTTTCGTCGTGCCGTAGCCGGCAACGAGATCGTCGACCTCGAGAACGGCATCGCTACTCATTCGAGCTTCCGAAATAGACGGAGAGAACGCGTTCGTCGCGACCGATCTGCTGCGGGTCTCCCTCGGCGATGAGCCTGCCGTGATGCAGCACGACGATGCGGCTGCACAGGTCCATCAGCGCGCGCATGACGTGTTCGATGACGAGCAGCGTCAGGCCGCGCGAAGCCTGTACGCGTCGCAACGTGTCGAGCATCTGCGTGACTTCGACCGGAGTCAGCCCTGCCATCACCTCGTCGAGCAGGATCAGCTGCGCGCCCGTGGCGATCGCCCGGGCCACTTCGAGGCGCTTCTGCCCCGACAATGTCAGCGTCGACGCGCGTCGGTGGGCGACGTCCGCCAGTCCGATCTCTTCGAGGACGTGCAGCGAAGCCGCGTCGGCGCTCGCCGCGCTGCGATGCTGCGCCTTGCCGAACATTGCCGCCGTGCGCAGGTTCTCCAGCACGGTGAGCGCGGGAAACGGCCGGACGATCTGGAACGTGCGCGCCACTCCCATGCGACAGATCCGGTCGGGCCTGCGCCCCGCGATCGACCGGCCGGCGAAGACGATGTCCCCGGTGGACGGAGCCACGTTGCCGGCGATCAGGCTGAACAGCGTCGTCTTGCCGGCGCCGTTCGCACCCATGATCCCGACCATGCTGCCCGCCTCCAGCTCGAAGCTGACGTCCTCGAGGGCGACCAGCCCGCCGAAGCGCTTCGTGAGTCCGCTGACCGACAGCAGCGCCGTCATTCGAACACCGCCGGTGCGTCGGGTCGGGTTCGCCGGCGCTTCTCGCGCTTTTCGAGCAGACCGACGAGACCGCCGGGGATCAGCAGGACGAAGACGACGAGGATCGCGCCGAGCACGATCATGTACAGGGTCGGCGCCTGCGCCCAGAGCAGTTCGGAGAGGATCGAAAGGAAGAGCACGCCCAGCAGCGGGCCGCGGGAACTGTCTCCTCCGCCCAGGATCGCCATCGCGATCACGGTGATCGAGACCATCGGATCGAAGGCCTGGACGACCACGAAATAAGTGGAGCGCATCGCCATCACGGCGCCGACCATTCCGGGAATGGCTGCCGACAGCACGAATGCCAGCAGCTTGTAGCGGACGATCGGCACGCCGAGCGTTTCCGCCGCCTCCTCGTTCTCGCGCAGGGAACGAAGGCCGTGGCCGAAGCGCGACCTGCTGACGACTTCGAGCAGCACGATCGCGGCGGCGGCGAGCCCGAACATCATGAAGTAGACGCTGGTGAGCTCCGGCGTTCCGAAGAGGATGCGGCTCGCCGTGCCGCTGGCCGATTCGTAGGCCATGATGCTGTACTTGACCAGCTCGGCGAGCCCGAAAGTGAGAATCACGAAGTAGGGTCCGCGCACGCGCAACACCGGCAAACCGACGATTGCCGCGAAGGCCGCGGCCAGCGCGCCGGCAGCCGGGACGACGAGCGCGAGCGGCGCCTGCTGCCACGTGACCACCGCCAGATACGCGCCGATTCCGTAGAAGACGACGTGTCCGAGCGAGACGTAGCCGGTCATCTGCGAGAGCACGCACCAGCTCTGCGTCAGCGCGATCCACATCAGTATCGTGAGGCCGACTCCGACGATGTAGGCGTTCGCGAAGAACGGCAGCGCGGCGAGAACCGCGACAGCGGCGGCGACGGCGAGCAGCCAGGCGTAGCGATGCATCGGTGCGCTCGTTCGCTCAGGTGCGTCTCAGGTGCGTCTCAGGTGCGTCTCAGGTGCGTCCGGGACGGCGGAAGATGCCGCGCGGGAAGACCAGCAGCGAGCCGACGAACACGCCGTAGAGCAGCACCGAGCGCAGGTTCGCCGAGGTGAGCGCGACGCCGTAGGTCTCGATGGCGCCGAGCAGCAGCGCCGCCGCGAGCCCGGCACCGATGTTGCCCAGGCCGCCAAGGATGATCACGATGAAGCCGGCGATCGTGAAGGGAAACCCGGAGAACGGCGAGAATTGCTCGAGCATCGAGATCAGCACGCCGCCCAGCGCGGCAGTGCCGAAGCCCAGCACGAAGCTCATCGCCTGCACGCGATCGACGTTCACGCCGACGACGTACGCGGCTTCGCGCCGCTCGATGACGGCGCGAAGCGCGAGTCCGGAGACGCTGCGGCCCAGGAACACGGCGATCGCGGCGCACGCGGCACCGGCGATCAGCAGCGCGGCGATGCGGTTGCCGGTCATCGAGACCGTGCCGAGCTGGTGGATCTCCGACAGGTACTGGTATCCCTGGTTGTTCGGCGTGAACACCGCTGCCGCCACGTTCTGCACGAGGATCGAGATGCCGAAGAACAGCAGCAGCGAGTTGCCTTCCAGCCGCGTCGCGTTGAGGGCGCCCACGTCGAGCAGCCGGCGGAAGACGCTTGTGTAGAGGGCGTAGCCCGCCAGGCCCCCGATCGCCGCGATCAGCGGCGCGGCCAGCAGCGGCGACCAGCCTGCCATCGAAAAGGCATAGAACGCCGCGTAGGCGCCGAGCATCACGAGGTCGCCGTGCGCGACGTTCAGCACGCGCATGGTCCCGTAGACCAGGTTCAGCCCGAGCGCCACCAGCGCGTAGAGCGCGCCGGTGACCAGGGCAGCGAACAGCAGCTGCCCCGAGAGCAGGATGTCGAGGAAACCCACCGCAGGGGCGTTCGGATTACCAGCCGCTCTTGGGCACGTACGTGCCGTTGGCGATCGACTTCGGCCAGACGAGCTTGATGCCCTGTTGCTGGATCTGCACGAAAGCGGTCGGGGTGATGACGTTCTGGACGCCGTCGAACTTCACCTTGCCGTTGATCGTGTCGAAGGTCTCGCTGCTGACGAACTGGCGGATCTTCTCCTTGTCGAGGCCGTTGCGGGAGACGGCGGCCTCGAGGATCTGCAGGGAAACCCAGGCGAGCGCCGAATTGAGATAGTCCGGTTCCTGGCCGAACTTGCGGATGTAGTCCTGCTCGAACTCCTGCGAGCCTTTCCACTCCGGGCGAGGCGACCAGTGCGCGATCGTGACGATGTGCTCCGCCGCGG
>CALCZN010000293.1:0-11175 GCA_937903095.1 uncultured Burkholderiales bacterium
AGCGTCGCCGGGTCGGCCGATCCACCACCGGAGCACTCCATGAACGCCACCCCCCTGTTGCGCGCCGTCGTCGCAGGCGTCGTCGTCGCGCTCGTCGCCACCACCACGCCGACGCCGGTGCAGGCGCGCGTCGTCGGCACCGAGGAGGCGCTCGCCGCGGCCGCCGCGGCGGATGCCTCTTCAGGCGTCGCTGGGCCGCGCCACGACCGCGCGTCGATCGACGCGCTCCTCGCGCGCGACGACGTGCGCGCGCAGCTCGAATCGCTCGGCGTCGATCCGCAGCAGGCGCGCGAGCGCGTGCAGGCGCTCGACGACCTGCAGGTGCAGGCGCTTGCCGATCGACTCGAGCAGATGCCGGCCGGCGGCAGCGTGCTGGGCGTCGTCTTCCTGGTATTCGTGATCCTGCTCGTCACCGACATCCTCGGCTTCACGCGCGTGTTCCCCTTCACGCGGCCGATCCGCTGAGAAGGATGCGCGGGCGCGCCGGATTCCTTCGTGCGCCCGGTTGGGCTTTCGCGGCGTTGGCGGCGCTGGCGCTCGCCGGCTGCGCGGCGCCGCAGAGCGCGGCGCTGCGTGCCTCGCTGCTCGCCGACTCCGGAAAGCCCGTTGGCGGGCAGTCCGCCGAGGCCGGGCAGGCCGGGCAAGCCGCGCACGCCGGCGGGCCCGTCCGTCCGGCGCCGGCGCTTCCCCCGCGCGTCGCCATCGAAGGCGTGCCCTTCGTCGCGCAGAGCGACTACCAGTGCGGCCCGGCCGCGCTGGCGATGACGCTCGCCGCGGCGGGCCGCCCCGTCGAGCTGCAGCGCCTCGTCGACGCGGTGTACCTGCCGGCGCGCCGGGGAAGCCTGCAGGCCGAGATGCTCGCCCAGCCCCGGCGCGAGTCGATGCTCTCGCTGCCGGTCGACGCGCGGCTCGCGTCGATGCTGCGGCTCGTCGCCGACGGCGTGCCGGTGCTCGTGTTCCAGAACCTCGGCCTGTCGTGGATGCCGATCTGGCACTACGCGGTGCTCGTCGGCTACGACCTGCCGGCCGGCGTCGTCGTGCTGCACTCGGGCACCGAAGCGTCGATGCCGATGTCGATCGACGCCTTCGAGCGCACCTGGACGCGTGCCGGCTCGTGGTCGATGATCGTCGTCGACCCGGCGCGCATCCCGGCGAGCGTGGACACCATGGCGGCGCTGCGGGCGGCGGTCGCGCTCGAGCGGCTCGACCGCAGGGCGGCGATGCGTGCCTACGACGCGCTGCTCGCGCGCGCGCCGGACGAGCGGCTCGTCGCCTTCGCACGTGCCAACGCGCTGCTCGCCGACGAACGGCCGCGCGAGGCGGTCGATGCCTACGAGGCGCTGCTCGCGCGGCATCCCGATTTCGCCGACGCGTGGAACAACCTCGCGCACGCCTTCGCCGACGCCGGCGACGCGCAGGCCGCGCAGCGCGCCGCGGAGCGGGCGGTCGCGCTCGGCGGCCGATCGGTCGACGTCTACCGGCAGACGGCCGAGCGCATGCGCCGGCAGGCGGGCCCGCAACAGGCGGACTCTCCGGCGCGGTGATACCATCGACGAGTCCCTGCTCCCTCGCGAGCACGCATACCGATGAGCTGAACTCGTCCATCCATTCGTCGAATCTCGAACGACCGCTCCGGAAGCCGGACGCCGTTCGCCGGCTGCAGCAGCAGGCACGCCGGGCATCTTGGACGAGAAACTCGTTCCGCAAGGTGAAGAAATCATGTTCAAAGCGCTCCAGTCGAACTCCTATCTGTTCGGCGGCAACGCCCCCTACGTCGAAGAGCTCTACGAGAGCTACCTGAACAACCCCGCGTCGGTGCCCGACGCGTGGCGCGCCTGGTTCGACAGCCTGCAGGGCGTTCCGGCCGCCGACGGCAGCCCCGATACGCGCGACATCGCGCACGGCCCGATCGTCCAGTCCTTCGCCGAGCGGGCGAAGGAGGGGCTGCTGCAGCCGCAGCAGATGGGCGGCGACGCGGCCACCGCGCGCAAGCAGGTCTTCGTCCAGCAGCTGATCGCCGCCTACCGCTTCCTCGGCTCGCGCTGGGCCGACCTCGACCCGCTGAAGCGCCAGGAGCGCCCGTCGATCCCGGAACTCGAGCCGGCCTTCTACGACTTCACCGAAGGCGACCACGCGCACATCTACTCGGCGGCGAACACCTATTTCGGCTTCGACAACGCGCCGCTGCGCGACATCGTCAAGGCGCTGCGCGACACCTACTGCGGTTCGATCGGCGCCGAGTTCATGTACATCAGCGACCCGGCGCAGAAGCGCTGGCTGCAGGAGCGGCTCGAGTCCACGCGCTCGCGTCCGAGCTACTCCACCGACCAGAAGAAGCGCATTCTCGAGCGGCTCACCGCCGCCGAAGGGCTCGAGCGCTACCTGCATTCGAAATTCGTCGGCCAGAAGCGCTTCTCGCTCGAAGGCGGCGAGAGCTTCATCCCGGCGATGGACGAACTGGTTCGCCGCGCCGGCCAGGCGGGCATCCAGGAAATCGTCATCGGCATGGCGCACCGCGGGCGCCTGAACGTGCTCGTCAACGTGCTCGGCAAGATGCCGAAGGATCTTTTCGCCGAGTTCGAGGGGCGCCACGCCGACGACCTGCCCAGCGGCGACGTGAAGTACCACAAGGGCTTCTCGAGCGACATCACCACGCCCGGCGGGCCGGTGCACCTGTCGCTGGCGTTCAACCCCTCGCACCTCGAGATCGTCAACCCGGTGGTCGAGGGATCGTGCCGCGCGCGGATGACGCGCCGCGGCGACCGCAACGGCGACCAGGTCCTGCCGGTGCTGGTGCACGGCGACGCGGCCTTCGCCGGGCAGGGCGTCGTGATGGAAACGCTGAACCTGGCGCAGACGCGCGGCTACGGCACGCGCGGCACCGTGCACATCGTCATCAACAACCAGATCGGCTTCACCACCTCCGACCCGCGCGACACGCGCTCCACGATCTATTGCACCGACGTGGTCAAGATGATCGAGGCGCCGGTGCTGCACGTGAACGGCGACGACCCGGAAGCCGTGGTCTACGCCACGCAGCTCGCGCTCGACTTCCGGCAGGCGTTCCGCAAGGACGTCGTCGTCGACATCGTCTGCTACCGCAAGCTCGGCCACAACGAGCAGGACACGCCGGCCGTCACGCAGCCGATGATGTACAAGAAGGTCGCCCAGCACATGGGCACGCGCAAGCTGTATGCCGACAAGCTGGTGCGCCAGGAGGTGGTCGCCGACAGCGACCCCGAGCGCATGGTCGCCGAGTATCGCAAGGCGATGGACGACGGCAAGCACACCTTCGATCCGGTGATCACCGACTTCAAGAGCAAGTTCGCGGTCGACTGGATGCCGTTCCTGAACCGCAAGTGGACCGACTCGGCCGAAACGGCGGTGCCGATGGCCGAGCTGCGGCGCCTGGGCGAGAAGATCACCACGGTTCCCCAGAGCTTCAAGCTGCATCCGCTGGTCGAGCGCGTGATCAACGACCGGCGCGCGATGGCCGAGGGCGAGCATCCGCTCGACTGGGGGATGGGCGAGCACATGGCCTTCGCCAGCCTGCTCGCTTCGGGCTACGACGTGCGCCTGTCGGGACAGGACTCCGGCCGCGGCACCTTCACGCATCGGCACGCGGTGCTGCACGACCAGAACCGCGAGCGCTGGGACCAGGGCTCGTACATTCCGCTGCAGTTCGTCGCCGACAAGCAGGGGCAGTTCATCGTCATCGACTCGGTGCTGTCCGAGGAGGCGGTGCTCGCCTACGAATACGGCTACGCGTCGTCCGACCCGAACACGCTGGTCATCTGGGAGGCGCAGTTCGGCGACTTCGCCAATGGCGCGCAGGTGGTCATCGACCAGTTCATCTCGTCGGGCGAAACCAAGTGGGGCCGCGCCAACGGGCTGGTGCTGATGCTGCCGCACGGCTACGAAGGCCAGGGCCCGGAGCACTCCTCGGCGCGCCTGGAGCGCTTCCTGCAGCTGTGCGCCGAGAACAACATGCAGGTGTGCCAGCCGACGACGCCCGCGCAGATCTTCCACCTGCTGCGCCGGCAGATGATCCGCCTGTTCCGCAAGCCGCTGGTCATCATGACGCCGAAGTCGCTGCTGCGGAACAAGGAGGCGGTGTCGTCGCTAAAGGATCTCGCCACCGGCGAGTTCCGCACGGTGATCGGCGACGCGAGCGTCGAGGCGAGCCGCGTGCGCCGCGTCGTCGTCTGCACCGGCAAGGTCTACTACGACCTGCTTGCCGCGCGCCGCGAGCGCGAGCTGGACGACGTCGCGCTGGTGCGCATCGAGCAGCTCTATCCGTTCCCGCACAAGGCCTTCGAGGCCGAGATGAAGAAATATGCGTCCGCCGCGCAGGTCGTCTGGTGCCAGGACGAGCCGCAGAACCAGGGCGCCTGGTTCTACGTCGAGCACCGGATCGCCGAGGGGCTGAAGGACGGCCAGAAGCTCGCCTACGCGGGCCGTGCGGCATCGGCTTCGCCGGCGGTCGGCTATTACGACAAGCATTACGCGCAGCAGAAGGAGCTGCTCGCCGCGGCGCTGGGCGCCGCGCGGCCGCGCAACAGAAAAACCAACCGCGACGCCGCCTGACGCGAGCTCGCCCCGGAGAATCGTAGATGCCCCTCATCGAGATCAAGGTTCCGCAGCTGTCCGAATCGGTCGCCGAGGCCACGCTGCTGCAGTGGCACAAGAAGGTCGGCGAAGCGGTCGCGCGCGACGAGAACCTGATCGACATCGAGACCGACAAGGTGGTGCTCGAGCTGCCGGCTCCCGCCGACGGCGTGCTCGTCGAGATCCTCAAGGGCGACGGCGAGACCGTCGTCGCCGACGAGCTGATCGCAAGGCTGGACACCGACGCGAAGGCGGCCGCGGGCGCGAAGGCCGCTGCGCCTGCGGCTGCCGCGGCCACGCCGGGGCAGGCCGGCGCGCGGGCGCCCGGCGGCGTCGACAAGGCGGCTGCGGCGGCGCCCGCCGCCGTCTCGTCCGGCGGCCCGGCCGCCGGCGCTGCGCCCGCGGCCGGCGGGCC
The DNA here is from genome assembly GCA_937903095.1 of uncultured Burkholderiales bacterium. Taxonomy (GTDB): domain Bacteria; phylum Pseudomonadota; class Gammaproteobacteria; order Burkholderiales; family Burkholderiaceae_E; genus Zeimonas. The sequence continues at coordinate 5,024 of CALCZN010000293.1, forward strand.
GAAGGGCGACATCGCAATGCCGGCGGCGGCGAAGATGCTGCGCGAGGCGCAGATGTCGCCGTCGCAGGTGCCGGGCACCGGCCGCGACGGCCGGGTGACGAAGGCCGACGTGCTCGGCGCTGCGGCCTCGGCTTCCGCGGCGCAGGCGGCGCCGGCCGCGCGCTCGAGTGTGCCGGCCCCGGCGCGCCCGGCGCTGCCCGAGGTGCGCCCGCCGGTCGACGTCTCGCAGCTGATCGAAGGCCGCCCCGAGCAGCGCGTGCCGATGTCGCGGCTGCGCCAGCGCGTCGCCGAGCGGCTCGTGCAGTCGCAGCAGACGAACGCGATCCTCACCACCTTCAACGAAGTGAACATGCAGCCGGTGATGGAGCTGCGCAAGCGCTACCAGGATCGCTTCGAGAAGGAGCACGGCACGCGGCTGGGCTTCATGTCGTTCTTCGTGAAGGCCGCGGTGCACGCGCTGCGCAAGTACCCGATCGTCAACGCGTCGGTCGACGGCTCCGACATCGTCTATCACGGCTACTTCGACATCGGCGTGGCGGTCAGCTCGCCGCGCGGGCTCGTCGTGCCGGTGGTGCGCAACGCCGACCAGCTCGGCTTCGCGCAGATCGAGCGGCAGATCGCCGATTTCGGCAAGCGCGCGCAGGAAGGCAAGCTCGGCATCGAGGAGCTCACCGGCGGCACCTTCTCGATCAGCAACGGCGGCGTGTTCGGCTCGATGCTGTCCACGCCGATCATCAATCCGCCGCAGTCGGCGATCCTCGGCGTGCACGCGACGAAGGATCGTCCGGTGGTGGAGAACGGACAGATCGTCATCCGGCCGATGAACTATCTCGCCGTCTCCTACGACCATCGCATCATCGACGGCCGCGACGCGGTGCTGTTCCTCGTTTCGATCAAGGAGGCGCTCGAGGATCCTTCGCGCCTGCTCCTGGACCTGTAAGGAGGCGCGCGAACATGGCCCAGGCCTACGACGTCGTCGTCATCGGCGCCGGTCCCGGCGGTTACATCGCGGCGATCCGCGCCGCGCAGCTCGGCATGAACGTCGCCTGCATCGAGGGGTGGCGAAACGAGGGCGGCGAACTCGCGCTCGGCGGCACCTGCCTGAACGTCGGCTGCATTCCGTCGAAGGCGCTGCTCGCGTCGAGCGAGGCCTACGAGCTGGTGCGCGAGAGCTACGACGCGCACGGCATCGGCGTCGACGGCCTGCGGCTGGACATCGGGAAGATGCAGGCGCGCAAGGCCGGCATCGTGAAGAAGATGACCAAGGGGATCGAGTTCCTGTTCCGCAAGAACAAGGTCACCTGGCTGAAAGGCTTCGGCCGATTCGTCAGCTACGAGGACGATGCCTACCGCATCGAGGTCGCCGACGAGGAAGCCGGCGGCGCGCAGGCGCAGCTGGTCGATGCCAAGCACGTGATCATCGCCACCGGATCGAAGCCGCGCGCGCTGCCGGGCCTGGAAGTCGACAATCGCATCGTCTGCGACAACGTCGGCGCGCTGGCGATGACCGAGGTGCCCGCGCGGCTCGGCGTCATCGGAGCCGGCGTCATCGGCCTGGAGCTGGGATCGGTATGGCGACGGCTGGGCGCCGAGGTCACCGTGCTCGAGGCGCTGCCCACCTTCCTCGCGGCTGCCGACGAGGGCGTGCGCAAGGAAGCCTGGAAGCAGTTCAAGGCGCAGGGCCTGCGCATCGAGCTGGATGCGCGCATCGCCGGCGTCGAGGTCGGCGACAGCGGCGCGCGCGTGCGCTACTCGATCGGCGAAGGAGAGCCGCAGACGCTCGACTGCGACCGGCTCATCGTCTCGGTCGGCCGGGTGCCCAACACCGACGGCCTGGGGCTCGACGCCATCGACCTCATCGTGGACGAGCGCGGATTCGTCCCGGTCGACGAGCATTGCCGCACGAAGGCGCCGAACGTCTGGGCGATCGGCGACGTTGTGCGCGGCCCGATGCTCGCGCACAAGGCCGAGGACGAGGGCGTGATGGTCGCCGAACGCATCGCAGGGCAGGACGCGCACATCGACTACGGCATGATCCCGTGGGTGATCTACACCTCCCCCGAGATCGCCTGGGTCGGACGCACCGAAGAGCAGCTGAAGAAGGAAGGTCGCGCGTTCAAGGCCGGCCAGTTTCCGTTCTCGGCCAACGGCCGCGCGCTGGGCACCGGTCATTCCGCGGGCTTCGTCAAGGTGCTGGCCGACGCCGCCACCGACGAGGTGCTCGGCGTGCACATCGTCTCGGGCGCGGCCTCCGAGCTGATCGCCGAAGCCACGCTGGCGATGGAGTTCCGCGCGTCGGCCGAGGACATCGGACGGGTGTCGCATCCGCATCCGTCGATGTCGGAGGCGCTGCGCGAGGCCTCGCTGGCGGCTACCGACAAGCGCTCGCTGAACGCCTGAAACGTACGAATGAATCTACTGCGCGGCCCGATCCCGCACCTGCGATGCTCGCCGTACTCTCGTACGGCTGCGCTTCTCGATGCGACCTCGGGCCGCTCGCTACGATTCCTTCGTACGTTTTGAGTTCCCGGGGGTGACCGTCGCCCAGACCTGCGCTCGGGCCTTCGCCGAGCGCGGCCACTCTCCCGATGCCGCGCAGCAGGCGGCGATCGAGCGCCTGCAGCGCATGTGCGAAGACTTCGTCGCGTTCAAGGCGGCGCGTTCGAACCGCATCAAGAAGCTGGTGCTGCGACCCGACGTGCCGCGCGGCATCTGGCTGTACGGGGGCGTCGGCCGCGGCAAGAGCTTCCTGATGGACTGCTTCTACGCGGCCGTGCCCGTGGTGCGCAAGACGCGGCTGCATTTCCACGAGTTCATGCGCAGCGTGCACCGCTCGCTCGACGAACTGAAGGGGCGCACCGATCCGCTGGACGCCGTCGCAGCGAACGTCGCGCGCCGCTACCGGCTGATCTGCTTCGACGAGTTCCACGTATCGGACATTGCCGACGCGATGATCCTCGAGCGGCTGATGCGCGGGCTGTTCGCGCACGGCGTCACCTTCGTCATCACGTCGAACTACCAGCCCAACGGGCTGTACCCGGAAGGACTGCACCGCGACCGCATCCTTCCGGCGATCGAGCTGCTCGAGCGCAACCTCGACGTGCTGTGCGTGGACGCCGGCGTCGATTACCGCCGGCGCTCGATCGCCGACGTCAACGCCTACCAGACGCCGCTCGGCGCGGCCGCCGATCGCGCGCTGCGCGAGATCTACGCGCGGCTGGCCGAGGCGCGCGACGAAGACCCGCGGCTGATGATCGAGCATCGCGAGATCCGCGCGCTGCGTCGCGGCGGCGGCACGGTCTGGTTCGATTTCCGCACGCTGTGCGGCGGCCCGCGCTCGCAGAACGACTACCTCGAGATCGCCAGCCGCTTCCACACGGTGATCGTCTCGGGCGTGCCGCGCATGAGCGCGGCGATGGCCTCCGAGGCGCGGCGCTTCGTCTGGCTGGTCGATGTGCTCTACGACCGGCGGGTCAACCTGATCGTCTCGGCCGAAGGGCCGCCCGAGCAGCTGTACACCGAGGGCGCGCTGGCCAACGAGTTCCATCGCACGGTCAGCCGCCTCGTCGAGATGAACTCGCGCGAGTACCTGCAGGCGCCGCGCAGGAGCGTTGCCGAGGCATTGCATGGCCTCGCCGGTGCCTGACGGCGGCGCCATGCAATGCTTCGGCAGCGCCGGCGAAGCGGACGCATTGAGTCGGCGGGGGCGGCGGACGTATCATTGGCGCACGGTGTTTTTCGCTGCGCATCCCCCCTTCTGGCCCCTCCTCGGGAGAACGGTATCCAGATGATCGAAGACCAAAGCGTCGACGAAAGCGAGAACGTAACCGGCATCGGCGACTCGATCCGACAGCGCATCACCGAACTGCAGCTCGAACATCGCGGCCTCGACACGATGATCGACGCGCTCGGCATGCAGTCGCATTTCGACGAACTGCAGTTGCGGCGGCTGAAGAAGCGCAAGTTGCAGATCAAGGACGCGATCGCGTTGCTCCAGATGCAGCTCGTTCCCGACGAACCCGCCTGATGCCGTTTGCCGGCGCTGCGTCGCGTCTGGCCGAAGCGGTCGACGCGGCGTTCGACGCCGAAGGACCGATCGCCCGTGCCACTGCCGGGTATGCGCCGCGCCCTGCGCAGCGGGAGATGGCGTGCGCGGTCGCCGAGGCGATCGACACCGGGCAGCCGCTCGTCGTCGAAGCGGGCACCGGCGTCGGCAAGACCTACGCCTATCTCGTTCCGGCGCTGCTGAGCGGCGCCCGGGTGCTGATCAGCACCGGAACGAAGACGCTGCAGGACCAGCTCTTCCGCCGCGATCTTCCGCGCGTGCGTCAGGCTCTGGGCTCGGGCGCGCGCGTCGCGCTGCTCAAGGGGCGGTCCAACTACGTCTGTCGCCATCACCTGCGGCGCAACCTCGCCGAAGGCCGTTTCGAACGCCGGGAGGACATCGCTGCGCTGCGTCGCATCGAGCGTTTCGCGGCGATCTCGGCCACCGGCGATCGCAGCGAGGCGCCGGGCATCGCCGAAGACGCGCCGGCCTGGGCGCTGGCCACTTCCACGCGCGAGAACTGCCTGGGGCAGGACTGCGACGACTACGGCAACTGCTTCGTGTTCCGCGCGCGGCAGGCCGCGCAGACCGCCGACGTCGTCGTCGTCAATCATCATCTGTTCTGCGCCGACCTGTCGCTGCGCGACGAAGGCATCGCCGAACTGCTGCCCAGCGCGAACGCGATCGTCTTCGACGAGGCGCATCAGCTGCCGCAGGTGGCCACGCAGTTCCTCGGGCGCGGCGTCTCGACGCGGCAGCTGGTCGATTTCGCGCGCGATCTGCACAGGGCAGGGCGCGACGAGGCGCTCGACGCGGCCGACTGGACGGCGCTGTCGGCACGCATCGAGCAGGCCGTGCGCGAGCTGCGCCTGGCCGCGGGCCGGCCCGGCCGACGCGACGCGAATCAGGCGCGCGCGAACGACGCGCTGCGTGCCGCGGTCGAGAATGTTCGGAGCGCGTTGCCGCACGAGGCGCTGACGCGCTTCGCCGAGCGTGGGCGCGAGCTGGGCCGGCTGCTCGTTCGCATCGACGAGCTGGCCGAACGGCTGCGCGAATGGAGCGACGGCGTCTGGCAACGCGCGGGCGAGGGCGAGTCCATCCACTGGGCCGAGGTGCACGCCGGCGGCGTCGCCTTGCAGATCACGCCGCTGTCGGTGGCCGACACGCTGCGCCGGCATCGCGAAGCTTCGCCCTGCGCCTGGGTCCTGACCTCGGCCACGTTGTCGGTGGCGGGCAACTTCGATCACTTCGTCGAGGCCGCCGGACTCGACGACGCGCGCACGCTGCGTTGCGACAGTCCCTTCGACTACGCCCGCCAGGCGCTGCTGTACGTGCCGCGCGACTGCGGCGACCCGGCCGCGGCCGGGTTCGCCGAACGTGTCGCCCGCGCCGCGTGGCCGCTGATCGCCGCCAACGGCGGGCGCGCCTTCGTGCTCTGCACGAGCCTGCGGATGGTCGAGCAGCAGGCCGCGCTGCTGGCCGAGCGGATCGCCGCCGCCGATTGCGGCATCGAGCTGCTGGTGCAGGGCAGCGCGTCGCGCTCGGCGCTGATCGAGCGTTTCCGCTCGTCGCCGCGGCCGCTGCTGGTGGGCTCGGCGAGCTTCTGGGAAGGCGTCGACGTGGTCGGCGACCGGCTCTCGCTGGTCGTCATCGACAAGCTGCCTTTCGCCGCGCCCGACGATCCGATCCTCGCCGCGCGCATCGACGCGGCGCGTCGCGCCGGCCGCGACCCGTTTCGCGAGATGCAGCTGCCCGCCGCGGCGATGGCGCTGAAGCAGGGCGCCGGCAGGCTGATCCGTTCCGAGACCGACCGCGGCGTGCTGATGATCTGCGACGAGCGGCTGGCGACGCGTCCCTACGGACGAAAGCTCGTGGCGAGCCTGCCCGCGTTTCGCCGCACGCGCGATGCCGACGAGGCGCTGGCGTTCTGCGAGTCGTCGCCCGGCGAGGCGCGGGCCAGCGAGCCGTCGCTCAGCGCCACACCTGCCACCAGCGACGATCGTCTTCCGGCAGGCCTTTCGTGAGCAGTTCGCTGTTGGGGAAGTTGGTTCGCAGCACGCGCTCGGCGTCGTCGCGCAGCTCGGGCATGCCGAGGTGGTCGTACGAC
>CALCZN010000294.1:0-9624 GCA_937903095.1 uncultured Burkholderiales bacterium
ACATGGTGCTCAACGGCTGGGAGCTGGGCGGCGGCTCGGTGCGCATCCACCGCGAGGCGGTGCAGAGCAAGGTGTTCCGCGCGCTTCGCATCGAAGCGGAGGAGGCGCGCGCCAAGTTCGGCTTCCTGCTCGATGCGCTGCAGTACGGCGCCCCGCCGCATGGCGGCATCGCCTTCGGGCTGGATCGCATCGTCGCGATGATGGCCGGCGCCGACTCGATCCGCGACGTCATCGCCTTCCCGAAGACGCAGCGCGCGCAGGATCTGCTCGTGCAGGCGCCGTCGCCGGTCGACGAGCAGCAGCTGCGCGAGCTGCACATCCGGCTGCGCAAGGCCGAGGTTCGCACGGCCTGAGCCGGCGGGCGGCGAGCGGGCAAGCCGAAAGCAGGCGGACGGGAAGCGGTCGGATGGGCGCGAAGATTCCCGAGTCGGTGCTGGTCGTCGTGCACACCGACGACCTGCAGGTGCTGCTGCTCGAACGCGCCGACCATCCGGGCTACTGGCAGTCGGTCACCGGCAGCCGCGCCAGGCTCGACGAGCCGTTCGCGCAGACCTGCCGGCGCGAGGTGCTCGAGGAAACGGGCCTCGACACGAGCGATTTCGAGCTGTGCGACTGGCGGTACGAGAACCGCTACGAGATCTATCCGCACTGGCGCCATCGCTATGCCGACGGCGTCACGCACAATCTCGAGCACGTGTTCGGGCTGCGCCTGCCCGCGCCGCGCGAGGTGACGCTCGCGCCGCGCGAACACCTGCGCTTCGAGTGGCTGCCGTGGGAGAGCGCCGCCGGGCGCTGCTTCTCGTGGAGCAATGCGCAGGCGATCCGCGAACTGCCGCAGCGCATCGCGCAATGCCGATGAAATTCCCCACACCTCGCAAGGCAGCGCAGGCGAAGGCCTCGCGGCTGCGCGAGACCGCGCGCGGAACGCGCTCGGCCGCGCAGGTCCAGCGGCGCGCGTCTCCCGCTGCGAAAGCGGCGCCGGCGGTCGCGCCCGCCGCAGCCGGCGCCGAACGCCGGCTGCGCGTCTCCACCTACAACATCCACAAGGGCGTGCTCCGCGACTTCACCGGCCTGCGCCGCGTGGCGCGCATCCACGAGCTGCGCGCGCGGCTGCACGAGCTGGACAGCGACCTCATCTTCCTGCAGGAAGTGCAGGGCCAGCACCAGCGCTACGCGCGCCGCTTCGCGCAGTGGCCCACCGAATCGCAGGAGCTGTTCCTGTCGAAGTCGCCGACGGCGCAGCAGGCGTTCCAGACGGCCTACGGACGCAACGCGAGCTATCTGCACGGTCATCACGGCAACGCGCTGCTGTCGCGCTTTCCGATCGTCGGGCTCGAGAACCGCGACGTCTCCGATCACGCGCTCGAGAAGCGCGGCGTCCTGCATTGCACGGTCGACGTCGCCGGTCGGCAGGTGCACTGCTTCGTCGTGCATTTCGGACTGCTCGCCGCCAGCCGCGAACGACAGCTCGACGCGCTGCTCGAATGGATCGACGCGGCGGTCCCCGGCGACCAGCCGCTGATCGTGGCGGGCGACTTCAACGACTGGCGCAACACGCTGTCGCAGCGGCTGTGCGCGCGCGCCGGCGTCGTCGAGGTGTTCGACGCCGTGCATCCGCGCATGGAATCGCTGCAGCGCGCCGCGTACTTCGTGCGCGATCGCCTGGCCGAGGTGGCCGCACTCGAGCCGCCTCCGATGTCGCGGCTGCCGCGCATGGTGCGTACCGCGCGCACCTATCCGGCGCTGGTCCCCTGGTTCCGCATGGACCGGATCTACCAGCGCGGCTTTCGCGTCACCGCCGCGCGCGTGCTGCGCGGGCTCGAATGGGCGAGGCTCTCCGACCACAGCCCGCTGGTCGCCGACCTCGAGCTGTCCGAAGACGCATGAGCGAGCCGCGCGCGGCCGCGTCGGACACGGCGCCGTCGCGCGACGTCGAACTCGCGTTCGCACCGCTAGCCGGCGCCGGGGACGAGGTCTCGCTGCGCTGGTACGAGAGCCTGAAGCCGCGCATGAGACGCGGCCACGAGATCGAACTGCTCGAGTCGGGCGCCCAGTACTTCCCTGCGCTCGAGCGGGCGATCGACGAGGCATGCGCGAGCGTCTATCTCGAAACGTACATCTTCGAGGACGACCCTACCGGCCGGCGCATCGGCGCCGCGCTCGGGCGTGCGGCCCGCCGTGGCGTGCGCGTGCACGTCGTCGTGGACGGCTTCGGCACGGCGCACGTCGATCCGCTTCGCGCGCGGGCGCTGCGCGAAGCGGGCGTGCTGCTCGAGGTGTACCGACCGGAACTGCGGCGCTATTCGCTCGATCGCCAGCGACTGCGCCGCATGCATCGGAAGATGGCCGTCGTCGACGGAGCGGTCGCCTTCGTCGGGGGAATCAACATACTCGACGACTACCACGACCCGAATCACGGCGCGCTCGAGCATCCGCGGCTCGACTACGCGGTGCGCGTGCGCGGGCCGCTGGTCGCGCACGCGCACGTCGCCGCCGCGCGGCTGTGGTGGGAGACGGCGACCGTGAACCGGCTGGCGCACGGCGGCAAGGAAGCGTCCGCGCGCGAACTGCTGCAACTTCCGGAGAAAGTGCGCAGCGACGTCGCTTCGTCGGGGCACGTGCGCGCGGCGCTGATGCTGCGCGACAACCTGCGCCATCGGCGCACGATCGAGCGGGCGTACCTGCGCGCGATCGGCCGAGCGCGCACCGAAGTGCTGATCGCCTGCGCGTATTTCTTCCCCGGCGGGCGCTTCCGCCGCGCGTTGAGGGCGGCCGTGCGCCGCGGCGTGCGCGTGCGCCTGCTGTTGCAGGGGCGCGTCGAGTATCGCCTGCAGTACTACGCGTCGCAGGCGCTGTACGAGCCGTGGCTGCGCGAAGGCATCGAGATCGTCGAGTACCGGCGCAGCTTCCTGCACGCGAAGGTCGCGGTGATCGACGACTGGGCAACGGTGGGCTCGTCGAACATCGATCCGTTCTCGCTGCTGCTCGCGCGCGAGGCGAACGTCGCCGTCGAGGACGCGGGCTTCGCGCGGCAGTTGCGCGAGCGGCTGAACCGCGCGATCGACGAGGGCGGCGAGCGCGTGGCGCTCGACACCTATTCCCGTCGGCCTTTGCCGGTACGCGCGATGAACCGGATCGCGCTGCTTCTCGTGCGCGTCGGGGTGGCGTTGACGGGGCAGGGGGCGGAGTATTGAGGGGCGTTCCACAGCCGGAGACGCATCATCGCGTAGCGCGCTGCTGCTACTCCTCCCTCATCCTCTCCGCCGCCGCCAGGAAATCGAGCAGGATCGGCGAGCCGTCGAGCAGCGGGTCTTCCGCGCCGCGGTGGAACTCCGGGTGCCACTGCACGCCGAGCGCGTAGCCGGAGCCGCGCCAGCGGATCGCCTCGACGATGCCGTCGGCGCTGCTCCAGGCGTCGACGACGAGGTCACCGCCGAGGCGGTCGACAGCCTGGTGATGGATGCTGTTCACGCGAGCCACGGCCAGCGGCTCGTAGAGCTGCGCCATGCGCGAGCCGGGCTCGAAGCGGATCTCGTGCGACAGGCGGTCGTAGAGGTCGGCGTCGACGTGCGGGACCGAATCCGGGCGCTGCGTGGCGATGTCCTGGATCAGCGTGCCGCCGAAGGCCACGTTCATCAGCTGCGCGCCGCGGCAGATGCCGAGCACGGGCCGGCCCTGCGCCATGAACTCGTGCAGCAGTTCCCTCTCGTAGCGGTCGCGGATGATGTCGCCGGCCCATTCGCCGCGGAGCGGTTGCGTGCCGTAGGAACGCGGACTCACGTCGGCGCCGCCCTGCAGCACCAGGCCGTCCAGCTCGCGCACGTAGCTGCGCAGCGAGATTCCGCGGCGCGAGACCTCGGCGCTCGCGCCGATGGTGGGAATCATGAAGACGAGCGCGCCGTGCGAAAGGATCCAGTGCGCGATCGACTGTTCGAGGTACTGCAGCACCTTGTTGCGGAAGCCCAGCTCGCGGGGCGGCGCGTGCAACAGGCGCGCCGACAGGCCGATTTTCAGCGGCCGCGGGGGCATTTCCGGCTAGCGGCTCCAGCGCAGGCACTGCTGTCGCACGACTTCGGGCAACAGGTTCTCGCGCTCGAAGGTCTGGCGGATCCAGGTCGCGTCGTTGCCCAGCGCGCCGATGTCGTCGCGCACGCGCCGGCACGCGTCCTCGGCGCCCAGCTCGATCGCGTGCTGCTCGACCTCGGCGAGCGTCTCGGCGATGTCTTCGCGGATCGTGCGGTGCTCGCCGGTCTGCGGATCGACGGAGGTGCCGTCGAAGCCGAAGCGGCACGCCTGGAAACGGTTGAAGGTGTAGACGAGGTAGTCGTCCTCCGCCGGCCGGAACGGCTGCTCGAACGACAGCCAGCGGGCGACGCACTGGATGTACGCCGCCAGCGCGGCCGCCTTCTCGATCGTCAGCGGCGTGTCGAGCACGCGCACCTCGATCGTCCCGAACTCGGGCTTCGGGCGGATGTCCCAGTAGAAATCCTTCATGCTCTGCACGACGCCGGTGCGCGCCATTTTCTCGAAATAGCGCGAGAACTCCTCCCAGGTGAGCGTGAACGGCGCCCGGCCCGACAGCGGGAACGCGAACACCGAGTTCAGCCGCGCCGAATGAAAGCCCGTGTCGGTGCCCTGCACGAAGGGCGACGACGCCGACAGCGCGATGAAATGCGGGATGAAGCGCGACAGGCCGTGCAGCAGCACCAGCGCCGCATCGGGTCCGGCGCAGCCGATGTGCACGTGCTGGCCGAAGATCGTGAACTGCTTCGACAGGTAGCCGTACAGCTCCGAGAGCATGTGGAAGCGCGGCGTGTCGTAGATGCGCCGCTGGCTCCAGTCCTGGAACGGGTGCGTGCCGCCGCCCGACAGTCCGACGTTCAGCCGGTTCGCGCAGTGCACGAGCACGTCGCGGATCTCGGACAGGTGCGCGAGCGCTTCCGCGTAGTCGCGGCAGATGCCGGTGGACAGCTCGATCATGCTGCCGGTCATTTCCGGCTTCACTTCGCCCGGCAACTTGCGTTTGCCGACCAGGCGCAGCAGGTCGTTCGCGCCGTGCGTCAGGTCGAAATCGTGCGTGTTGACGATCTGCAGTTCGAGTTCGACGCCGAGCGTGAGCGCGCGCGATTCGGCGAAAGGTTCCAGCGCCATCGGTTTCCTCAGCGGAGGTTTTCCTCGTGCACCCAGCGCAGCGCCAGGTGCACGGCGATCGGTCCGATCAGCTCGAGAAAGGCGATCGCGCTGAAGACGACCGCCGTCAGCTGCGACGCGAACTCCGGGTACAGGTTCTGCAGCTCGACCATCATCACCAGCGCCGCCCCCGACATCGGCATCAGCGTGACGCCGAGCGCCAGGCCCTGGCGCAGCGAGATGCCGCTGGGCGCGGCGAGCAGCGTCGTCGCCACGAGCTTGGCGACGACGCGCGCGACGATGACCGCCGCGCCGAGCACGGCGCCCTCGAGCAGCGTGTCGACCGACCAGACCGACCCGGTGACGACGAACAGCATCAGCACGAGCGCGCCGCCGGCGGTGCCGAAGTGGCGCGGCCAGATCCACGGCCGCTCGGTGCTGTTGCGCAGCATCACGCCGGCCAGCAGCGGAACGAGCAGCGTCGAGAGGTTGGCCATCTTCGTGATCGACAGCGCGAGCAGGATCATGCCGAGCAGCAGCAGCGTGGAGTTCTCGTTGCGCAGGTCCAGGCGCCGCGCGATCATCGACACCGAGAAGGCGAGCAGCGCCGCGACGATGGCCGAGCCGGCGAGCAGGTACAGCGGATGCGCGAAGGCGCGCACCAGGCTGCCGATGTACTCGGCGTGCAGCCAGCCGAAGACGAACTTGCTGGCGAGCACCGCGTAGAAGGTGTTCAGCCCGGTGAGCACGATCATCCGCTCGGTCACCTGGCCGGAGGCCTCGAACTCCGAGGCGACCCGCATCACCACGGCCGGAGAAGTGCCGATCGCGATGGCGGCGATCGCGGTCGCCGTGCGTGCGTCGGTGCCCACCGCGCTCAACGCGAGGTAGACGGCGCCGAAGGCGAGCGCCGCTTCGGCCAGACTGGTCGCCAGCAGCCATGGATTCGTACGCAGCCAGCGAAGGTTGATGCGGCTGCCCAGCTCGAAGAGCAGCAGCGCGAGCGCGAGGTCGACGATCGACCGAAGGCCGGGCTTCAGTCCCGGACCCAGGCCGAGATCGAGGGCCGAGACGATCGTGCCGACTGCCGCGTAGCCGACGACTCTGGGCAGCCGCAGCCAGCGATAGACGAACTCGCCGAGCAGCGCGGCGATGACGAGCGTCAGCGACACCCACAGGACCGCGTCGGCCGACGGCGGCCACGCGGGCAGGAAGAACAGGTCTGAGCGCGTGTCGCCCGTCATCGAGGCCTCCCGGTCGAACTTCTTCTTGCGATGGCGCGCGGCGTCATCGGGTCGGCGTCGCGCGCAGCGCTCCGGCGCCTTCCTCGTGCGCGGCCTTGCCGACGACGATGCGCACCCCGTTCGCGGCTGCCGCGGTGGTCGCTGCATCGGTCGCCGTATCGGTTGTCGCGCCGACCCCCACCCCGCCCTCGCGTTCGAAAACGATCTTCAGCTGCCTGAGCAGTTCGCGTCGCACCGACCACTGCTCGAGCGGTGCGGTCTTCACGCGGGCGCGCACGACGATCGAGCCCTCCTGGAGCTGCTCGATGCCGGCGATCTCCAGCTCACCGAGCATCTTCTCGGCGCATCCGGGCGAGGCGCGCAGGTCTTCGGCGGCCTGTCGCATCAGCTGCATCGCGCGGTCGACGTCGAGGTCGTACGGTACCTGCACGTCGACGACGGCGTAGGAGAATTCGGTCGACAGATTGGTGACGGTGGTGATCAGGCCGTTCGAGATGTAGTGCACCGCGCCATCGTAGGCGCGCAGCTTCGTGCGGCGCAGGCTCAGCTCCTCCACCGAGCCCGCCTTGCCGGCGATCTCGACGACGTCGCCGACGCGGATCTGGTTCTCGATGAGCAGGAAGAACCCGCTGAACACGTCCTTGACGAGACTCTGCGCGCCGAAGCCGATCGCGATGCCGACGACCCCCGCCGCGCCGAGGATCGGCGCGATCGACACGCCCAGCTGGTTCAAAACGAGCGTGCCCGCGACGACGACGATCAGCGTGGACAGCGCCTGGCGCGCGAAGCGGCCCACCGTCTGCAGGCGCCGCCGCTCCTCGATGGTCGCGGCGCGCTGCGCGATGCGTCCGAAGAACGGGGCGACCAGCCGCCAGCCGGTGTAGCGCAGCAGCGCGGCGATCAGCACGATGCCGACGATCGACGCAAGGACGCGCAGTTCGTCCCTGTAGGGCGACATCGCCCAGAGGAATTGGTTCCATTGCTCGCGCATCAGCTCTCTTCGCTCAGGGTTCCTTGCTTGCGGTCGGCCGGCGCGGCGTCGGCCGACACCTGGGGTCTTTGCCGGCTCGCCGGCAGAGTGCGCGTCTTGTTACAGGTTCCGGCCGGTCGGTGTCGAGTGGGCCCGGACCGTGCCAGCATGCCGCTTGCCTTCGCGAACAGGGAAGGCTCGAAATACCGGATTGCGAGCCTGCGGCTCGACCGTGATGCGCCGGCAGGATGACCCGGTTGAAGCGAGGGTCGATGTGCCGGAAGCGGTGCGGCGGACGTCGCCGGTCACCGGCGCGCCATTATACTCATCGCATCCTCATGACAGCGCACGGCCTCGCGGTTCTGCTTTTCACGATCGCGATCTTCGCGGCGTTCACGTCGCGGCGCATTCCGATCGAGGTGACGAGCCTGGTCGTGCTCGTCGCGCTCCCGCTCGGCTTCACGCTGTTTCCCTACGAGGGGGCCGACGGCCGCGTCGACCCGCTCGCCTTCTTCCAGGGCTTCTCGCACGAGGCGCTGATCGCCATCTGCAGCCTGATGGTGCTCGGACGCGCGCTCGTCGAGACCGGCGCGCTGCGACCGGTCACGCGCAGGCTCGCCGCACTGTGGCGCAAGCGGGGCTCGAACGCCGGGCTCGGCGTCGTCCTCGTCGCCGCCATGCTGGTCAGCGGCCTCATCAACGACACGCCGATCGTCGTGCTGCTGATTCCGGTGCTGGTCGCGCTCGCGCGCGAGACCGGCGATTCGGCGCGGCGCCTGCTGATGCCGATGAACTTCGCCGTGCTGATCGGCGGCATGGCGACGACGATCGGCACATCGACGAACCTGCTCGTCGTGTCGATCGCCGCCCGGATGCAGGCGGCGGATTTCGGCATCTTCGACTTCACGCCGCTCGTCGCCGGCGCCGCAGTCGTCGCGCTGCCCTGGCTGTGGCTGGTCGCGCCGCGGCTGCTGCCCGCCGGCGCCGACGACGCGCCGCCCCCGGCCGAGCGCGTCTTCGACGCAGTGCTCGAGGTGGGCGAGGACTCGGAACTGGTCGGCACTGCGCTGGGCAAGCTGCTCGAGCGCTCGCGCCAGGATCTGCACGTGGTCGAGGTGCGACGCGGCGACGTGCAACTCGTGCGGTTGCCGAACCTGAAGCTCGCCGCCGGCGATCGACTCGTCGTGCGCGGCGCGGCGCCCCGGCTGAAGGAGTTCGAGACGCGCCTCGGGATGAAGCTGTACGCCGAGGGCGAGAAAGGCGAGAAGGACGGGAAGGACGAGAAGGATGGGAAGACCGGGAAGCGCGGCGACGGGCCGAAGGACGAGCAGCGCGACGACGGCGACCGGGACGATGCGCAGCGCACGGGCGAGGGCGACGCTTCGCGAAACGCCGCCGACGAGGTGCTCGCCGAAGTCATCGTCCTGCCGAACTCCTGGCTCAACGGCGCCACGGTGCGCGAGCAGCGCCTGAGCGACCGCTTCGGCATCGCGGTGCTCGGCGCGTATCGCTCCACCGGTCGCGCGATGCGCCGTGAGCGCGACGTCGCCGACGTGCGCCTGGCCGCCGGCGACGTCCTGCTCGTGCAGGCGTCGCCCGACAGGCTGGACACGCTGCGCGCCGAGCACGGACTGGTCGTCGTCGACGGCGAGATGGACGCCACCACCGGCGGCCGCGGCGGCCTTGCCGCCATCATCATGGCGGGCGTGATCGTCGTCGCAGTAGCGAAGATCCTGCCGATGTATCTCGCGGCGCTCTCGGGCGTGCTCGCGCTGCTCCTCACGCGCTGCGTGCGCCCGGCGGCGATCGGTCGTGCGTTGAAGACCGACATCGTGCTGCTGATCGCGGCGAGCCTCGCGCTGGGCAGCGCGCTGCTCTACACCGGCGCGGCCGCCGCGATCGCGCAGGCCTTCGCGCAGAAGGTTTCGTCGTGGCCGACGCTCGCGGTACTCGGCTCGATGGTCATTTTCATGGGCCTGCTGACGAACTTCGTCTCGAACAACGCGGCGGCCGCGATCGGCACGCCGATCGCGGTCGAGGTGGCGCGCAGCGTCGGCGCGCCGGCCGAGCCTTTCGTGCTCGCGATCCTCTTCGGCTGCAACCTGAGCTATGCGACGCCGATCGGCTACCAGACCAACATGCTCGTGATGAGCGCGGCGCGCTATCGCTTCGTCGATTTCGTGCGCGTCGGCGGGCCGCTGCTCGTGCTGATGGCGGTCGCCTTGACCGCGATGATCGGCTGGCGCTATTCGCTCTGGGGCTGAGCTGAGGAGGCGAAGA
>CALCZN010000295.1:0-5270 GCA_937903095.1 uncultured Burkholderiales bacterium
CCCGCCTGGAGACGCCGGCCTTCGCGATCGAGGTGGGGTGGGGCGTCGATCGGCTGCTCGGCTACCTGCGCAGCTGGTCGTCGGTCGTGCGTTTCCGGCAGTCGCAGGGCGTCGATCCGGTGCAGGCGATCGAGACGCCCCTTCGCGAGGCCTGGGGCGCGCAGGACGGGCAACGCGCGATCCGCTGGCCGCTCACCGTGCTCTGCGGTTTCGTCGACTCCGCAGCCTGAGCACGAATTTTCGACCCCTTCGGGTAGCATGGCGCGCCATGCCAACGCGCGCCCCCAGACGGACCGCCGTCGTTCGCGATCCCGAAGCGACGCAGCAGGCCATACTCGCCGCGGCCACGCACGAGTTCGCCCGCTACGGACTCGACGGCGCGCGCGTCGACCGCATCGCGGCGCGCGCGAAGGTCAACAAGCGGATGCTGTACTACTACTTCGGGCAGAAGGACGCGCTGTTCCTCGCCGTGCTCGAAGGCGCGTACCGGCGCATCCGCGCCGAGGAGCGCAAGCTCGACCTGAACCGCGTCGAGCCCACCGAGGCGATTCGTCGACTGATCGCCTTCACCTGGGACTACTACATCGCGAATCCGGAGTTCCTGTCGCTGCTGAACACGGAGAACCTGCATCGCGCCAAGCACCTGAAGAAGTCGTCGCTCGTGCGCACGCTGCATTCGCCTTTCGTCGCGCTGATCGCCGACGTGCTCGAGCGCGGCCGCAAGGCCGGCGTCTTTCGCGCCGGCGTCGACCCCGTGCAGCTGTACATCTCGATCGCCGGCCTGTCGTACTTCTATCTAAGCAACGCGTACACGCTGTCGACGATCTTCGATCGCGACCTGCTGTCGCCGAAGGCGAAAGTCGAGGCGCTGTCGCACATGACCGACCTCGTGCTCGGGTACCTGGTGCGCGGCTGACGCGCGCCTCACTCCATCCCCAGCAGCTTGTAGATCCGCCGCGTGTAGACGCCGAAGCGCTCGTGCGTCTTGAGGTCGAGCGTGCGCGGGCGCGGAAGATCGATCTCGAAGTTGTCCGCCATCCGTGCCGGACCCGCGGTGAAGACGACGACACGCGTGCCGAGGAACACGGCCTCCGAGATGCCGTGCGTGACGAAGACGATCGTCTTGCCCGACTCCTTCCAGATGCGCAGCAGCTCGAGGTTCATCTTCTCGCGCGTGAGCGCGTCCAGCGCGCCGAAGGGCTCGTCCATCAGCACGAGCTTGGGGTCGTGCACGAGCGCGCGCGCGATCGCCGCGCGCTGCTGCATGCCGCCGGACAGCTCGTACGGGTACTTCTGTTCGTATCCGCCCAGGCCGACGAGCGCGAGGAGTTCCCGCGCGCGCTCGCGCGCCGCCGCAATCGGCAGGCCGAGCAGCTCGGCCGGCAGCAGCACGTTGTCGAGGATGCGACGCCACTTCAGCAGCAGCGGCGCCTGGAACACCATGCCGATGTCGCGCGCCGGATCGAAGTGGTGGGTGGTCGAGCCGATGCGCACCTCGCCGCCGTCGTGCGGATGCAATCCGGCGAGGATCTTCAGCAGCGTCGACTTGCCGCAGCCCGACGGGCCCACCAGCGAGACGAGCTCGCCGGGCAGGACGTCGAAGGTCGCATCGGAGATCGCCAGGTGCTCGTGGCCGCCGCCGCGGTAGATCTTGCGCACGCCGGCCAGGTGGATGAACGGTTCGACGCTCATGCCACGCGCGCGTCCTTCGGCACGAACAGCCGCTCGAGCAGCAGGACCAGGTCGTAGAGCAGCATGCCCAGCAGCGTGATCAGGATCACCGCCATGAACATCGCCGGCGTGTCGAGCGTGACCTGCACCTGCAGCATCAGGTAGCCCAGGCCCTTGTCGGAGCCGAGGAACTCGCCGACGATCGCGCCGGCGACGGCGAGGATCGCCGCGACCTTCATGCCGGCGAAGATGTACGGCAGCGATCCGGGCAGCTGGATCTTGGTGAACAGCTGCCAGCGCGTTCCGCGCAGCGAGCGCACGAGGTCGAGCAGCTCGGGTTCGATCTCGCGCAGGCCGCGCGCGGTGGTGAGCAGGATCGGGAAGACGGCGATCGAGAAGGCCATGATCGTGTTCGGGAACACGCCGTACTTGAACCAGACGATGATCAGCGGGCCGAGCGCGACCTTCGGGACCATGTTCAGCGTGACGATCACCGGCAGCAGCAGCGCCTCGAGCGTCTTCGACCAGGTGAAGACGAGCGCCAGCACGACACCCACGACCAGCGCGAGCAGGTAGCCGCCGAAGATCTCGGTGCCGGTGACGAGCGTGTTCGCCCACCAGTCGTAGTTCGGCGACAGCAGCGCCTGGAAGGTCGCCTGCGGCGACGGCATGACGAACTGCGGCACGTCGCCGAGCCGCACGAACAGGTACCAGGCGACGAGCAGCGCCAGGTGCGCGAGCACGGCCAGCGCGTAGCGGCCTGCCTGGGGGGCGGCGCGGTTCATCGGCGCACGCGTGCGCAGGGCGCGCGCCCGGTCACGAGAGCCATCGTTCGAGGTTCGCTGCGACGAACTCGTCGTCGGACAGGTCGGCGTGCTCGCGGCATACGCGCTCGATCTCCTCGCGCTGGCCGGGCGAGAGCGTTTCCGCCGCATCGAGGCAGCGGATGCCGGCGAGCAGGCCCTGGCGGCGCAGCACTTCGTGGCAGCCGGGGATGCAGCCGGCGAAGCGGTGGGCGACGTCGAAGAAGGCGCTGTTGCAGTCGGTGACGCGCGAGTCGAGCGCGAGCAGTTCGTCGTCGATGCGGCCTTCGGCGATCGCCGCGTGGATGCGCGCGAGCAGCGCGACGGCGCTCTTCGTCCACACGCTCCAGTGGCCGAGAAGTCCGCCGCGGATGCGCACGACGACGTCCTCGCCGTTGCGGCGCACGCGGAAGGGCGCGAGCAGGTCCAGCACGATGTGGTCGTCGTTGCCGGTGTACAGCGTCACTCGTTCTTCCGCGCCGGCGGCTACGACGCCGCGCACGACGTCGAGCGTGCGGTAGCGGTCGAAGGGAGCCATCTTGATCGCGACGACGTTGTCGATGGCCGCGAAGCGGCGCCAGAACGCCATCGGCAATTCGATGCCGCCGACGGCCGTCTGCAGGTAGAAGCCGATGAGCGGGATCTGCCGGGCGACCGCTTCGCAGTGCGCGATCAGTTCGTCGAGCGAGGCGCCGCGCATCGCCGCCAGCGAAAGCAGTCCGGCGTGATAGCCGTGCGACTGCGCGATCCGCGCTTCGTCGAGCGCCTGCGCGGTGCGGCCGGCCAGGCCGGCGATCATCACCAGCGGGCGGCCCGTCCACTCGCGCGCCGTGTTCGCGGCCAGCTCGAGCACCGGTTCGTACAGGCCGACGTCGCGGATGGCGAACTGCGTCGAATGCACGCCCACCGCCAGGCCGCCGCAGCCGGCGTCGACGTAGTAGCGCGTGAGCGCGCGCTGCCGGCGTCGATCGAAGCGGCCGTCGGCATCGAGCGCCAGCGGATGCGCGGGGATGACGGTGCCCTGCTGCAGCAGCGATCGGATTTCGGCGGGCAATTCCGAGCGGTGAAGCGTCATCGGGGAGAATGCGGAGAAGCGACCGGACACCGGCAACGCCGTCCGGACGCAGGGCCGGTTCGCGTTGTTCCGGGTTGTAACCGCTCGGTTAATTATTTACTCTAGCGCAGCAGCGCCGAAGCGTCAAACGAGCGGCGGCGCCGGCGCGAACGAATGCTGACAGGGAGATCAACAGCATGAAAGGGAAGGCGATGTTCCGTGCGGCGATGGCCGCGGCGGCACTGGCGGTCGGCGCGGCGCCGGTCGGCGCGCAGACGCAGAAGCTCGATTTCATCCTCAACTGGGTGCCCGGCGGCGATCACGCGCCGTATTACTACGCCAAGCAGCAGGGCTGGTACGAGAAAGAAGGCATCGACCTGAACCTCGAGCCCGGCAAGGGCTCGGCGATCGCCACGCAGAAAGTGGGAGCCGGTGCGAACCCGATCGGCCTGGCCGACATGGCCGGCGTGCTCGTCGCCAAGAGCAAGGGCGCCGACACGGTCGCCGTCTACAACGTCTACGCGAACTCGCCGCAGGGAATGTACTGGCTGAAGAGCTCGGGCATCACCGGCGTGAAGGATTTCCCCGGCAAGAAGATCGGCAACCCGGCGGCCGACGGCGCGCGGGTGATGTGGCCGGCGCTGGCGAAGGCCAACGGCGTCGATCCGAAGTCGGTCACCTGGGTGAACATCGATGCCAACGGCAAGCTCGCGGCGCTGAAGGCGAAGTCGATCGACATCACCACGTCGTTCTACAACCTGCATCACGTGTTCCAGCGCGAGCTGGGCGACGACATGGGCTTTCTCGCGTGGCGCGATGCCGGGCTGAACCCCTACGGCAACTCGATCATCGTCAACGCGAAATTCCTCGAGGCGAACCGTCCGCTGATCGACAAGTTCGTCAAAGTGACGCAGCGCGCGTTCCGCGCCTGCGTCGACAAGCCGGAGCCGTGCGTGCAGGCGCTGGTCGACGCCAACGGCGCGCTGAAGTACGACAACGAGATGCAGAACTGGAAGCTCGTCGAGGTGCTGATGAGCGACAAGTTCTCGCGTGAGGTGGCGCTGGGCATCCACGAGGACAAGCGCATGCAGGACGACTACGAACTGGTGCGCGATTACATCGGCATCGACAAGCCCTTCGACGTGAAGAGCGTCTACACGAACGAGTTCCTCGACCGTTCGATCAAGATGCCGAAGTGAATCGGAAGAGATGAGCGAAACGAGTGAGCGACGCAAATGAGCGACGCAAATGAGCCGGGCTTTCAGCCCAGCTCCGGTCCGGCGACGAGGAAGACTTTCGATGCGTCGCCGGGCGCGCATCCCATTCCATACAGCATTCGAGTGAACGGGCGTTGCGGCGCGAAGCCGCGCTCGGCGATCGCCGCGAGCAGCGCCTGCTGCCTGTCGGCGGCATCGAGGTAGATCGGACCTTCCGTGCACGCGAGCGCGGCGTCGAGCAGCGCGCGCGCGACGCCGGCGTCTTCGGCGACGAGCGGCCCGAGTTGCACTGCCTCGCGTCCGTCACGGCCGAGCACGAAGCCGGCGAGTGCGCCGTCGCGCTCGGCCACGTGCGCGACCTGCGGCAGGCGTGCGGCCAGCCGGCGCAACAGCGGCGAACGGTCGGCGCCGAAAGCGGGAAGGTCGAGCGCGGCGATCGCCGGCCAGTCGCTTTCGCGCAGCGGGCGAATGCGGCAGGCCGGCGGGGACGCGCGCCTGGACGCGAGTTCGAGCGCTGCCGCGAAC
>CALCZN010000296.1:0-5274 GCA_937903095.1 uncultured Burkholderiales bacterium
CGCGCGCATCGCCTCGAGAAGGCGCTCGGCACGCCGGCGAAGATCTTCTACAAATACGAAGGCGTCAGCCCCGCCGGCAGCCACAAGCCGAACACCGCGGTCGCGCAGGCCTTCTACAACCGCGAGGCGGGAATCCGCCGGCTCACCACCGAAACCGGCGCCGGACAATGGGGCTCGTCGCTCGCCTTCGCCGGCGCGCTGTTCGGCATCGACGTCACCGTGTTCCAGGTGCGCGTCTCCTACGACCAGAAGCCGTACCGCCGCGCGCTGATGGAGACCTACGGGGCGCGCTGCGTGCCTTCGCCGTCGAACGAAACCGAGTACGGGCGCGCGGTGCTCGCGCAGCGGCCCGATCACCCGGGCAGCCTCGGCATCGCGATCTCCGAAGCGGTCGAGATCGCCGCGAAGAACGACGACACCAAGTACGCGCTCGGCTCGGTGCTCAACCACGTGATGCTGCACCAGACGGTCGTCGGCCAGGAGGCGATCGAGCAGATGCAGATGGCCGACGCCTGGCCCGACGTCCTCATCGGCTGCACCGGCGGCGGATCGAACTTCGCCGGGCTCGTGTTTCCGTTCATCGGGCAGGGCCTGCGCGGCGGCAGGAAGTCGCGCGTCGTCGCCGTCGAGCCGGCGGCCTGTCCCACGCTCACGCGCGGAAAGCTGGCCTACGACTTCGGCGACACCGGGCACATGACGCCGCTGGTGAAGATGCACACGCTCGGCTCCACGTTCACCCCGCCGGGCTTCCACGCGGGCGGCCTGCGCTATCACGGGATGGGGCCGCTGATCTCGCACCTGCTCGACCTGAAGCTGATCGAGGCCGTCGCCTACCAGCAGACCGAGTGCTTCGCCGCCGGCGTGCAGTTCGCGCGCACCGAGGGCATCGTCCCGGCGCCCGAAGCGAACCACGCGGTCAAGGCGGCGATCGACGAGGCGCTGCGCTGCAAGCGCGAAGGCCGCTCGGAGACGATCCTGTTCAACCTCTCGGGCCACGGGCACTTCGACATGGGCGCCTACATGGCCTACAACTCGGGCTCGCTCACCGACCAGTCGTACGACGAGAAGGAGCTGGCGATGGCGCTGGCGGGGCTGCCCAGCGTGCCGGCGTAAAGAAAGAGAAGGGAGAAGGGGGAAGGGTGAAGGGGGACAGCCCCGGCTGCAAAGGTCGAGGCTTTTCCCCTTCACCCTTTCCCCTTCCTTGTCCCTCCCGTTGACCTCGGTCAACGGGAGCAAATCGCGAACGGCGCATCGTTCGTTTCAGTTCCGGCGCATCCGGACGAGGAGGCGAACGTGCGAAGCCGCGACGTAGCGCTGCCGTGGATGTACGAGAAGATGGTCGAGATCCGCCACTACGAGGAGACGATGGCAGCCGTCTACCTCGAGGGCAAGCTTCCCCCGAAGATCCAGAAGGGACTCGCTTTCGACATCGGCTCGGGGCCGGTGCCCGGCGAGATGCATCTCGCCGCCGGGCAGGAGCCGGTTGCCGTCGGCGTCTGCGCGCATCTGAAGAAGGAAGATACGGTGGTCGGTACCCACCGGCCGCATCACTTCGCGATCGCCAAGGGCGTGCCGCTCGACCGGATGACGGCCGAGATGTTCGGCAAGGCGGCCGGATTGGGCAAGGGCAAGGGCGGGCACATGCACCTGTTCGATGCCGAGCATCGCTTCAGCTGCAGCGGCATCATCGGCGCGAGCCTGCCGCCGGCCTGCGGCGCGGCGCTGGCCGCGAAGAAGCTCGGGCGCGACTGCGTCGCGGTCGCCTTCTTCGGCGAGGGCGCGGCCAACCAGGGGTCGTTCCACGAATCGCTGAACCTCGCGGCGCTGTGGCAATTGCCTGTGGTCTTCATCTGCGAGGACAACCACTGGGCGATCTCGGTGCCGAAGACGAGCGCGACGTCGGTCCCGCGCGTTTCCGATCGCGCGCCCGCGTACGGCATGCCGGGCATTCACGTGGATCGAAACGATGCGATCCAGGTGTGGGAGGCCGCCGGCGAAGCCGTCGAGCGCGCACGGCGTGGCGAAGGGCCCACGCTGATCGAAGTGCGGACCGACCGCTATTTCGGACACTTCCAGGGTGACGCCGAGGTCTACCGGCCCAGGGACGAAGTCGCCAGACTGCGCGCCGACGACCCGATTCCGCGTCTGGCCGGGCAACTGAAGAAGGAGGGACTGCTCGGCGACGAGGAGCGCGCGCGTGCCGAGGCGCGAGCGAAAGCGCGCGTCGACGAAGCCTTCGCCTTCGCGCGCGCCGCCGAGGACCCGAAGCCGGCCGACGCGCTGGCCGACGTGTTCGTCTGAAGGAGATCGATCATGAGCGAATCCCGCACCCTGACCATGGCGCAGGCGATCTCCGAGGCGATCGCGCAGGAGATGGAACGCGACCCGGGCGTCTTCGTGATGGGCGAGGACATCGGCCGCTACGGCGGCATCTTCGGCGCCACCGGCGGACTGCTCGACCGCTTCGGCGCCGAGAGGATCATGGATACGCCGATCTCCGAGACGGCGTTCATCGGCGCGGCCACCGGCGCCGCCGCCGCCGGCCTGCGTCCGATCGCCGAGCTGATGTTCGTCGACTTCTTCGGCGTGTGCATGGACCAGATCTACAACCATCTGGCGAAGAACACGTACATGGCCGGCGGCAACATCCGCCTGCCGGTGGTGCTGATGACCGCGATCGGCGGCGGCTACAGCGACGCCGCGCAGCACTCGCAGTGCCTGTACGCCACTTTCGCGCACCTGCCGGGGATGAAGGTCGTCGTCCCGTCGAACGCCTACGACGCGAAAGGCCTGATGATCCAGGCGATCCGCGACGACAACCCCGTGCTCTTCATGTTCCACAAGGGGATCATGGGGTTGCCGTGGATGGCGTATTTCGAGGGCAGCACGCGCGAGGTTCCGGCCGAGCCCTATGCGCTGCCCTTCGGCGCGGCGAGCGTCGTGCGCGAAGGCCGCGACCTCACGATCGTCACGCTGAGCCAGATGGTGCACAAGGCGGTGCTGGCGGCGGACGAACTCGCGCGCGAGGGCATCGACGCCGAGGTGATCGACCTGCGCACGCTGGTTCCGCTCGATCGGCAGGCCGTGCTCGCTTCGGTGGGCAAGACCGGGCGACTGCTCGTCGTCGACGAGGACTACCTCAGCTTCGGGCTGAGCGGCGAGATCTGCGCGATCGTTGCCGAGAACCTCGACGCCGTGTCGCTGCGCGCGCCGGTGCGCCGGCTTGCCGTGCCCGACGTGCCGATTCCGTACAGCCGCGTGCTCGAGCGCGCCGTGATCCCGCAGGCCGAGTCGATCGCCGCGGCGGCGCGCGCATTGTGCGCTTCGTCGCTGCGCCAGGCGGTTCCCGCATGATCGCGATCGGTCTCGACGACGGCGCCTGGAAGGACGTCGAGCCGGGAACCGAAGCGCTGGTCGACCGCTGGCTCGTCGGGCAGGGCGAAGCGGTGAAGGCGGGCGCGGTGCTGGCCGTCGTCGTGCTGGTGAAGACGAGCATCGAGCTGACGGCGTCGGCCGACGGAACGATCGACCGCATCGACTTCGCCGCCGGCTCGACCTTCGCGCGCGGCGTGCCGATCGGGTGGTTGCGCGAAACCGCGTGAGCGCGTAGTTGAGCGCGCAGCCGATGCACGTGCAGGCGAGCGCCGACGACGAGCAGGACTGGATCCGGAAGGCGCTCGCCGAACCCGTCACGCGGGCGCAATGGCGGGTGTGGCGCTATCGCGCGCCGGCGATCGTGCTGGGGCTGTCGCAGCGGCGGCGGCACGACGAGATCGCCGCGCGCGCGGGCGCGGCGCTACCGGTGCTCGTGCGCGCCTCGGGCGGCGGCGCGGTGCTCGCCGGCCCGTGGATGATCGGCGTGACCGTGCTTCTACCGTCGTGGCATCCGCTGGCCGCGGGTGCGCTCGTCGACAGCTATCGATGGTTCGGCGAGCTGCATATGCGCGTGCTGCGCGCCTTCGGCGTCGACTCCCGTCTGCTGTCGCCGCAGGAGCTTCGCGACGGCGACTCGCGGGTGGCCGGCTTCGAACCGCTTCCCTGGGCATGCTTCGGCGCGCTCTCGCCGTGGGAACTGGTGGACAGCGGCCGCCGCAAGCTGAGCGGACTCGCGCAGCAGCGCCGCGCGAGCGGCATCGCGCTCGTCGCCGGCACGCTGCTGTGGCGCCCGCCCTGGTCGATGCTGTGCGAAGCGCTCGATCGCAGCGACGCACTCGAAGCGCTTGCCGCGCGCACCATCGACTGCGAATCGATCCGCGAATCGATCCGTAAATCGGCCGGCTTCGCGCCGTCGAGCGAAAGGCAGCGCGAGGACTTCGCCTCGGACCTGGCCGCGGCAATCGACGCGGCGCTGGCAAGCGTCCTCGAAGGGGGCTGATGCAGGTCGACCAGGGAGCTTCATATGCGACAGCCTGTGTGCCTATGAAGCGTGTTGCATATCATTGATTTAATTGGACTTTTTACGTGCGCTCGAAGAAATGAGCGCATAGAATCCCTTCCTTTCGCAGCAGTTCGTTCGGCCGAACATCTCGGCGACAGGGAGGAGCGCCGATGGCGCTGCACGGAAAGACCACTGGCACCCACGGCAAGCGTTTCGTCACCACCTACTGCTACAACTGCGTAGCCGGTCCCGACCTGCTGAGCGTCGAAGTGCGCGACGGCGTCGCCACGGCGATCTCGCCGAATCACGCGGGGGCCGGGATCCACCCGGCCGAGGGGCGCCCCTGCGTGAAGGCCTACGGGCTCATCCAGAAGACGTACAGCCCGTATCGCGTCCTGTCGCCGATGAAGCGCACGAATCCGCGCAAGGGGATCGACGAGGATCCGGGCTTCGTGTCGATCTCGTGGGACGAGGCGCTCGATCTCATCGCCACGAAATTGAACGAGTTGCACGAACGGGGGCTGGCCGACGAGGACGGCTACCCGCGGCTCGCCGTCAGCCTCGGTCACGGCGGCACGCCGGCCCACTACATGGGCACCTTTCCGGCGTTCCTCGCGGCCTGGGGCACGATCGACTACAGCTTCGGCTCGGGGCAGGGCGTCAAGTGCGTCCATTCCGAGCACCTGTACGGCGAATACTGGCATCGCGCCTTCACGGTATCGGCCGACACGCCGCTGGTGAAGCTGAACCTCTCGTTCGGCGCCAACGTCGAAGTGACGGGCGGGCCTTCGGCGGTGATGCGGCAGGCGAACGCGCGCGTGCGCGGCGCGCGCCGCATCGTGATCGAACCGCACCTGTCGGTGACCGGCGCGGTGTCGGCCGAATGGATTCCGATC
>CALCZN010000297.1:0-16427 GCA_937903095.1 uncultured Burkholderiales bacterium
ACCAACCCTGGAACAACTCGCTTCACGGCGTTTGACTTCGAAGACGGTTACTCAGTACTCGGTTCCGCCCATCCCCAGGTAACTCTCGATCAGCCGCTCGTCGTCGGCGATCTGCGCAGCCGCGCCCTGCTGCGTGATGGTGCCCAGTTCCAGCACGTAGGCGCGATCGGCGATGCGAAGCGCCGCACGCGCGTTCTGCTCGACGAGCAGGATCGACACGCCGAGTTCGCGCAGGGCGACGAGCTGCTCGAACACTTCGCCGACGATACGCGGCGCGAGCCCCAGGCTCGGTTCGTCCAGCATCAGCAGCTTCGGCCGGGACATCAGCGCGCGCCCCATCGCCAGCATCTGGCGCTCGCCGCCCGACAGGGTTCCGGCGAGCTGGCTCCGCCGCTCCTTCAGCCGCGGGAACCGCGCATAGACCGATTCGAGCGACTGCTCGCGCTCGCTGCGCTGACGGCGAAACGCGCCGAGTCGCAGATTGTCCTCGACGCCGAGATCGGCGAAGAGCTCGCGCCGCTCCGGGACGAGGCTGATGCCCGCGGCGACGCGAGCCTCCAGCGGCAGGTGCCCGATGGGGCGCTGCGCGAAGAGAATCTCGCCCTGTGCGGGCACCACGCCCATCAGGGCGTTCAGCAGGCTGCTCTTGCCGGCGCCGTTCGCACCGATGATCGTCACGATCGACGCTTCGCCCACCTCGATTTCGACGCCGTCGACGGCAACCGTCCGCCCGTAGCGCACACCCAGGCCGCGTGCCCGCAACGCGGGACGAATCGCCGCTTCAGGTGCCGAGGTATGCATCGAGCACCTTCGGATCGCTGCGGATCGTCGCCGGCGTGCCTTCGGCGATCTTCGTGCCGAAATCGAGCACGACGAGCCGATCGGCCAGGCTCATCACGAAGTCCATGTCGTGTTCGACCAGCAGTACACCGACGCCCTCGCCGCGCAATTCGCGCAGCAACGCCGCGAGCGCCTTCTTCTCCCCGTGGCGCAAGCCGGCCGCCGGCTCGTCCATCAGCACGAGCACCGGATCGAGACACAGGGCGCGTGCCACCTCGACGAGGCGCAACTGCCCGAGCGCGAGCGTGCCCGCCGGGCGCTCGGCCACGTCGGCCAGGCCGACCCGGCGGATCTGTCGCATCGCTTCGTCGAGCAGCCGCGCTTCCTCGTCGCGATCCAGGCGCAGCAGCGCGCGCAGCATTCCGGCCTCGCCGCGCAGGTGCGCTCCCAGCGCGACGTTCTCGAGCACGCTCATCTCGGCGACGACATCGGCATGCTGGAAGGTGCGTCCGAGGCCGCGCGCCGCGATCCGCTGCGGCGTCGACCCGGCGATCGTTTCGCCCCGAAGACGGATCTCGCCGCGATCGATCGCCAACGCGCCGCAGATCAGGTTGAAGGTCGTGCTCTTGCCGGCGCCGTTCGGCCCGATCAACCCGACGATCTCGCCCGCACGAACGCCGAAACTCACCTGGTTGACCGCGACGAGGCCCCCGTAGGTCCTGGTGACCGAATCGACTTCGAGCAGTGCGCTCCCCCGCTCGGGCATCTCGCGCCGGCCCAGCATGCCGCCCGCGCTGCGACGCGGCGGCTGCACTGCGGGCGGCGGCCCGAAGACGATCGGCCAGACGCCTTGCGGCGCGATCTGCAGGGCGAGGACCAGCACGGCACCGAAGACGACGATCTCGTAGTTGCCGGCGCTGCCCACGAGCAGCGGGAGGACGTCCTGCACCTGGTCGCGCAGGAAGGTGATTCCGGTGGCGCCGGCGATCGCGCCGTACACCCGGCCGGCGCCGCCCACGACCGCCATCAGCAGGTACTCGATGCCGGCGTTCAGTCCGAACGGGCCCGGTGCTACCGAGCGCTGGAAATGCGCATACAGCCAGCCGGCGAGACCGGCGAGCACGGCGGCGAGCACGAAGACCTTCAGCTTCGCCGCAGGCACGTCGACGCCGAACGCCTCGGCGGCGATCGCGCCCCTGCGCAGCGCGCGTACCGCCCGGCCGGTGCGCGCGCGCAGCAGGTTGTGCGCGGCGACGACCGAGAGCACGACCGCAAGCCAGACGACGACGAAATACTGGCGCGCATCGATCAGTGCGTGACCTCCGAGTTCGAGCGGAGGGATGCCCGACATGCCGTCGTGCGCACCGAGCGCGGAGAGATTGCCGAACAGGTAGAAGATCGCCGCACCCCACGCGATCGTCCCCAGCGGCAGGAAATGCCCCGACAGGCGGACGGTGACCGCGCCGAGCAGCACTGCGCCGAGCGCCGTGGCGGCTAGCGAAAGCGGCAGGCTCGCCCAGGGACTGAAGCCCATCTGGACGGTGAGAACGCTCGTCGTGTAGGCGCCGACGCCGACGAAGGCCGCCTGGCCGAACGAG
Source organism: uncultured Burkholderiales bacterium (assembly GCA_937903095.1). Lineage (GTDB taxonomy): Bacteria > Pseudomonadota > Gammaproteobacteria > Burkholderiales > Burkholderiaceae_E > Zeimonas. Next base: position 2,379 of record CALCZN010000297.1, read on the forward strand.
GTCATTCCGCCCACGCCGGTGAGCAGCACCAGGCCGATCGCGACGAGACTGGCGATTCCGATGTAGTTGAACAAGGTGACCCAGTACGCGGGCATCAGGCCGGTGAACGGGAGCACGACGACGACGACGGCCACGAGGACCGCGGTGATCCGGCCGATGCCTGCGCGCATCACTCGTCCTCCGCGTGCGCCGGGGCACGCAGCGAGCGCCAGAGCAGCACCGGGAGGATCAGGCCGAAGACCAGCACTTCCTTGAAATTGCTCGTCCAGAACGAGAAGAACGCCTCGGCGATGCCCACGCCGAGCGAGGCGAGCGCGGTGAGCGGAAAGCTGACGAGCCCGCCGAGAATCGCGGCGACGAAGGCCTTCAGGCCGATCAGGAAACCGCTGTCGTAGAAGGTGGTGATGATCGGGCCGGCGAGCACGCCGGCCACCGCGCCCATCGCCGCGGCGAGCGCGAACGCGATCTCGCCGGCGAGCGCGGTGGGCACGCCGACCAGCCGCGCGCCGAGCCGGTTCGACGAACAGGCGCGCAGCGCCTTGCCGAGCAGCGTGCGCTCGAAGAACAGCGCGAAGACGACGAGCAGCACCACCGTCGTCGCGACCACCGCGACGCTCTGCCCCGTGACGGGGATGTCGCCGAGCGAGAAATCACGCGAGATCAGCGGCTGCGTCGCGACGCCCTCGGCGCCGAAGAACACGAGGCCGAGGCCCATCAGCGAGAAGTGCACGCCGAAGGCGGCGATCAGCAGCACGAGCACGCTCGCCTGCGCCATCGGCGCGAAGGCGACGCGATACAGCATCGGTCCCATCGGGACGATCAGCGCGATGGCGAGCACGACGTGCACGAGCGTGCCCGTCTTCGCCGGCGCCGCGATTGCCGCAAGGTACGCGAGCAGCACCGGCAGCAGCAGGTTGATCGAGACGATGCGCGCGATCGCGCGCGGCCCGAGCACGTGCCGCTCCTGGATCAGCGACGCCACCGTGGACAGCACGCCGAGCACGAGCAGCAGCCAGATCGTCGGCGGCGTGCGGCCCGCCTCGAAGGCCGCGACCGTCATCGCGCCGAAGGCGATGAACTCGCCCTGCGGCACGAGGATCACGCGCGTGACGGCGAAGACGAGCACCAGCGCGATCGCCGCGAGCGCATAGATGGCGCCGTTGATGACGCCATCCTGCACGAGGAAGAGGAAGATCGTCGAATCCAAGGTGCTAGCTCGCCGTTCGGAGCGCAACCCGCGTCACGTCGATGCGCCGGTTGTCGCGCTTGTACGGCGCCGGAGCGACGGTCGCACGGATCGTTCGCTGCGGATATCCGGCGGAACCCCACAGAACGGTTACCTCCGTTCCGGGACTCGCGAGCGCGACGTCGATCGTGCACAGCGACAGCATCTCGCGAAACCAGTAGCTGTAGCAGCGCGAAGTGCTCGCTCCGACCGGGCGGCCGTCGGCGAGCACCTCGTCGACGTGCATGCAGCCGAGCAGGCTGCGCGGCATCTCCATCGGCTCGTAGGGCTGCCCCGGGCGGAACAGCGACGCATGCACGTCGAGCACGTCCTCGGCATTCCATCGCAGCGTGACGATCGTACGCCGCGGATTCGCCAGCTCCTCCTCGAGCGCCGCACGGCCTCGAAACGCGTGGTCGAGCCGGATGCTCTTCGCCCAGCCGAGCTCGATCGGGCTGCGATACAGGGCCGACAGATCGTCGAAGCGGAGGCTGCCCGCCGTCCGGGGCGGCGCGGTCATGCTGCGGAAGCGCCGCGCGCACCAGTCGAAGTACGCCTTCTCGTCTTCTCCGTAGAGCGCCGGAACGTAGTCCACCGACGGGGTCGGGAAGCACGCCTCGACGTGGTTGACCATCTTCGTGCGCCCGCCCAGGCGGCGGATGCCGAACTCGCGCCCGGCATCGAGCAGCGCCTGGTAGATCGCCGGGCCGTGCCGGCTCGGCCCGTGCAGCTCGTAGCCGAGCTCGCCCGCCATCCCCTGGCGCAGGATCAGGAACTCCCGATCGCCGATGCGCGATCGGCGAAAGCGCATGAATCCGATGTCGCGCAGGCTCTCGCCGGTGAGCTTCTCGAGCAGCTCGAGCGAACTGGGGCCCTGCACCTGCGTGATGAACTGCGACAGGCCGAGCTGCGTGGCGCGCGCGCGGTATCCCCCCTTCTCGTGCAGGTACGCGAGCCACGGCACGCCGGGGCCGCTGGTGAACAGGAACTCGTCGTCGGCCAGGCGCATCAGGATGCCCTCGCCCATCAGCTTGCCGGCGTCGTTGCACAGCGACAGGTGCTTCGCCTGCCCGACGTCGAAGGACGAGAAGCCGTTGACGGCGACGTCGGAGAAGAACTGCAGCGCGTCGTCGCCCTGCAGGTGGAACTTCGCCAGCGGAGACCAGTCGCCGACGTAGCACGCGTTCTTCCACGAAAGGCTCTCGTCGACCCAGCCGGTGTACTCGTAAGCCTCGAAGTATCCGGCGAAGCGGGTGTAGGTGGCGACGGAGCGGTCGACCGGGACGCCGGGCGTCAGGGCGATCGTGGGGGCGCTGTCGGAATCCTTCATCGCGTCTCCTGTTGCTCGTCCGCTCGCGGCCGCCCGATCCACTCGCGATGCGGTTCAACCGATCGCCGCGGCGCAACGCGCACCGGCAGGCTCGCCGGTGGGCATCGGGCCGCCACCGAGATACGCGCGCACCACGTCCGGATGCGACAGCACCTCCTGCGGAGTCCCGTCGACCAGGTAACGGCCGTGATCGAGCACGTACAGCCGGTCGGCGAGGTCGGCGACCATCTGCATGTCGTGCTCCACCCAGAGGATCGGTATCCGCGCCTCGTGCTGGATGCGCAGGATGAAGCGCGCGAGGTCTTCTCGCGCGTCGCGGTTCAGGCCGGCCGAAGGCTCGTCGAGCAGCAGCACCGACGGCTCCATCGCGAGTGCGCGCGCGAAGCCGACGATCTTCTGCTGCGCGAACGACAGATCGGCCACGCGCCGGTGGCGCAGCGCCGACAGCTCGACGAAATCGAGCACCTCCTCGCATCGACGCCGGTGAACGACCTCGGCTTCACGCACCGATCGGGTGAACAGCGCCTCGGACAGCGGCCGCGTTCCGATGCGCGCGTGACGCCCGACGAGCAGGTTCTGCAGGACCGTGAGATGCGGGAACAGTTCGCCGTGCTGGAAAGTGCGCGCGACGCCGACGCCGGCGATCGCGTGCGGCCGTCTGCCGACGAGATCGTGCTCGTGGAAACGGATGCGGCCCGACTGCGGACGATAGATGCCGCAGATGCAGTTCAGCACGCTCGTCTTTCCGGCGCCGTTCGGTCCGATGAGCGCGAGCAGTTCGCCCGCGCGCAGTGCGAGCGACACGTCGTCGAGCACGGCCAGTCCGCCGAAATGCAGCGACACGCGCTCCAGCGCAACGACGACATCGGCCGGCGCAAGGCTGCCAACGCGCGCCGCCGGCTCAGCCATACCATCTCCGGCTGCGCCGGTACTGCTTGACGTCCCGGTAGCTGCGTCGCCCGGCGCCGCCCGCACCGAGATAGAAGTCCTGCACGTCCTGGTGTCCGGACAGCCGGCCGCGGTCGCCGTCGAGCACGATGCGGCCGTTCTCGACGATGTAGGCGTAGTCGGCGATGCCGAGCGCCACCGGGGCGTTCTGCTCGACGAGCAGGATGCTCATGCCGAGGTCGCGGCGAATCGCGCACAACCGCTCGGCGAGTTGCTCGACGACGATCGGAGCGAGCCCGAGCGAGAGTTCGTCGACGAGCAGCAGGCGCGGCGCGCACATCAGCGCGGAGCCGATCGCCAGCATCTGGCGCTCGCCGCCCGACAGGTATCCGGCCTCGCGCTCGCGCAGCCGCGCCAGCGCAGGGAAGTATTCGTAGACCGCCTGGCGCATCGACGCGCCCGCGGCAGCTCGCCGCCCGACGACCGCGTCGAGGTTCTCCTCGACGCTGAGGTTCTCGAACACCTTGTCGCGCTCCGGCACGAGCACGATGCCGCGCCCGGTGACCCAGTGGGGCGCGCGGTTGGCGATCGCTTCGCCGTCGAAGCGGATCGTGCCCTCGCTCACGCGTGCGTCGTCGACGCCGAGAAAGCCCGAGATCGCGCGCAGGATCGTCGTCTTGCCCGCGCCGTTGCTGCCGAGCAGCGCAACGATCTGCCGGTCGAGTACCTGCAGCGAGACTCCCTGCACGGCAATGGCGATGCGGTGGTAGGTGACCTCGACCTGGTCGAGCTCGAGCAGCGGCGACGGCTGCCGGGCCGCGCTTTCCGTTTCGCGAAGCGCCGCGCTCATCAACGGCTCGCCGCCAGCGGCCGCTGGCGGAACGGCCACAGCAGGAACCAGTCCTGGATGCGCCGCCAGACGCCGACCAGTCCCTGCGGCTCGAACACGAGAAAGCCGATCATCACCAGTCCGAAGGCCGCGTAGTTCACCGCGAACACCATTCCGGAGACGCGCTGCGCGAAGGGCATCCACTGCATCGCCGCTTCGATCGCGTAGGGAAACAGCACGACGAAGGCGGCACCGAGCAGCGCACCGAGCAGCGAGCCCATTCCGCCGACGATCACCATCGCGATGTACTGGATCGACAGGAACAGCGAGAAAGCCTCGACGGAGACGAAGCCGCGGTAATAGGCGAACAGGCATCCGGCGATCGACGTCATCGTTGCGCTGACGACGAAGGCGAGCAGCTTGTACGCGGGCACGCCGACGCCGAGCGCCTCGGCGACCGCCTCGCCGTCGCGGATCGCCTGCCACGCGCGGCCGGTCTTCGCGCGCAGCAGGTTGATGCAGACGAGCAGCGTCGCGATGCACGCAACGAGCAGCACCGCATACCATTCGCGTCCGCTGTCGAGCGTCCAGCCGCCGATCTGCGGCGGGTCGACGACGATTCCCGTGGAGAAGCCTCGTCGCACCTCGTACTCGCCGCCCAGGTAGGCGACGATGAAGTGCAGCGCGAGCGTGCTCACCGCGAGATACAGCCCGCGCAGGCGAAGCGACGGCAGGCCGAACACCAGGCCGAGCAGCGCGCCGACCGCGGCCGATGCGGGCAGCGTCACCCAGAACGAAGCGCCGAGCTCCTTGAACAGGATGCCTGTGGTGAATGCACCGGCTGCGAGCAGCCCGGCATGGCCGAGCGAGATCTGTCCGGCGAAGCCGGTGAGCAGCATCAGCGCGAGCGCGCCGATCGAAGCGAGAAACACCTGGTTGGCGAGATCGAGGAGGAACGCGTCGGCGAGCCACGGGAACGTCGCCAGCGCCGCGAGCGCCGCGAAGAGCCAGCCGCGCTGCGTGCGCGTCTGGATCAGCCGCAGGTCCTGCGCGTAGTCGACGCGGTAGTAGCCGCTCGCGTGGATCCTAGACACGATCGATCTCCTCGCGCGTGCCGAACAGCCCCCAGGGACGCGCGACGAGCATCGCCAGCAGGATGAAGAACGGCGCGACGTCGGACAGCAGCGGATCGACGTACTGGATCAGCAGCACCTCTGCGGCGCCGACGATCAGCGAGCCGACGAGCGCGCCGACGAGGCTGTCGAGGCCGCCGACGAGCGCCGCCGGGAACGCCTTCAGGCCGATCGTCACCATCGTCGCCTGCAGCCCGGAGTCGAGGGCGATCAGCATGCCGGCCAACCCGCCCGTGAAGGTCGCCAGGCCCCAGGCAAGCGCGTAGACGCCGTGCAGGCGGATTCCGCGCTGCGCGGCGAGCAACGGATTCTGGCCGGCGGCCCGCATTCGAATCCCCCATCGCGTATGGCGAAGGAATGCGAACAGCCCCGCATAGACGAGCGCGGTGAGAACGACGAGCGCGAGACTCGCGGCCGAGATGCGCGCGTCTGCGCCGACGTGGATCGACGGATTCGTCCAGCCGAGCTCGGCCAGCGGATACTCCTGCTGTGCGCCCCAGGCGAGCGTGACGACGCCGCGCAGCAGGATGCCGAGCGCGATCGTGCACAGCACGGCGGCGAGCACCGACTCGCCGGTCATCCGCAGCATCAGCCCCCAGTAGACGGCAACCCCGACGGCGAGCGCGAAGCCGCCCGCCGCCGCGAGCGCGAGCCCGGGATGCCCGCCGAACAGCGATGCGGTGGCGAGCAGTCCGTAGGCGCCGAGCATCATCAGCTCGCCATGCGCCAGGTTGAGCACCCTGCTCACCCGGTAGACGAGCACGTAGCCGCAGCTGATCAGCGCATAGATCGCCGTCAGCACCACGATGTTCACGGCGAGCTGCATGCGCCGGTCCGAACGCTGCGCGATTGCGTACGGTGCACGCGCGTCGATCGCGTCACTCGATCTCGAATGCGGTCCAGTCCTTCGCGCGCACGATCGCCGATCCTGTGGGATCCCAGCGCCAGACGCGGTAATACTGTTTCGTGCGGAAGTGGTTCGCCTTCGTCCACTCGATCGACCCGCCGCGCAGGCCTTTCGTGTCGACTTTCAGCCGGTTCATCGCCTCGACGATCTTCTCGGGCGTGGCCGGCCAGCCGGTGTCGCGCAACGCCTGCTCGAGCACCATGCCGCTCACCCACCCTTCGGCGAGCTGCTCCACCGGATGCGTGGCGCCTGCCTTCGTCGCCGCCTGCCGGATCTCCTCGTGCACCGGCAACCTGTCCTGAACAGCGCATTCGCGCCGACGACATAGAAGCCGCCGTCCTTCACCCGCGCCAGTTCGGGCTCGGCCTCGATATGCGCCCACGCGATGTAGCGCCCGTTCCATCCGAGCTTGCGCAGCGACTCCAGCGTCTTGATCTCGGTGACCCACGGCGCCCACGAGTACGTCCAGTTCGCGCCTGCCTCCTTGATCTTCGTGGCGAAGGGCGTGTAATCGGGCGTGGGCGGCGGCACGATCTCCTTGGAGACCGGCGTCATGCCGAGTTCCTTCGCCAGTCCTTCGGCGTAGTCGATCTCGCCGCGCGAGACCGGAATCGCCATCGCCGACAGGCCGAGCCTGACCGGCTCGGTGCTGTTCTCCTTCACGAAGCCGAGCGCCATCCGGCTGTCGTAGCGTGCACCGAAGGCCGTGGAGCAGAACTGCAGCGGATCTGCCGGCGGAAACACTTCCTGCGGGCATACCGCACCGGCGAAATACAACGGAACGCCCGCGCGGCGCGTCTCGGCGACCATCGGCGCATAGGTCGACGAAGTCGCCACGTTCAGCACCATCGAGACCTTGTCCTGCGTGAGCAGTTTCTTGACGTCGGCCGCGGCCTTCGACGGCTCGCCCTGGTTGTCCTGCACCACGAGGCGGATCGGCTTGCCGCCGATGCCGCCCGCCGCGTTGAGGCGATCGACGTAGATGCGCAGCCCTTCGACCACCGGAGCGTAGGTGCCGGCCACCGGGCCGGTAAGCGCGCCGCTGACGCCGACGACGTAGGCATCCTGTGCGACGGTGGCCGCCCACGGAGCGGCGGCGAGAACGAGCGCGAACGCCCTGGAAACGATCCGCATCGGTCTTCCTCCCTGCAACTTTCTCGTTGTCGTTCGATATCGCCGCTAGCCGGGCAGCCCGGCCGTGCTGCCCGCCACCAGCGCTTCCTCGCGATCGTCGTACATCGACTCGACCAGGTCGCGGAAGCGCTCGTACATCTGCTTGCGCTTGACCTTGCGCGTCGGCGTGACCGGCTCGCCCTCCTCCTCGGGGTCGAGCGCCTTGGGCAGGACGCAGAAGCGCTTGATCTGCTCGACGCGCGCCAGCCCGGCATTGGCGCGATCGATCTCGGCCTGCAACAGCCCGCGCACCTGCGGATGATGGGCGAGGCTGGTGAATCCGGTATAGGGAATCCCCCGCACGCGCGCCCAGTCGGACACCGCGTCGAAATCGATCTCGACCAGCGCGCAAAGGTACTTGCGTGCGTGCCCGAAGACCGCGATTTCGGCGACGTAGGGACTGCCGCGCACGAGGTTCTCGACGTAGGACGGCGAGATCGTCTTGCCGCCGGCCGTCACGATGAAATCCCGCACGCGATCGACGATGCGAAGCCTGCCGCCGACCCACGCGCCGGTGTCGCCCGTGCGCAGCCAGCCGCGCTCATCGAAGGCGGCATGCGTGCCCTCCTCGTCGCCCCAGTAGCCGACGAACAGATCGGGCGAGCGAACGAGGATCTCGTCGTGCTCGCCGAGCTCGATCTCGACGCCGGGCGGCGGCGTGCCGACGTCGCCGGGGCGGGGAAAGGGGCCGGTCTGGCCGGCAATGATCGCGCCGGCGGTCTCGGTCTGGCCGTACATCTCGACCACGTTCACTCCCCAGACCTGCCACAGCGCCATCGTCTCGGGCGGCAGCGGCGCGCCGCCCGAGACGACGAGGCGCAATCGGTCGAAGCCGAGCTTCGACAGGGCCGGGCGAAAGACGGCCGCGCGGGCCACGCGCCCGGCAAGCGTATCCGGGTCATCGGCGCGACCGTCCCATCGCGCGCGTGCCTGTCGGCGGCCGACCTGCATCGCGGCTTCGTAGCAACGGCGCTTCAACGGACTCGTGCTGCCCAGCGCGATGAGCACCTGGGAGGCGAACTTCTGCAGATAGCGCGGAACGGTGAACAGCACCGTGGGCGCGACCTCGAACATCGTCGTCGGCATCTCGTCGAGGCTCTCGCCGATGTGAGGAACCAGCGAGGAGATCAGCGGAAGCGTGATGGCGACGTCGCGCCCGAGCACGTGGCACAGCGGCAGGTAGATCACGGTGCGCTGCTCGCCCTGCGCGAGAATCGGGTAGTGCTCGACGATGCCGCAGGCTCCCGCGAGGTGTGCGCCGTGCGTGACGAGCGCGCCCTTCGGGTTGCCGGTCGTGCCCGAGGTGTAGACGATGAACGCGGGATCGGCGCCCGAGAGTTCGCCGGCCATGGCCGCGAGCGTATCGACGTCACCGCGGTGTTCGTCGACCAGTTCGCGATACGGCAGCAGCCGTGCATCGTCATACGCGAACATCGCGTCGGTATCGACGACGACGATGCGCCGCAGCGCCGGCAGCCGCTGCGCGATCGGCAGGATCTTGTCGACGTACTCCTGGTTCTCGGCGACGAACAGGCAGGCGCCGCCGTCGCGCATCTGGTACTCGAGTTCGGCCTGCGAGGCGGTGGGGTAGATGCCGTAGACGATGGCGCCCGCCGCCTGTGCGGCCAGGTCGACGACGATCCATTCCTCGCACGGATCGCCCATGATCGCGACGCGATCGCCCTTGCGCACGCCGAGCGATCGCAGCGCCGCGGCGCATCGCGCAACCATCGCCGCGAGCTGCGTGAAACTTCGTTCGCGGTACAGGCCGAGATCCTTCGAGCGCAACGCGACGGCATCGGGCGTCGCCCGCGCGCGTTCGACGAGCAGGCGCGGTGCCGTCCATTCGCGAAGGGTACGGGCGTCGATCGCGAACACCGGCGAGGCAGCAGGACGCATCTCGGATCCGATACGCAGGTGGACCGGGATCGTCTATTATTCTATAGAATGTGTCAAGCAAGGCGGCGCGCGCGCCTCTTCGCTCCCGGGCCCGTCGTGCGCGCCGCCTCCGACACGACGCCGCCGCACAGCAGCACGCTGAAGTTCGAAGCGATCGTCTCGAGGTCCAGACCCGGTTCCCGGCCGTACCACGCAGCCGCCGAGTTGCACAAGGCGAGCAGCGCGAGCGTCGCGAGGCGGCAATGCAGGTCGCCGCGCAGTTCGCCGGAGGCGACGCCGGCCTCGAAGATTCCCTGGATGATCGCCTCGTAGCGGGCCGAGAACCGTCCGATCCGCCGGCGCGCAGCGTCGGACAGATGCTGCCGTTCGCTCAGGAAGACGCGCACGAAGTCGTGCCTCTCCGAGGTGGCGCGCAGGTGGCTTCCGATCACCTGCGCCAGGCGCTCGCACGCGGTGCCGGGCGCACGGGCCGCCGCCGAAGCGTGCTCGATGAAGCCCTCGACGCCTCGCTGGCAGATCGATTCGAGCGCGTCTTCCTTCGACGAGAAGTAGTAGTAGAGGCTCGCCTGGCGGATGTGCAACCGGTCGGCGATGTCCTGCGTCGTCGCGCCGTGATATCCACGCTGGGCGAAGACGGCCGCGGCCGCCTCGATCACCTCGTCGGCCCGCCTGCGCGGACTGCGGGCGGAGCGGCGCGGCGGAACGGGAGCCGACTTCGCCTCGGGGCGCGGTTGCGTGGCCAAGCGTCACCTCGCTGCAGGAATGCGGGCGAGCATGGTAACCGCAGAAGCCGGTTGTTTGTCTATCAATCAATAGATATAATTGCACCGTGACCCGATCTGCGGGCCACCCGCCCAACGGAGTCCGACGTGAACTATCTCCGCAACGCGTGGTACGCCGCCGGATGGTCCGGCGAGATCGCCTCCCGATCGGCATTGCAGCGCACGCTGCTCGACGAAACGATCGCCCTCTTTCGCGATGAATCCGGCGCCGTGCACGCGATCGCCGATCGCTGCCCGCACCGCTTCGCCCCGCTCTCGCTCGGCAAGGTGGTCGGCGAGGCGCTGCAGTGTCCGTATCACGGCCTGCAGTTCGACGGCAGCGGTCGTTGCGTGCACAACCCGCACGGCAACGGAACGATTCCGAAGGCCGCCCGCGTCCCCGCCCATCCGGTCGTCGAGCGCCACGGTGCCGTCTGGATCTGGATGGGCGACCCGGCACGGGCCGACCCGGCGTCGATCCCCGACTTCGGCCTGTTCGACGAAGACCGCAACTACGTCGGCCGGGGATACCTGCGCGTCGAGGCCAACTACCGCTTCGGCACCGACAACATCATGGACCTCAGCCACATCGCGTACGTGCATGGGCAGAGCCTGGGGAGCGACGACATGCGGCACTCCGAGAGCAGCTGCGAGCAGGACGGGCGCACGATCTGGTCGAGGCGACGCAACTACGGCGAAAAGCTGCCGCCCGCCGTCCTCGGCCATTACCGTTCGAAGCCCGACGCGCTGTGGGACCGTTCCTTCGACGTGCGATGGGATCCGCCGGCATCGCTGCTGCTGCTCGTCGGCGGGGTGCCGAGCGGGCAATCGCTCGAAGACAAGCGGCCGCTGCCGTTCGCGCATCTGTTCACGCCGGAAACCGCGACCACCTCGCACTACTGGTTCGCGGCGAGCTATCCGAAGGAACTCGGGCCGAAGTACGAAGCGCGTGCGCAGGAGGCCCTGGCCTTCCTCGCCGGGCCCTTCGAGCGCGAGGATCTCCCGATGCTGCAGGCGCAGCAGCGCGCCGTGGGCGAGCGCGACTTCTGGGACCTCAAACCGGTGATGCTCGCCGGCGACGCCGCTGCCGTTCGCGCCCGGCGCCTGCTCGACAAGCTGATCGAGGACGAGCGCGAAGCGCTTCACACGCAGCCTTCCTTCGCCGTCGGCTGATCCGATGCTCGCGCTGCGCCGATGGTCGGTGCGTCGAGCGCACGCGCTGTGGCGGCTCTGGCGCATCCTCGCCGGATGCGCGCCGCGCTGCGCGCCGCTTCTGCACCGCATCGGCCGCGCGCGAAGCGAATCGCTGCTTCGCCCGCTCGAGCGCGCCGCGAAGGGACTTTTCTTCGATTGCCGGATGTGCGGGCAGTGCGTCCTCTCGTCCACCGGAATGGCGTGCCCGATGAACTGTCCGAAGCGGATGCGCAACGGCCCTTGCGGCGGCGTGCGCGCCGACGGCGGATGCGAGGTGCAGCCGGCGATGCGCTGCGTCTGGCTCGAGGCGCTGGACGGACAGAAGGCGATCGCCTCGCGAGGCGGCGATGCGGCGGCGACGCGGATCCTGCCGCCGCTCGATCATTCGCGCCGCGGATCCTCGACCTGGCTGCAGGCGATCTGCGATGCGTCTTCCTCGCGAACGCCGCAGGAGCACGCTTGGTCGACGGAATACGGCATCCACGAACCGGTGGCAACGGGCGACTTCGAAGAAGCGTGCCGCTCGAAGCGCATCGTCGTCACCGTCGAGGTGGCACCGCCCGATTCCGCCGACCCGGCGGCGCTCGTGCGCCGCGCAGCGCATTTCGACGGACTGGTGGATGCCATCAACATCACCGACGGCGCCGGCGGCAACTGCCACATGTCGAGCGCGGCGGCCGCGGCCATTCTCGCGGCGAGCGGACGCACTTCGGTCTGCCAGGTTGCCTGCCGCGACCGCAACCGGATCGCGATCCAGGGCGACCTGCTCGGCGCGGCGGCGCTCGGCGTGCGCAACGTGCTGTGCCTCACCGGCGACGACGTCAGTCGCGGCGACCATCCGCAGGCGCGCCCCGTGTTCGACCTCGATGCGGTGTCGTTGCTCGGCATCGCGCGCAACATGTCCGAACGCGGCGAGTTCGCTTCGGGGCGCCGGATCGAGGCGATGCCTCGGCTGTTCCTCGGCGCGACCGCGAATCCCTTCGTGCCGCCGTATCGCGATCGGGTGGCGAATCTCGAGAAGAAGATCGACGCCGGCGCGCGCTTCGTGCAGACGCAGTTCTGCTTCGACGTCGCCGCGCTCGCCGATTTCATGCGCGAAGTGCGTGCGCGCGAGCTGCACCGGCGCTGCGCGATCCTCGTCGGCGTCGGCACGCTGGGCAGCGCCCGCGCGCTGCGCTGGATGGCAGCGAACGTGCCCGGCGTGCACGTCCCGGAGCCGCTGCTGCTTCGCATCGAGGGCGCTGTCGACCAGAAGGCCGAGGCTCGGCGGATCTGCCTGGAGACGATCGACGCGGTGCTCGGCATCGACGGCGTGCGCGGGGTGCACCTGATGGGGCACCGCAACGAAGAGGTTCTTGCCGGCATCATCGTCGCGTCGGGACTGCGCGAACGGGCGCCGGCTCGGGCCGCATCACTGAAGCCCGCTTGAAGCGGGCGCTGGAGAAACCCATGGACGAAACGAAGATCGCGGAACGCCGGCTGGTCGAGCAGCTGGCCGACATGAACGAGGACGAGGCGCTCGCGCTGGCGCGGCGCATGCTACTCGAGGAGAAGACCGACCCGCTGCACGTGCTCGCGCTGTGCCGCGAAGCGATGGACATCGTCGGCAAGCGCTTCGAGGAAGGCGAATACTTCCTGCCCGAGCTGGTGCTCGCCGGCGAGATGCTCGAGACGATCGGAGCGATCGCCAGACCGCTGATCGTGAACGGCCCGGGGCAGGAGCCGGCGAAGCACGGCAAGGTGCTGATCGGCACCGTGCACGGCGACCTGCACGACATCGGCAAGAACATCGTCTCCTTCATGCTCGACATCAACGGCTTCGAAGTGCGCGACATCGGCATCGACGTGCCCGCCGAGCGCTTCGTCGAGGAGATCCGTGCCTGGCGCCCCGACGTCGTCGGGCTGTCGGGCTTCCTCACGCTGGCCTTCGACTCGATGAAGGAGACGGTCGAGGCGATCGAGTCGGCCGGACTGCGCGATTCGGTGCACATCATGGTCGGCGGCGGCCAGGTCGACGAGACCGTGCGCGGGCATACGCGCGCCGATGCGTTCGGCACCAATGCGGTCGAAGCGGTGGGACTGTGCAAGGAATGGATGGGGGTGGCCGCATGAACGCGCCGGCCGCGATCCCCGAAGCGGAGCCGGCCGTGCCGGAAAGCGTCGCGCAATACGACGCGCGCTGGCAGCGAATCGTCGACTGCGTCGCGCTGAAGCCCCCCGATCGCATGCCGGTCGCGCTGTACGCCACGTTCTGGCTCTGCCGCTACGGCGGGGTCAGTCACCGCACGCTGATGTACGACTACGAGCGCACGCGCGAGATCGCCGAGCAAGCGATCCTCGAATTCGAACCGGACGTCTACAGCCCGATGATCCTCGGCACCGCGCAGGGGCCGTCGCTCGAGGCGATCGGCTACCGGCAGCTGCAGTGGCCGGGGCACGGCGTCGGAGAGGATCAGCCGTTCCAGTATCTCGATCGCGAGTACATGACGGCCGACGAGTACGACGACTTCCTGTTCGACCCTACCGGCTACTACCTGCACACCTATCTGCCGCGCGTGGCCTCGGCCTTCGAGGGCTTCGAGCAGCTGCCGATCTTCCCCGGCCTGCACTACACGCGGCTCGTGGCGGCGATGCGTTCGTTCGGCCGGTCCGCGGTGCGCGCGGCGCTCGATCGCGTGACGAAGGCCGCCGAGGAGATCGACCGCTTCGT
>CALCZN010000298.1:0-10926 GCA_937903095.1 uncultured Burkholderiales bacterium
AAGGCCAAGGCGCGCGACTGCGTGATGATGCTCGACGAGATCGACAAGATGGGCCGTGGCATCCAGGGCGACCCGTCGGCGGCGATGCTCGAGGTGCTCGACCCCGAACAGAACTCCACTTTCCGCGACAATTATCTCGGCGTTCCCTTCGACCTGAGCCGCGTGGTGTTCATCGCCACCGCGAACATGCTCGAGACGATTCCCGGGCCGCTGCGCGACCGGATGGAGATCATCTCGCTCGCCGGCTACACCGAGAACGAGAAGTTCGAGATCGCGCGCCGCTACCTGATCCGCCGCCAGCTCGAAGCGAACGGCCTGGCCGAGGGACAGGCGACGATCGACGACGAAGCGCTGCACCGGATCATCCGCGACTACACGCGCGAAGCCGGCGTGCGCAGCCTCGAACGCGAGATCGGCCGCGCGCTGCGCCACGCCGCCGTGCGCATCGCCGAAGGATCGGCCACCGAAATGCGCATCGGCGTCGACGAGCTCGTCGAGATCCTCGGAGCGCCGCGCTTCGAGAACGAAGTCGCGATGCGCACGAGCACGCCGGGCGTGGCCACCGGCCTCGCGTGGACGCCGGTCGGCGGCGACATCCTCTTCATCGAAGCGACGAGCCTGCCGGGCAAGGGCGCGCTGATCCTTACCGGACAGCTCGGCGACGTCATGCGCGAGAGCGCGCAGGCGGCGCTGTCGATCGTCAAGCATCGCGCGCGCGACCTCGGCATCGACGAGGAGCGCCTCGCGAAGATCGACATCCATATCCACGTGCCGGCCGGCGCCACGCCGAAGGACGGACCGAGCGCGGGCGTGGCGATGTACACGGCGCTCGTCTCGCTGCTCACCGGCCGCACGGTGCGCAGCGACACCGCGATGACCGGCGAGATCAGCCTGCGCGGCCTCGTGCTGCCGGTGGGCGGCATCAAGGAGAAGGTGGTCGCCGCGGCCGCCGCCGGCATCACGCGCGTGATGCTGCCGGCGCGCAACCGGCGCGACTACGACGAGATCCCGGCCGACGCGCGCGACAGGCTCGAGTTCGTCTGGCTCGAACGCGTCGACCAGGCGATCGAGGCGGCGCTGGAGGGGGCGAAAAAGGACCTCGCCCCGTAGCTGGCACATGGCCCGGCGCTGTCGTCACGAATCGCCGCCTTCGTTGCGCGGACCCGGCGCCTCGTTCTTACGGACCGATCGAAGGGCTGCCTCGAGAACGCGCCGATCTGCGACGTCCTTCTCGCGCAGTCCCTGTTTGGTTCGCAGCAATCCCTCCAGGTTGACGGTTCGTAACGGCACGCCGTCGAGTTCGATCGTCTCGGCGAAAGCCTGCAGCGTCTCGAAGGTCTCGCCGGCGGCGTTGAACATCACGTCCACCACGATCTCATCGGCTACCCGGATGTTGTCGCCCTCTTCGAACCAGTCGGGGTCGATGTCCCTGGCAGCCTTGTCGGGCAGCACCAGGAGCGCCTGCCGCAGCGCGTGCCCCGTCTCGCGCGAAGCCGGCACCAGGAGGTCGATGTCGACGGTAGCCCGGTGATAACCGTGCGCGGCAAGCGCGTATCCGCCGATCAGCAGGTATTCGACGCCCCGCTCGTTGAGCGACACGACCAGTGTCTTCAGATCGTCGATCGTCGCGGCGCGGCTCGCATCGGTCATCGCCGGGAGCGCTCCAGGGCAAGCACAGCCATTCCTGCGGCGAGGCACTCGCGCCGTTGCCGGTCCGCTTCCTCGTGCGTTCGGAAGCGGTAGACGCCCTTCGGAATGAAAGTCGAGCCGGCACCCGGGAGCCGGCGGAGATCGGCGGTGAAACGAGCGCCTTCGACCAGTGCTTCGCCGGACGCATGAAAGGGGATTTCGCGCTCCTTGCGCCTGCCGACGATACGCACCGCGTCCTCCATGCCGATATGTCCAGTATAGGGGCACGCAGCACCCCTCTCGTTTCCGGACGGCCACGACGGCACCCCGGGAGCCGGCAGCTGCCCCGGGCACGCGATTTCCTGCAGGTGCGGACAGGAGGGTCTCGATGTCCGCTGCGACAGGCCATGAACCGGGCGGCGACGCCAGTGCGCGCGCGTCGAAGGATCCGGCCGCGCCCGCATTGCCGGATCCCGCGAGGCTTCCGCGCGTCCCGTATCCGGTCGTCCTTTCCGGACAACCGGCGCTCGTCACCGGGGCCAACTCGGGCATCGGCGAGGCAGTGGCGCTCGGACTCGCGCAGGCGGGCGCCGACGTCGTCGTCAACTACGTCGTGAATCCGGCGGCGGCCGAAGACGTCGCGCACCGCATCGAGCAGCACGGTCGACGCGCGATCGTGCTGAAGGCCGACGTGGGCGACGAGGACGAGGTACAGCGGATGTTCGCGTGCGCGACCGGGCATTTCGGCACGCTGCACATCGTCGTCTGCAACGCCGGGCTGCAGCGCGACAGCGCGTTCGCCTCGATGACGCTCGAACAGTGGAACACGGTGCTCTCGGTCAATCTCACCGGCCAATTCCTGTGCGCACGCGAAGCGGCGCGCGAGTTCCAGCGGCGCGGCGTCGACGCATCGGTGTCGCTCGCCGCCGGCAAGATCGTCTGCATGAGCTCGGTGCACCAGGAGATCCCGTGGGCGGGGCACGCCAATTACGCGGCCTCCAAGGGCGGCGTGATGATGCTGATGAAGAGCATCGCGCAGGAGCTTGCGCCGTGGCGCATCCGCGTCAACGGCATCGCTCCGGGCGCGATCCGCACGCCGATCAACACGGCCACGTGGAATACGCCCGACGCGTATGCCGACCTGATGACGCTCGTGCCGTACAAGCGGATCGGCGAACCGGACGACATCGCGCGCGCAGCCGTCTGGCTCGCCTCCGATGCGGCCGACTACGTCACCGGCGCGACGCTCTTCGTCGACGGTGGAATGACGCTCTTCCCCGGCTTCGCCACTGGCGGCTGAGCGAGCCTTTTTGGTCGTGGATCGTTTCGACGTCATCGTCATCGGCAGCGGACCCGGCGGCGCGTCGGTCGTGCATCGGCTCGCGCCGACGGGCAAGCGGATCCTGCTGCTCGAGCGTGGCGACTACCTGCCGCGCTCGCGCGAGAACTGGAGCGCGCAGGCGGTGTTCGTCGAGGCGCGATACCAGGCGCGCGACACCTGGTACGGCGCCGACGGCCGTAGCTTCCACCCCGGGCTGCATTACTTCGTCGGCGGCAATTCCAAGGTCTACGGCGCCGCGCTCTTCCGGCTGCGCGAGCGCGACTTCGGCGAGATCCGGCATCGCGACGGGATCTCGCCGGCGTGGCCGCTTCCGTATGAAGTCTTCGAGCCGTACTACGGCGAGGCCGAGGCGCTGTTCCAGGTGCACGGTGCGCGCGGCGAGGACCCTACCGAGCCGCCGTCCAGCGGGCCGTACCCGTTCGCTGCGGTCTCGCATGAGCCGCGCATCCAGGAACTGAGCGACGCGCTCGCGCGCGCCGGGCTGCACCCGTTCCATCTGCCGATGGGCGTGCTGCTCGACGAACGCGACGGCCGGGCGACGCCCTTCAGCCGGTGGTTCCGCAACGACGCCTTCGACGGCTTTCCGTGCCTGCTCAACGGCAAGGCCGACGCACAGGTGATCTGCGTCGATCCGGTGCTCGCGCGATACGACAACGTGACGCTGCTCACCGGCGCGTGTGCGACGCGACTCGAGACCGACGCGTCCGGCGGCACTGTGTGCGCGGTGCGCGTTGCACGCGACGGCGCCGAGGAGCGCTACGCGGCCGACATCGTCGTCGTCGCGTGCGGCGCGCTCAGCTCGGCGCTGCTGCTGCTGCGCTCGACGAACGACGCGCATCCGCGCGGGCTGGCCAACGGCTCGGACCAGGTCGGGCGCAACTACCTGCGCCACAACCAGTCGGTGCTGATGGCGCTGTCGCACCGGGTCAACGACACGGTCTTCCAGAAGACCCTCGGCCTGGCCGACTTCTATTTCGGCGCGCCCGACTGGGAATACCCGCTCGGGCTGATCCAGATGATGGGCAAGTCGCACCCTGAGCAGATCCGCGCCGAGGCGCTGCCCGAGTGGCTGCGCTGGTTCCCGGACATGCCGTTCGAACTGATGGCGCGGCATTCGGTCGATTTCTGGCTGTCGAGCGAGGACCTGCCGCGGCCGGAGAACCGGATACGCCTGGCGAGCGACGGGCGCGTCGTCCTCGAGCTGACGCAGAACAACCTCGAGGCGCACCGGCGGCTGAAGACGAAGCTCGAGCAGGTGCTCGACGCCGTCGATGCGCATCCGCACCTGCTCGAACGCAGGCTGTACCTGGGCAAGGACATTCCGGTCGGCGGCACTGCGCACCAGGCGGGAACGGCACGCTTCGGAACCGACCCGTCGACGTCTGTGCTCGATCTCGACTGCAGGGCGCACGAGCTCGACAACCTGTACGTCGCCGACGCGAGCTTCTTTCCGTCGATCGGCGCCGTCAATCCGACGCTGACGATCATCGCCAACGCGCTGCGCGTGGCGGACGCGATCGCGTTGCGGATCGGAGCACGCAGGGAAGCACGATGACCGGATTCGAGATCGCGACCCTGCCGCTCGTCGCTCGCATCTGCCTGGTCGTGCTGTTCCCGTTCAGCGCGCTCGACAAGATCGTGCACTGGAAGGCCGCGCTTGGACAGGCAGGATCATCGTTCCTGCCGGGCGGCCCGGTACTGCTCGTCGGCGCCATCGCCGTCGAGCTCGTCGCGCCCCTGTGCATCGTCGCGCGCTGGCACGATCGCGCCGCAGCGCTGGTGCTGGCCCTGTTCTGCGTCGTCACCGCGCTCGTCTATCACCGCTTCTGGACGATTCCCGGGTTCTGGTCGCCCGCGAACGAGAAGGGGCGCGCGCACTTCTGGGATTTCCTGAAGAACTTCGGCCTCGTCGGAGGCCTGCTGCTCGTCGCGCTGTCGTGAGGAAGCGATGACCGAAAACGATCCGGACCCGGATGCCGCGCCGCCCATCGTCGACTACTGGCACCTGTGGCGCGACGCCGACGGCGTCAGCCGCCAGCAGCGCTGCGCGCTGCACGGCTTCGAGCAGGCGCGCATCGGACAGGCGGCGCCGCAGTGGAACGACGAGCAGCCGCGCGGCGAGTCAACCGTCGTGTTCACCGTCCTGCCCGCGGGCTGGGTCGGAGAATGGCACGAGAACCCCGCGCCGCAGTGGATCGTTCCGCTGTCGGGCGGCTGGTGGGTCGAGGCGATGGACGGCACGCGCGTCGAGATGCGCACCGGCGAGCTGTCGCTCGGCGAGGACCAGGGCTGCGTGCCCGATGCGCAGGGCCGCCGCGGTCACCGCTCCGGCGCGCTCGGCGACGCGCCGGCGGTGCTCCTCGTCGTGAAATGCCACGCCGCCGCGGTCACGCGCCCGTGCCATGCCGGATAGCGGCGAGCGGCCGGTAAACCCGAGAGACGAAGGCCCATGAACGGCATCGAAATCGTCGACCCGCGCTTCCGCTCGTTCGCGCTTCCGAACGCGCCGCTCGAAACGCTGGCCGAGGGCTTCCGCTGGCTCGAAGGCCCGGTGTGGTTCGCCGACTTGCAATGCCTGCTGGTGAGCGACGTGCCCAACGACCGCATCCTGTGCTGGACCGAATCGGGTGGCGTGTCGGTGTTCCGCCAGCCGTCGGAGTTCGCCAACGGCCACACGCGCGATCCGCAGGGGCGTCTCGTCGGATGCTCGCACCGGCAGCGGTGCCTGCACCGAACCGAGCTCGACGGAACGATCACGACGCTCGTCGACCGCTATCGCGGCCGGCGCCTGAACTCGCCCAACGACGTCGTTGCGCGCGGCGACGGCAGCCTCTGGTTCAGCGACCCGTTCTACGGCATCTCCACCGACTACGAAGGTGGCAAGCAGAAGCCGGAGCTTCCCGCCACCGTCTATCGATTCGATCCACGCGACGCGAGCCTGTCGGTCGTCACCGACGACTTCGAAGGACCCAACGGGCTGTGCTTCTCGCCCGACGAGCGCCGGCTCTACATTGCGGAAACCGGCACGCCGTTCGCAGTCGATCCGGTGCAGCACGTTCGCGTCTTCGACGTCTCCGACGACGGAAGGCGGCTGAGCGGCGGGCGCGTCTTCTGCAAGGTCGACACCGGCTACACCGACGGCCTGTGCTGCGACGACGAAGGCAACGTCTGGGCGAGCGCGGGCAACGGCGTGCACTGCTTCGATCCGTCGGGCGCGCTGCTGGGCAGGATCCGGGTTCCGTGCACCGTGTCGAACCTCGCCTTCGGCGGGCGCCTGCGCAGTCGCCTGTTCCTGTGTGCCTCGCAGACGCTGTTCGCGATCTACGTCAACCGCCGCGGCGCGCAGAGGCCATGATGCATTCGGCAGCCGACGCAGTGCCTGGCAACGATCGCTGCGGTGTCCTGCGGCTCGTCGGCGTCGGGCGCACAGTCGCCGACCTGCCCGCGGCGATCGCCTTCTACCGCGACGCGCTGGGCTTGGCGCTGCTCGCCGATGTGCACGACGCACAGACGCCGGAAGTCCGGCTGCTCGGCTGCGGTGCTGCGCGCATCGCGTGGCTCGCCCTCGGCGCGCAGCGGCTGCAGCTCGTCGCCTTCCGCTCGCCGGGGCGCGCAATGCCGCCCGACGGGAACTGTGCCGACCTGTGGTTCCAGCACATCGCAGTGGTATCGCCATCGATCGAAGCGGCGTGGCGCCGGGTTCGCGCACACGCGGTGATGCCGCTCACGCGCGACGGTCCGCAGCGCCTGCCCGAGCAAGCCGGCGGCGTCACTGCCTTCAAGTTCCGCGATCCGGAGGGCCACCCGGTCGAGCTGATCCACTTTCCCGGCAGCTGGCCGAAGGACCCGCCGCAGGCACCCGGCGACCTGCTCACCGCCGGCATCGACCATTCGGCGATCGCCGTCGCCGACACCGATCGCAGCGTCGGCTTCTACACGCAGGTGCTCGGGCTGCACGAGGCGGCGCAGCAGATCAACCGCGGGATCGAGCAGGCGCGGCTCGACGATCTTCCGGACCCGGGGGGCGATGTCGTGGCGCTCGAGCCGTCGCAACGGTCGACGCCGCACATCGAGTTGCTCGGGTATCGCACGCCGCGCGGGCGACCCGCCCCGGACAGTCGTCCGAACGATCTGCTCTCCGATCGGCTGATCCTCGACGTCACGAACCTGCGTGCGCTCGTAGCCGCCATCGCGAAGGCCGGCTGCCCCATCGTCTCGCCCGGTTGCGTTTCGCTCGCTGGCGGCCACGCAGCGCTCGTGCGCGATCCCGACGGACATCTGCTGGAGCTGCGCGAGCGCGGGGCTGCATGAGGCGGGCGTTCGGGACGGCCGCCGAAGGACGAGCGCCCGGGCGTCGCGACGCCGGGAGATGCGTGCCGTTGGCTCGCTGACGCCCGCCGCCCGCCGCGTGGACTGATCAGGCGGTGGGCCTCTGCTCGAAATGTGCAAAGACGTCCCCGGCCGCTTCCGACGCGTCCTCGATGTCGACGCGATCGACCCGCGCCGCACGCGGTCCGCGTCTCGCCCACTCGAGCAGCGCATCGAGCGCATGCGCGTCACCGTGCACCAGCGCCTCGACCGTTCCGTCGCGACGGTTACGCACCCAACCGGCGATCCCGCGCAGGCGCGCCTCGTCGGCGAGCGATGCTCGAAAGCCGACGCCCTGCACGATGCCCGAGATCCGCAGCCGCTTCGTGGTCTTCATCGCCGGATGGTCGCGCGCCCGGACCGAGGGCGCAACCCGGCCACCGGCCCCCCGGGCATGTCGGTCCGCCGGTCGATGCGCCTCGTCGTTCGCGCGCACCGAGGCCGCGCCCGCGCACATCCGATTAGAATACGATCCACATGGAGGAGATCTTCCGCGCATGGAACGCAAGACCGCCCGCCTGACAGTGCTGATCGACCCGGCGAAGAAGAAGGCCTTCGAGACGCTGTGCGCGCGGCAGGACGTCACCCCTTCGCAGGTGGTACGCCAGCTGATCCGCGATTATCTCGCGCAGCACGGCGTCAGCTATCGCACGCAGCCCGGCGTCGCCAACCCGAAAGTGAGGTAGGCGCGCCGCCCGCGGCCGTCACGAATCCGCCGGCGGCTGCGAAAAGAACTGCCGGCTCGTTCGCAGCACGGCCTGCGCGGTTTCGCTGAGCACCGTCTGGCGCCCGAGCGCCGTGGTCGGGCCTTCGGGCGCCAGCGCGCGCGACGCCTCGATCGCATGGGCCAGGTCGTCGAAGAAGTTGTCGCGGCCGACCAGCTCGATCAGGCCGGCGCGTTCGAGCTTGCCGCGTACGCGCGCGTTCGCGCCGGCGAGCATCACCGTCACGCCGCGGCGCCGCAGGTCGACGACGACCTCCTCGAGCGTCTGCAATCCGGTCTCGTCGATGAACGGCACCCAGCCCAGGCGCACGATCAGCACGCGCGGATCGGTGTGCGTGGTCGCCAGCGCGCGCTCGAAGTTCTCCGCCGCGCCGAAGAAGAACGGGCCGTCGACCGAATAGACGAGCACGCCCGGCGGCAGCTGCTGGAAACCGCGATGCGCGAACTCCTGGTGCAGTTCCTGGTGCGTGACGTTCTGCACCTCGACGCTCGATGCCATCCGGCGCATGAACTGCAGCGTGGCCAGGATGACGCCGATGTTCACCGCCACGACCAGGTCGGCGAACACGGTGAGGCCGAAGGTGACGAGCAGCACGACGACGTCGGCGCGCGGCGCGCGGCGCACCATCTTCAGGAAGTGCTTCGCCTCGCTCATGTTCCAGGCGACGACGAAGAGGATTGCCGCCAGCGCGGCGAGCGGGACGTTCACCGCCAGCGGCGCCAGCACGAGGACGATCAGCAGCAGCGTGGCCGCGTGCACGATGCCGGCCAGCGGGCTGGTGCCGCCGTTGCGGATGTTCGTCGCGGTGCGCGCGATCGCGCCGGTGGCGGCGAAGCCGCCGAACAGCGGCGCCGCCAGGTTGGCGATGCCCTGGCCGATCAGCTCCTGGTTCGAGTCGTGGCGCGTGCCGGCCATTCCGTCGGCCACCACCGCCGACAGCAGCGACTCGATCGCGCCGAGCATCGCGATGGTGAACGCCGGACCGATCAGCTCGATCATGCGCGCCGCGCTCAGCTCGGGCAGGCGCAGCTCGGGCAGTCCGAGCGGAATCCCGCCGAATGCGCTGCCGATCGTGACGACGCCGTCGAAGCCGAACAGCGCCTGCACCGCGGTGGCGAAGACCATCGCGATCAGCGGCCCGGGCACGCGCCCGAGCCGCGGGATGCGGTTGCCGTACAGCACGAGCGCGAGCGAGGCGACGGCGAGCAGCGTGGTCGCCAGGTGCAGCTGCGGCAGCGCCTGCAGCAGCTGCCACAGCTTCTGGTGGAAATGCTCGCCGCTCACCGCCGGCAGCCCGAAGAAATCCTTCCACTGGCCGACGAAGATGATGACGCCGATGCCCGAGGTGAAGCCGACGATCACCGGGTCGGGGATGAACTTGATGATCGCGCCCATGCGCGCCACGCCGAGCAGCAGCAGGATGGCGCCGGCCATCATCGTCGCGATCTGCAATCCGTCGATGCCGTAGCGCGCGGTGATCGCGGCGAGGATCACGATGAACGCGCCGGTGGGCCCGGCGATCTGCACGCGGCTGCCGCCGAGCACCGAGACGAGGAAGCCGGCGACGATCGACGTGTAGATGCCCTGCTCGGGCTTGGCCCCCGAGGCGATCGCGAAAGCCATCGCCAGCGGCAGCGCGACGACGCCGACGATCGCTCCGGAGACGATGTTCGTCAGCCAGTGCTCGCGGCGCAGAAGGCCGGCGCTGCGCGCTTCGAGCAGTGCGATCATCGGCTTGGAACTCGCGGGGGAGGTGTGCGGCGGGATGTGCTTCGCATTATAACGTGGAGCACATGCCGGGCACCTGCCGCCGGCGCTACGCGTGGGCTTCGCGCATCAGTCGCCAGTAGTCGAGCTTCATCATCAGCGCCGCGCCGGCGACGATCGAGAAGAAGGTGATCACCGATCCGACCGCCAGCGTCGACAGCCCGCTCAGGCCCTGCCCGATCGTGCAGCCGAGCGCCGTGATGCCGCCGAAGCCCATCAGCACGGCGCCCGCCACGTGCCGCTTCAGGTCGGCCGCGTCGGGGAAGCTCTCCTCGTGGTAGGTGCGGCTGAGCAGCGCATAGGCGAGCGAACCGGCGACGATCCCCAGCGCGGTGGCGATGCCGAAGGTGACGTGCTTGCTCTGGTCGCTCCAGAACATCAGCAGCTCGAGCGTGTAGGCGAAGGGCGCGACCAGCGACAGCGATTCGGGACGGTTGCCGTTGGTGGCGATGAACGCCTCCTCGAGCGTCTCCGGATGCTCGGCGACGTAGCCGACGTGGCCGGTGACGTACCAGCCGCCGACGATCGTCAGGCCGACGACGATGCCGCCGAGCAGCGTGTCGAAGCCGCGCGCGTGGCGGTCGGAGAAGACGAAGACGAGCAGCGCCGCGGCGGCCAGCGGCGGCAGCCAGCGCGCGACGAGCGCAACCGGCAGCCCCCAGGCGGTAGCGACGAGCGTCGGCAGGTCCTGGGTGGACGGCAGCTGCACCGAGACGGTGTCGAAGGTGTTCACGCGCCAGACGCCGAACAGCCCCTTGAGCGTCACGTAGGCCGAGATCGCCAGCACGACGAAGACGACGACCGACTTCAGGTTGCCGCCGCCGATGCGGATCAGCGTCTTGCTCGTGCAGCCCGACGCGAGCGTCATGCCGATGCCGAACAGCAGTCCGCCGGCGAGATTGGACAGCCACATCAGGTTCGGACTGGCGTACAGCGACTTGTGCGTGTCGACCAGCTCCAGCGTCTGCAACCCCCAGACGCCGAGCATCGCCACCGCGATCGCCAGCACCCACATGCGCATGCGCGTCCAGTCGCCCATGTGCACGATGTCGGAGACCGCGCCCATCGTGCAGAAGTTCGTCTTGTTGCCGACGA
>CALCZN010000299.1:0-11706 GCA_937903095.1 uncultured Burkholderiales bacterium
GCGATGCGGGCGAGCCCGCCTCTCGGACTTCTTCAGCTCACCGTCGCTTCGTCGGTGCGCTTGTCGCCCCGGTTGTCGACCCAGGTGACGCTGATCTTGTCGCCCGGCTTCGCATCCTTGACCTTGAACTGCAGGTAGGGGTTCTTCGAGATCGCCGGCCCCCAGTGCGCGCGAAGCACCGGCTTGCCGTTCAGCGAGGCCGTGACCTCGGTGATGTGCCAGGCGGGGATCACCTTGCCGGATGCGTCCTTGCGCTGTCCGGTCTCCATCTCGTGCGCCATCAGCACGCGCACGTCGGCCGTGCCGTCCTTGGCGGTGGCGCGGATCTTCATCGGGTCTGCCATTTCGCAGCGTCTCCTGTGGAATCGGGGGTTATCGGAAACGCAGCCGCTTCAGCCGCCGCAGCCGCCGAGCGTTACCTTGATTTCCTTCTTCGCCATGTAGTACTTGCCGTCGGCCTTCACCAGCGCGACGACGTCCGAGCTTTGCCCCATCTTGATGCGCATGCTCACCTCGGGCTGGGAGCCCTCGAGGATGTCGTAGGCGCCGGCCAGCGCGTTCGGGTTCTTGTCGACCAGCAGCGCGATCGATTCGGTTTTCGGCAGATTGCTCTTGACGCCCACCGGCACCACGGCGCCGTTCTCGGCGATGTCGGGCGAGACGATGACCACGTCCTTCGACTCGGCGGCGCCGGCCGCGCCGAGCGCCTTCAGCGTGTCGGCGACGCCGGCAACGTGGAACATCTTCTCGTCGAAAGCCTGCGCGGCGGCGGAGCCGGGGCGCAGCAGGCCGAGCGACAGCAACGCCCCGTACAGGCCGGCGCTGCCCGCGACCTGCAAGGTCGTGCGTCTCGTTACGTTCATGGGTGCAGTCTCCTTCGTGGAAGGACGGATTGGCCGATTGCCGCAGCATATCGGAGTTGCATTGAGGATCGGCGAATTCTTCATTACCGATCCTCGAGGATCCAGTTCACGATTACCCGGATGTCATCGTCGGCGATCGCGGCGTTCGCCGGCATCGGGACGTCGCCCCAGGCGCCGCTGGTGCCGTTCTTCACGCGACCGACCAGCATCTCGGCCACCCCCGGGCGTCCGCGGTACTTCGCGCCGACGTCGCGGAACGACGGGCCGACCATCTTCGCGTCGACGGCATGGCAGGCCATGCAGTTCGCTTCGCGCGCGAGATCCTCGGGTTTGCGCTGGTGCGGAATCGACGCGAGCATCGTCGCCTCGGCCAGCGCCGCGACCTGCGCGCCATCGAGATCGGGGCGCGGCGGACGCGTGGTGTCGGCGCCGCGCACCGGACCGACGACGCGGTTCTGCGCCATCAGGTTGCCGTGCGCGTCGCGCGCGTGCTCCGGCAGCCCGGCGGCGGCGAGCCGTGCCGGGTCGGTCCGGCATCCGCTCATGCACGCGTCGCCCTGCGCGTCGGGCTTGCCGTCGACGCGCCACAGCGGCTCGTAGAACGTCATCCCGTTACGATTGGGCAAACGCTTCTGCACGTCGACGATATTCCGATCCGACAGAACGTAATCGGCCGGAACGACGTCGGCGAGATTGAGGATGTACGCCGTCACCGCGTAGACCTCGTCGGTCGACAGCGACTTCGGTGCGTTCCACGGCATCGCGCGCCGGATGTAGTCCCACAGGGTCGAGACCTGCGAGAGCTTCATCATCGTGCTTCGCTGCGGGAAGTCGGTGCGCTTCAGGTTGGCGACGTGCCCGCTCTCGATGTCCTCCTTCGTCGTGCCGCCGACGATCGGCGTGAACACCTCGTTCGACTCGCCGAAGGTGCCGTGGCAGATCGCGCACTTGGCCTCCCAGACGCGCTCGCCCGCCTCCACCGAACCCGAGCCCGGCGGCAGGCCCTTGAAGTCGGTGCGCACGTCGATGTCCCAGGCCTGGATCTCGGAGCGCGTCGCCGGGCGGCCGATGCCGGCCCAGGGCGTCGCGTTCGCCGTCTTCGCGTCCGGCGTCTTCGCCTGTGCCGTTTTCACGGTCGCCGCCTTCGCGTCCGCGTCGCTCGCCGCCTGCGCGTCGGCGCCGAAGGTCGCAGCGAGACCGAAGGCGATCGCGATAGCCCCGGCGAGCGCCGCCGTCGGCAACACGCGCTTCAGCGACCGCACGCGCCGCTCACCACACCTGCGCATTGAACACCTCACCCGATTCGGCAACCCGCCACGACTGGATCGCGTTGTTGTGATAGATCGAGCGCGTACCGCGCACCGCGCGCAACTGGTTGATCTTCGGCTGCACTGCACCGGTTTCGTCGATCGCGCGGCTCTGCAGCACGGCGGGCGATCCGTCCCAGGTCCAGTCGATCGAGAAACGCGTGAGCGCCTTCGGCAGCACCAGGCTGTCCAGGCGCGCCGTGCGCCAGTTGCGCCCGCCGTCGAAGGAGACGTCGACCCGCCTGATCCTGCCGCGCCCCGACCAGGCCAGGCCGCTCACGCTGTAGTAGCCCTTGTCGAGCAGCATCTGCCCGCCCGAGGGCGTCGTGATGACCGACTTCACTTCCTGGATCGACGTGAACTGCCGGTGCTGGCCGTCGGGCATCAGGTCGACGTAGTGGACGGTTTCGTCCTTCGTGTACCAGGGCTGGTCGCCGACCTCGATGCGCCGCAGGTACTTCACCCAGGAGACGCCCTGCACGCCGGGAACGACCAGTCGCAACGGATAGCCGTTCTCCGGGCGCAGCATCTCGCCGTTCATCCCCCAGGCGACGAGCACGTCGTCGAGCGCGCGATCGATCGGGGTCGTGCGCGTCATCGACGAACCGTCGGCGCCTTCGGCCAGCACGTACCTGCCGTTGCGCCGGTCGATGCCGCACAGGTCGAGCAGCGTGGAAAGCGGCACGCCGGTGAACTCGGCGCAGGAGAGCATGCCGTGCGTGTACTGCACGGTGGGCACGGCGTTGTTGCCCCACTCCATGCCGCTGTTCGCGCCGCACTCGATGAAGTGGATGCGCGAGACCGACGGCAGGCGCATCAGGTCGTCCATCGTGAACACGCGCGCCTCGCGCACGAGTCCGTTGATCATCAGGCGGTGCCGGCTGGGGTCGATGTCCCACCAGCCCTGGTGGTGGCGCTCGAAGTGCAGGCCGTTCGGCGTGATGATGCCGAACATCCCCTGCAGCGGAGCGAAGCTCACCGAAGAAGCCGACACCCGCGTGAGCCCGGGGCTCTCGCGCCGCTGCAGGTTGCGCTCCCATTGCGACGGAACGCCGTAGCCGCGCGCCGCCACCGGCTGGCCCAGACCCGTCGTGTGCGGCGGCAGTTCGAGAATCGCCTTGTCGCCCGGCCCGTCGACGCCGGGCGCCTCGCGCGGTGCGCCGGCCTTATCAGGAGCGCCGGCCACGGCTTTCGCGGGAGCGCCAGCCACGGCTTTCGCGGCAGCGCCGGCGCCGGCGCCCATCGCCAGCGCCTTGCCCATGAAACTGCGGCGCGCGCGGCGCGCGCGGTCGAGTTCCTCGGCCGACAGCGTGTTCTCCGGCGCCGGTCGAATCCGACCCGCAAGGCGCACCGCAGTCCCGTCCGACGGCTGACCGGATGGGTCGAGAAAATCGTTCATCGAAGCTCCTGGCGCGACTCGGGGCGCGCATCCCATTCCTCGGCCAGCCGGCGCATCTCCGAATGCTCCCCGGACTGCGTCTCGGTGCGCCCGGCGATATGCGTGCACACCGTTCGGCAGATCTCGATGAGCGCGCTGTCGCGCACGCCGTAATAGATGAAGTTGCCGTCCTTGCGCCGGCTGAGCGCACCGGCGCGGTACAGCGTGTTGAGGTGGCGCGAGACGTTCGTCTGCGTCGCACCGGTCTCGGCGACGATCTGCGAGACGCTCTTCTCCTCGCGGCAGATCGAGTGCAGGATGCGCAGCCGCACCGGTTCGGAGAGCAGCGCGAAATAATTCGACACGGCCTCGAATACCTGGCCCAGCGAGTCCATGGGGACGTCTCCTCGGAGGCCGGGCGCCCTGTTCTTCTATCGGGGCCTCGGCTTGATAGGATGACTATATGAGCGCATAGTCATGCAGTCAAGCAGTAACGTATCCTGAATGTCTACATCGTCGTCTCGCCGCCTCGCGGTGTCGGCATGCGCCCTCGCGCTGCTCGCGCCCTTCGCGTCGCTCGTTCCGTCCGCGGCTCTCGCTGCCGGAACGCCTGCGCTCGACGGCACGCGCTCGCCGCAGGCGCTGCTGGCGCACGGCGATGCGCGCGTGGTAGTGGCGCTCTTCTCGCTGCCCGGCTGCCCATATTGCGAAGTGGTCCGGCGCAACTACCTGCGCCACCTCGAAGCCGCGGCACCCGGCGTGCGCGTGGCCGAATACGGCATCGGCGACGAACGCCCCTTCGAACGCCAGGGAAGCCGCGACGCACCGCAGAACCCCGCCGCGCTGGCGAAATCGCTCGGCGTGCGCGTCGCCCCTACCGTCGCATTCCTCGGCGACGACAACCGCGAACTCGCCGAACGCCTCGTCGGCTACAGCTCGGCGGATTTCTACGGCGCGTATCTGGATGCGCGAATTGCGCGCGCGCTGGAGCGGGCTGGAGAGAAGTGAAGGGTGAAGGGGAAAACCAGCGCGCGATCCGTCGCCGTCGTGGCTGTCGCCGTTCACCCTTTACCCTTCACCCTTCCCTGCCTCTAGTGAAAATGCGTCGACTCCGGCTCCACGTCTCCCGGCATCTCGGCGTGGACGATTTCGCCCTTGCCGTTCGGGTATAGCGGCACACCGCAGTCGTCGCAGAACTCGGGTTCGCTGAGGTCGCGCCACAGCCGCACTTCGGAGACGCCGACCTCGCGCAGCACTTCGCGGATCTGCTCGATCGGCGAAGGCTCGTCCTGGTCGGATTCAGCGCCGAGCAGCGGCCAGACGACGCCGTGCGCGACTTCGTCCTCGTCGCGGATGCTCAGGCCGATCCGGTATTCGTCGAGCCGCTCGTGGCCGAAGCCCGCCACCGTGGCCTTGATGTCGGAGGCTTCGAGGTCGAGCGCGTGCGTGAGGTAGTGCACCGCCGCGCGGATCGAATACGGACGCACGCGCCGATCGGATTCGCGCAGGTTGATGTGATAGGCGTCGGGCAGCAGGCATTCGAAGCCGCAACCCGGCAGCAGCGGCTCGATGGTCGGGCGCGCCTGCGCGATCCACGCCTCGAGGCACGGAACGCGACCCGCGTGATCGCTCGCATCGGACTCCTGCCAGCGGAACACCGGCGTGCCTTCGGGCGCAGCGACGACGCCGAGCAGGAAGCGCGTGTCGGCCAGCATGTCGGCGGTTTCGGGCAGCGATTTCAGGTCGACGCGCGCGGTGCTTCCGGCGATCGCCGCCTGGCCGATCCGGCGCGCAAGACGACGCAACTCGGCGTAGTCGTCGGGAAGCTGGTCGATGCTGAACAGGTACGGCAGCATCTGGAAACGCGCCGAGCGCGCGATCGTATGCGCACGCCAGTGCGTGGCGAGCGTATCGGCCGCCTGCGCGGGGATCGGTCCGGACGGAATGCGAAAGCGCGTCCAGACGACGAGCGGCGCGAGCACGAGCAGCGCCTCCCAGCGCTGCCCGTCGACTTCGATGGTGACGGTTTCGGCGGCCTCCTCGACCGCCTCGACCAGCGCGCCATAGGCTTCGCCGTCGGTCTGGTTCAGCCGGTCGAGCGCGTCGTGCGCGCCCTGCACGTGGCCGCCGTCGAGCATGCGCTCGATGCGCGTGACGAGTTGCGCCTCCCAGTAGCGATCCTCGAGACGGCTGCCCGAGTTCGCCAGGCCGAGCGCGGCCGACACCAGCCGCTCGGCGTCGGGCGACAGGTGGCTCTTGCGGTCACGCGATCGCCCGGGGCGATGTTCTTTCATGCTGGCTTTGGTCATCCTGCCCGAAGTGTAGTCGAATTCGCCGGCGTCTCCGGCGTGGGCGACGGCACGGGAACGAGCGAATCGAGCACGCTCCACAGCGCCGGCTTGCGCGTCTGCGCGGCGATCGCGGCCAGCAGTTCGCGATGCGCGCGCAGCTCGTCGTCGCTCGCCCGCAGCACGACGAGTCCCGGCGGCGGCCAGTGCTCGGCCTCGCCCGCATGGTCGAAGGCGTCGATCGACGGAGCCATCGCGATCTCGAGACTGTCCTGGCCGCGCGTCATCGCGAGATAGACGTCGGCCAGCAGCTCCGCGTCGAGCAGCGCGCCGTGCAGCTTGCGATGCGCGTTCGACACCCCGTAGCGCTCGCACAGCGCGTCGAGCGAATTGCGGCGCCCCGGATGAAGCTCGCGCGCCATCGCCAGCGTGTCGACGACGTTCGTGCCGAAGGCGGCGAAGGGCCCGCGCCGCAGGCGGCCCAGTTCGGCATCGAGGAAGGCGAGGTCGAAAGGCGCGTTGTGGATCAGGATCTCGGCATCGCGCACGAATTCGAGAAAGCGCTCGGCGACGTCGGCGAAGCGCGGCTCGCTTTCGAGCCGCTCGCGCGTCAGGCCGTGCACGGCGAGCGCGCCTTCGTCGATGTCGCGTTCCGGATTCAGGTACAGGTGCAGCGAGCGGCCGGTGAGACGGCGATCGGCGATCTCGATGCAGCCGATCTCCACGATGCGATGGCCGTCCTCGGCGGAAAGCCCGGTCGTCTCGGTGTCGAGGACGATCTGTCTCATGTCGCTCCGTGCGCGCCGGCCGGCGCTCCGGCCTCGTCGTGCAGCAGGTGGCGCGGCCGCGAGACGAGCGTGTAGATCGTGGGCAGCACGAACAGCGTGAGCAGCGTGCCGAAGGTCATGCCGCCGACGATGACCAGGCCGATCTGCATCCGGCTCTCGGCGCCGGCGCCCGAGGCGAGCGCGAGCGGAACCGCGCCCAGCACCATCGCGCCGGTGGTCATCAGGATCGGGCGCAGGCGCAGGCGCGCCGCCTCGAGGGTGGCCGGAACCAGCGCCACGCCGCGATCGCGCATCTGGTTGGCGAACTCGACGATCAGGATGCCGTGCTTGGTGATCAGGCCCACCAGCGTGATCAGGCCGATCTGGCTGTAGACGTTCATCGTCCCCCCGCCCCAGCGCAGCAGCGCTAGCGCGCCGGTCATCGACAGCGGCACGGTGAACATGATGATCAGCGGATCGACGAAGCTCTCGAACTGCGCGGCCAGCACCAGATAGATGAAGCACAGCGCCAGCGCGAAGGTGATGAGCAGCGTGGCCGACGACTGCTTGAACTCGCGCGTCTGGCCGTTGTAGTCGAGCGCATAGCCCGGCCCGAGATGCTCGCGCGCGAGCCCCTCGATGACGTCGACCGCCTCGCCCATCGAAGCGCCGGGCGCGAGGTTGGCGGTGATCGTCACCGCGCGGCGCTGGCCGAAGTGATTCAGCTCGCGCGCCGTGACGCCCTCCTTCACGTTCACCAGACTGGACAGCGGCACCATCGTGTCGTTGCGCCCGCGCACGAAGATCTTCGGGATGTCCTGCGGCGTGCTGCGGTCTGCCGCGGCGAACTGCACGACGACGTCGTACTGCTCGCCGTGGCGCTTGAAGCGCGTGACCTGCCGGCCGCCGAGCGCCGTCTCGAGCGCGCGGCCGATCGCGTCTACCGCCACGCCGGCGTCGGCCGCGCGGTCGCGGTCGATGTTCACCTTCAGCTCGGGCTTGTTCAGCCGCAGGTCGGTGTCGACGCCCTGGAAGCGCGCGTCGTTGCCCAGCGCCCGCATCATCGGCTCGAGCCTCTTCTCGATCTCGTCGTAGGAATCGGAGCTGAGCACGACCACGTTGATCGGGCGCTCGCGCGGCGACTGCCCGAGCGAGGCCGGGGCGACGGCGAAGGCCTGCACGCCGGGAATGTCGCGCAGCTTCGGCTGGAACTCGGCGATCATCGCCGGCACCTTGCGGTCGCGCTCGGCCCAGTCGACCACGCGGATGAACGAGATGCCCTGCGTGACCGTCGGGCTGCCCGAGACGACGAAGACGCGATCGGCCTCGCGGATCGACAGCGACGCCGCCTCGATGCGCCGCGCGTAGCGGTCGGTGTAGTCGATCGACGCGCCGTCGGGGCCGTTGAAGATCGCGACGATCGTCGCGCGGTCCTCGATCGGCGCCAGCTCGCGCTTGGTGGTCTGGAACAGCCACACGCTCGCGACGGCTACCGCCACGCCGAGCAGCACGACCAGCCACCGCACGCGCAGCGTCGCGCGCAGCGCGCGCTCGTAGCCCGCGGACAGCGTGCCCAGCGCGCGGTCGATCACGCGCAGCAGCATTCCGGGATTCGGGTCGTGCCGCAGGACGCGCGAGCACAGCATCGGCGTGAGCGTGAGCGCGAGGAAGCCCGAAACGAGAACCGCGCCGGCGAGCGTGAGCGCGAACTCGATGAACAGCCTGCCGGTGCGGCCGGCGGTGAACGCCACCGGCGCGTACACGGCAGCGAGCGTGAGCGTCATCGCCACGACCGCGAAACCCACCTCGCGCACGCCGCGGAACGCCGCCTGCACCGGCTGCATGCCTTCCTCGATGTGGCGGTAGACGTTCTCGAGCACGACGATCGAATCGTCGACGACCAGCCCGATCGCCAGCACGAGCGAGAGGAGAGTGAGCGTGTTGATCGAGAAGCCGGCGGCGAGCATCAGCGTGCACACGCCGACCAGGCAGACCGGAATCGTGATCAGCGGAATGAAGCTCGCGCGCACCGTGCCGAGGAACAGGAAGATCACCGCGGCCACCAGCACCGTCGCCTCGAGGATCGTCCGGTACACCGACTGGATCGAACGCTCGATGAACAGCGTGTTGTCGTTGGCGATGTCGACGGTGAGGCCCTCGGGCAGCTCCTCGCGCAGGCGCGGCAGCTCGGCCTTGAGCGCCTGCGCGAGCGTCAGCGGATTGGCGGTGGCCTGCTTGATCAGGCCGAGCGAGATCGCGTCGCGACCGTTGAAGCGCACGATGCTGCGCTCGTCCTGCGGGGCGAGCGTGACGCGGCCGACGTCGCGGATGCGCACCGCGTAGCCGTTGACGTTGCGCACGACGACGTTCTCGAACTCGGCGACGCGCTGCAGGTCCGACTGCGAGACGACGGTGAATTCGCGCTGGCGGCTCTCGATGCGCCCCGACGGCAGTTCGACGTTCTGCCGCCGCAGCGCGTCCTCGACGTCCTGCGGCGTGAGCGAGAAGCCGGCCAGCCGGTCGGGGTCGAGCCACACGCGCATCGAGAACTTGCGCTCGCCGAAGATGCGCACGTCGGCCGCGCCCGGCAGCGTCTGCAGGCGCGGCTTCACGAGCCGGTTGGCGATGTCGGAAACCTCGAGCGGCGACAGCGTCACGCTCGAGAAGGCCAGCCAGATGATCGGGTTCGCGTCGGCCTCGACCTTGGCGATCACCGGCTCGTCGATCGTGTCGGGCAGCTTCGAGCGCACGCGCGCGACGCGGTCGCGCACGTCGGCCGCTGCGCCGTCAGGATCGCGCTCGAGGCGGAAGCGCACGGTGATCTGGCTCTGCTCGGGGCGCGAGATCGACGTGAGCACGTCGACTCCCTCGATGCCGGCGATCGAATCCTCGAGCGGCTTGGTGACCTGCGACTCGACGATGTCGGCCGACGCGCCCAGGTATTTCGTCGAGACGGTGACCGTCGGCTCGTCGATCTTCGGGTATTCGCGCACCTGCAGCCGCGAATACGAAACGAGCCCGAGCAGCAGGATGATCAGCGACAGCACCGTGGCGAACACGGGCCGCCGGATGCAGACATCCGATATGCGCATGCGATCAGCGCCGGTTCATCGCCTAGCCGCCCGAGCGCGGAGGCTCGACGATGCGCACCTCGCTGCCCTCCGGAGCCAGCTTCAGCTGTCCGGCGGTGACGACCTGCTCGCCGCCGCGGATGCCTTCGACGATCTCGACGCGTCCGTCGCGGCGCAGGCCGGTGGTTACCCGCACGCGCTCGGCGCGCCCCTGCTCGATGCGGAACACGTACTGTTCCTGTCCGACCGCGAACACGGCCTCCTCGGGGATCATCACCGCCTGTTCGCGCTGGCCGAGCGTGAGCGCGATCTTCGCGAACATGCCGGTGCGCAGCAGCCCGTCGGGATTCGGCATCTGTCCGCGCGCGACCACCGAGCGCCCGTTCGCGTCCACCTGCACGTCGATCGCCTCGAGCGTGGCGGGAAAGCGCCTGCCCGGATAGGCGTCGAACTCGACGTCGAGCCGCTGGCCACGCCGCAACTGTCCGAGATAGCGTTCGGGCAGGCGAAGGTCGACCTGCATCCGCGAGACGTCCTCCAGCGTGACCAGGACATCGCCCTCGCGCACGTAGTCGCCGGGGCTGACGTTGCGCAGCCCCAGCACGCCGGCGAAAGGCGCGCGGATCATCATCTTGGCCAGGCGCGCCTGCGCCAGCTCGAGCCTGGCCTCGAGCACGTGCAGGGCGGACGCTGCCTCGTCGCGCGCGCGCTCGCTGAGGAACTTCTGCTTCGCGAGATCGTCCGACCGCTGGTAGTTCGCGCGCGCCAGCGCCAGTTCCGCGCGCGTCTGCTGCACCTCGGCGGCGGGGATCGACGCGTCGAGCGCCACCAGCAGATCGCCCTTGCGCACCCGGGCGCCGCCGTCGAAGTGGATCGACAGGATGCGCCCGGCGACCTCGGGCTTGACGACGACCGACTCGGCCGCGCGCAGCGTGCCGACCGCGGCCACCGTTTCGGCGAGCGAAACCGGCTCGGCGCGCGCCGCCTCGACGCCGATCGCGCCGCGCGCCGCGCCGGCATCGGGCGCGCGCGTTGCGGGAGCGTCGGGAACGGCTCGGGCGGCCGGATCGTCGGCGGGCACGCGGGTGGCTGCGCGCGAAGCGGTGCCCGGGCCGGCGATCTCGAGCGCCGGTACCGAATGGCGGTGCAGCCCCGAAGCCCACCATCCCAGGCCGAGCGCCCCGACCAGAGCGATCAGGTAGAAAAGGGTTCGCTTCATCGATGCAAAACGCGCGGAACTCCAGGGCTCGTTCCCGCCATTTCCCCGCGTCGGGACTGGGCCAATCTAGCACGCTTCATCGCGAAGGAACCCCGCGGTTGGCGAGCGCGTCGGCGCGTTCGTTCTCCGGGTGCCCGGCGTGACCGCGCACCCAATGCCACCGCACGCGATGGCGCGCGACGAGGGCGTCCAGCTCGCGCCACAGGTCCTCGTTCTTCACCGGCTTGCGGTCGGCGGTCTTCCAGCCCCGGCGCTTCCAGCCGGGCATCCATTCGGTGATGCCCTTCTGCACGTACTGGGAGTCGGTGTGCACTTCTACCGGCACCTGCCGATCGAGCGCGGCGAGCGCGCGGATCACGGCGGTCAGCTCCATCCGGTTGTTCGTCGTGCACGGCTCGCCGCCGAACAGCTCCTTCTCGTGCGGCCCCCAGCGCAGCAGCGCCCCCCAGCCTCCGGGGCCCGGATTGCCCTTGCACGCTCCATCGGTGTAGATCTCGACCGCTTCGGTCATCGCTTTCCCGGGCTTTGCCGCACGGATAGTCCCATCGGTTGCAGGTGAATCGCGGACGGATTGTAATGGCCGCTTCGGGAGGAAGACGCATGCTCGAAAAACAAGTGATGAAGTATCTCGAAACGCTTCGCGACCGGCATCCGATTCCGCTTCGCGTGCGCCTGTGGAACGGCTCGAGCGTCGAGCTCGACGACGCGCCGCAGGTGGAACTGCGGGTCAAGGACATCGGGGCGGCCCGGGTCCTGCTCAAGCCATCGCTGTCGGCGCTGGGCGAAGCCTTCGTCGAGGGCCACGTCGACGTC
>CALCZN010000300.1:0-4846 GCA_937903095.1 uncultured Burkholderiales bacterium
GTGACTGGAGTTCAGACGTGTGCTCTTCCGATCTTTCGGTCGACGCCGGCGCGTCGGGTGCGTTACCGGCGGCGAATGCGAAAGCGCTGGAGAAGGCGAAGGCGAGCGCGGCGAGTGTCGGCGCGACACGACGGCGCCGGTGCGGTCCAAGTGTCGAAGACGGAAAGCGCATGACGTGTGGGCGCGAAGACGGTCTCTTGTCGGTGCGATAGGGTCAGCGAACGACTTCGAGGCTGGTGACGACCAGCTCTCCGCCCACCTGCGCGGGCACGAAGCGGATCTTGTCGCCGACTTTCACGATTTCGAGCATCGCGCCTTCGGCAACGCGGAACGCCATCGTCATCGACGGCATTCCGAGCCCTTCGAGCGGTCCGTGTGCGATGGTTAGCTTGCCCGTCGTGGTGTCGACTTTCCGCACCGTTCCGTCGGCCTGCTTCGCCGAGTCCGAGCTCGTCGGTGCTGCGTGCCCGGAGTCGTGATGGTGCGTTTGCGCCAGTGCCGCGCCGCCAAAAGGAAGACCCAGCAGGACGGCGAGAGCCGTCGATCGAAGGATGCGGTCGTTCATGATTCGTCGTTTCCAGTCCAATGGGATCGGTGTGCGCAGGATGGCGGACGACGGTGGTCAGCGCGCTGACTGGATGATTACGTTCGTGTAATCGGAGAACCGCAATGATCGATCGAAGCGAGCGGACGCCAGCTCAGGTATACGACGAATATCTCGGGCCTGCGATCGCTGACCCGTGGACGCAGGAACTGCTCGTGTTGGGGCATGCAGCGCTGCGAAGCGGGGAGCGTGTGCTGGACGTTGCATCTGGTACTGGCAGCGTCGCCCGGCAGGCGGCCGCACGGGTAGGGCGCTCGGGGAAGGTCGTGGCCGTGGACATCAACGAGGACTTGCTCGCTGTCGGCAGCAAGCTTGCGCTGCCCGCGCAGGCGGCGCGCATCGATTGGCGGCAAGGGGATGCCGCGCGGCTGGCCACCTCGGTGCGTCCGTTTCGGATCTGGACCTCTCGTTCTGCTTGCCCGACTCCGGGACGTTGCGGGAACTGCTCGTTGCGGCGGGATTCTCGGAGGTCGAGACCGTCCCGCATACGCTTACCGTGCGCCTGCCGGAACCCGAGCGCTTCCTGCAACTCACGACAGCGGGGGCGGCCCACCTCGATTCCTGCGTTTGCACGGCTCGACGAAGCGGCGCAAACGATTGGTCGAGGCGATCGGCGACGACCTGCGGGCCGTAACAAGCGGTTTCAGCGAAGACGGGTTTCTCGTCTTCCCCATGCACTCGAACATCGTGGTCGCGCGCGTGAAGTGACGCATTGCATCCAGCGACGAGCTGACCAGGAGGCGCCAGATGCGGATCCTCCGTTGGCGCACTCGATGTGGCGCGCCGATCAGCCCGCATCGCGGGTGGATCATGAAGCACCCGGGGCGGCTGGAAATCGCGCACTCTCACAATTGCGCAGTTGCTCCTCGTATCGCTGTTTGCGCCGTTCGTTCAGATAGGGCGTCGTTTGCGCGCGAGGGCCGTGATCTAGCGGCAGCACGAGCCTGTCCGGGGGGCAACCGGCTGCATCTTTCGAGTCGGAGCCCGAGCGCTGCGCTTCTGCCTGGCGTGCGCTGCGCGTCTTCTCGATGAGCCAGAAATCGGGCCCCGCGAAGACGGGCAGTGAGAGGCTCGCTACGAGCGCTGCGGTAACGGTTTTCACGAATGACACGATTCGAGTTCCTCCGAATTGACCGCACACGCGCACACGACGTGCAGCGCCATGCGGTTGCAGCGATCGTGCCTTTCCGTCGATGACGCGACGGCGACCGGAGGATGAGGATCGTGTAATGCGTGGGTCTCTTGAAGATGACCGGAATGTAATCGCTGCGTAAGGGTGTGGTTCTATTCAGTCGTTAGCATCGAGGATTGAGCACGAAAAGGAGTGACTTCATGGTCGATGGCCGGGGATCGGAGCAGCCAAAGGCCTCGCGCGGCGCGACTGACGACGGCACTCGACCGGCGACGTGCGGCGCGCACGATCACAGTGAACATGCGCATCACAGTGAACATGCGCATCACGGTGAGCATGGTCACAGCGAGCACGCGCACCACATCGAGCATGGACACGACCACTCAGCTCATGCGCAGCAGGCAGGCCACGGCAACCGGCACCAGTCGATGGCACACGTAGCGGACACCGAACGCGCCGAGGCGGGCTCCTTCGCACCAGCGCCGACCGCGGGCGAGACGATCTACACCTGTCCGATGCACCCGGAGATCCGCCGCAATGCGCCGGGCAACTGCCCGATCTGCGGAATGGCGCTCGAGCCGCTTCTTCCCGGACTCGAGGACGAAGAGAACCCGGAGCTCGTTGACTTCAGGCGCCGCTTCTGGTGGACGCTGCCGCTGACCGTGATTGTCACAGCGCTGGCGATGTTCGGTCATCGATTCGCGCTGATGTCGCCGGCGACGCAATCGTGGGTCGAGCTCGTGCTGTCGATCCCGATCGTGCTGTGGGCGGGATGGCCGTTCTTCGTGCGCTGCTGGCAGTCGATTCGCAACGCGAGTCCGAACATGTGGACGCTGATCGGAATCGGCGTCGGCGCGGCGTTTCTCTATAGCGTCGCTGCGACGATTGCGCCGCAATGGTTTCCCGACTCGTTCATTGCGCACGGTCGCGTAGGGGTGTACTTCGAGGCGGCCGCGGTGATCGTGTCGCTCACGCTGCTGGGCCAGATGCTCGAGTTGAAGGCGCGCGGCCAGACCTCGGCAGCGCTGAAGTCGTTGCTCGGTCTTGCGCCGAAAACGGCGCGACGCCTGAACGACGACGGCACGGAAGGCGACATTCCGCTCAACCATGTGCACGTCGGCGACCGGTTGCGCATCCGGCCCGGCGAGAAGGTGCCGGTGGACGGCGTCGTGCTCGAGGGCGAGAGCTCGATCGACGAATCGATGCTCACCGGCGAGCCGATCCCGGTGCGCAAGCAGCCGGGCGACAAGGTCGTCGGCGCGACGATCAACACGAGCGGTGCGCTCGTGATGCAGGCCGAGCGCATCGGATCCGAAACGATGCTCTCGCAGATCGTCGCGATGGTCGCGCAGGCGCAGCGCTCGCGCGCCCCCATGCAGCGCCTGGCCGACGTCGTCGCTGGCTGGTTCGTGCTCGCGGTCCTGGCAATCGCGGTCGTCACCTTCGTCGTTTGGGGGTTCTTCGGTCCGCAGCCGAGCTGGGTATTCGCCACGCTCAATGCGCTCGCGGTGCTGATCATCGCTTGCCCCTGCGCGCTGGGTCTCGCGACGCCGATGTCGATCATGGTCGCCACCGGCAAGGCCGCGACGCAGGGAATCCTCTTTCGCGATGCAGCGGCAATCGAGTCCTTCCGCACGATCGACACGATCGTCGTCGACAAGACCGGCACGCTGACCGAAGGCAAGCCCGCGTTCGATCGTGTCGTTGCCGCGGCGGGATGGGACGAGGCCGAAGTGCTGCGGATTGCCGCAAGCCTCGATCAGGGATCCGAGCATCCGCTGGCGCATGCCATCGTCGACGAGGCCAGGCGCCGCGCGCTGGCGTTGGTTGCCGCGGAGAGCTTTGAGTCGGCGAGCGGCATCGGCGTACGGGGCACGGTCGAAGGCCGCCATGTTGCGCTAGGCAATACCGCGCTGATGGACGACGAGCGTGTGCCATACGGTGCACTGACGGGCGACGCCGAGCGCCTTCGCGCGCAGGGCGCGAGTGTCATGTACCTCGCGGTGGACGGGCAGGCGGCCGGACTGCTCGCTGTCTCCGATCCGATTAAGCAGACGACACCGGAGGCGGTGCGAGACCTGCGGCACGCAGGTTTGCGCATTGTGATGGCGACGGGCGACGGCTGGACGACCGCGCGCGCGGTGGGCGAAAAGCTCGGTATCGACGAGGTGATCGGCGAGGTGAAGCCGGCCGACAAGGTAGCGCTCGTCGAGAGGCTTCAGGGCGAAGGCCGGCGCGTCGCGATGGCCGGCGACGGGATCAACGACGCACCGGCGCTCGCGCGCGCCGACATCGGCATCGCGATGGGCACCGGCACCGATGTCGCTATGAATGCCGGCCACGTCACCCTGGTCAAGGGTGACCTTCGCGCGATCGCGCGTGCGCGGCGAATCTCCACCCAGACGGTGCGCAACATGCGGGAGAACCTTGGCTTCGCGCTGATCTACAACGCGCTCGGCGTTCCGATCGCCGCCGGTGTTCTCTATCCGGCGTTCGGCTTGCTGCTCTCGCCGTTGATCGCAGCGCTGGCGATGAGTCTGAGCTCGGTTTCGGTGGTATCGAACGCCTTACGCCTGAGAAGGGCGCGCACCTGAGGCGCAAGCAGGTAGAACGGATGACACGATGGGTCTGGATTTCGCTGGCCGCACTCGCGATCGCGGCGAGTGCGGCGCTGGGATGGCAACAGATCGCGCTTTCGCCGCGGGGGAAGTGGATCGAGACGAATGATGCTGCCGTTCTCGAGCACGGCCGTGAGCTGTACGAACAGTACTGCGCGAGTTGCCACGGCGCGAATCTCGAAGGCCAGCCCGACTGGATGAAGCGCCTGCCCTCGGGGCGCATGCCGGCGCCGCCGCACGACGCGACCGGTCATACCTGGCACCATCCGTCGGATGTGCTCTTCGGGATCGTGAAGGACGGTGTCGAGAAATACGCGCCCGCAGGCTACGAAAGCGATATGCCGGCGTTCGGTGGAACGCTTTCCGACCCCGAAATCCGGGCCGTGCTCAGCTACATTCGTTCGACGTGGCCCGAGGACGTGAAGCGACGCCACGAAGAGCGCGAGCGGGCAGTGCGGGGCGGCTGAAGCTCAGTACCCGACCGTGAACCGC
>CALCZN010000301.1:0-7022 GCA_937903095.1 uncultured Burkholderiales bacterium
CTGTCACCTGCCGTGACGTGGCGCGGCGTGCCACCGCCGGCCTCGACGATCCAGCCCACCGCATCCTGGAGCGTCGCCCAGCGGTGCGGGACGAAGCCGGGCTTGCCTTCGACGAGGTAGCGCCGGAACACCTCGCGCACGTCGCCGCAGACGCCCTGCTCGACCAGATGACGCGCGAAATGCGTGCGCCCGACCATCGCCGGATTCGACACGTGGCGCAGCGCTCCCTCGAAGGCGCCTTCGATGCCGGCGCGCGCCAGCTCCTCGCCCATCGCGCGTGCGCGCTCCTGGCGTCCGCTGCGCGTCGCGGCGAGCCCCTCGGCCAACGCGCGCGCAGCCGGATCGATCCGCAGTCCGACGACGTGTACGGTCTCGACGCCCCAGCTCACCGAGACCTCGACGCCGCCGACGAAGGCCATGCCCAGGCGCTGCGCCTGCGCGCGCGCCTCGGCCAGTCCGCCGAGGTGATCGTGGTCGGTGAGCGCGAACAGCCGCACGCCGCCGGCATGCGCGCGGCGAACCACTTCGGCAGGGGTGAGCGTACCGTCGGAGACGCAGGAGTGACTGTGCAGGTCGGCGTCGATGTGCGGCAGTGGCACGCCAGGTGCGCGGCCGTGCGTCAAGCGAAGAACTCCTCGATCAGCCGGGCGACTTCGCCGGGACGCTCATGGTGGAGCATGTGACCGGCATCGGCAACCTCGACCCTGCGCAGCGAGCGGATCGCGCGCAGCCGCTCCTCGTAGTCGGGTTGGCGCGCGAAAGCGCCGCGCTCGTCGACGATGCCGGCGGTGACGAGCAGCACGTCGGCACGTGCCTCGCGCCAGCAGGCGAGCGTCTCGTCGACGCGATACAGGATCGGCGACGGCAGGCGGTGCACCGGATCGCCGAGCAGCTCGAAGCGGGTCGTTGCGCATCAGCCGCTCGGCAACCGCCTGCCGCGACGGATAGTCGCGCATCGAAGCGCCGCTGGCGAGCGCATCGAGCCACTTCGCGTAGCGGCCGGGCGCCTGCTCGGGCCGCGACGCGGGAAGCCCGAGTCCGTCGAGATTCACCAGGCGGCGAACGCGCTGCGGACGGATTC
Organism: uncultured Burkholderiales bacterium; assembly: GCA_937903095.1. Classification (GTDB taxonomy): domain Bacteria; phylum Pseudomonadota; class Gammaproteobacteria; order Burkholderiales; family Burkholderiaceae_E; genus Zeimonas. The sequence goes on from CALCZN010000301.1 coordinate 1,082, forward strand.
CGGCGTACAGCAGCGCCACGTTGCCGCCCATGCTGTGGCCGACGAGGTCGACCGCCTGCGTCGGCGAGAAGGCCTGCAGCAGCGCGTCGAGGTCGCCCAGGTAGTCGGGAAACCAGTAGGTGTCGACGCCGGACCGGTCGGTTTCGCCGAACCCGCGCCAGTCGGGCGCGAGCACCCGCCAGCGCCGCGGCAATCGGTCGACGACGAACTGGAACGACGCCGAGACGTCCATCCAGCCGTGCAGCAGGAAGACCGTCGGCGCGGCGCCTTCCGGGCCTTCCCCGTCCCAGCAGCGCAGGTGGTAGCGCAGCCCGCGCACGACGGGGAACAGGGAACGGCTCTCGCGTTGCGGGCGATACGCGCCGCCGGCAGCGGAACTGGGCACAATGATCACTCCTGCGGGCGGCGCCCGACGGGACAGAAAAAGACGGAGACAGGCATGAGAGACGGGTTGCGCGACGACTACGAGGCCTTGTACTCGCAATTCCGCTGGCACGTTCCCGATCGCTTCAACATCGCGCAGGCCTGCTGCACGCGCTGGGCGGGCGATGCGCGCCGCACGGCGCTCATCGTAGATCATGGCGACGGGCGCACCGAACGCGTCACGTACCGGCGCCTGCAGCGCGACGGCAACCGCCTGGCGAACGCGCTGCGCGCGCTCGGCGCGCAGCGCGGCGATCGCATCGCGATCGTGCTGCCGCAGCGTCCCGAGACGGTCGTCTCGCACGTGGCGATCCATTCGCTGGGCGCGATCGCGATGCCGTTGTCGATGCTGTTCGGACCCGAGGCGCTGCGCTATCGGCTCGCAGACAGCGAAGCGTCGATCGCGATCGTCGCCGCTGCGCAGGCAGACGCGGTTCGCGCCGCGCGCGGCGACGCGCTGCGCCACCTGGTCGTCGTCGACGACGGCGACGCGCCGCCCGCGCTCGGCAACGGCGAACACGCCTGGTCGTCGCTGCTCGCCTCGGGCAGCGACCGCTTCGAAGCCGTCGGCACGAACGCCGACGACCCGGCGGTGCTCATCTACACGAGCGGCACGACCGGGCCGCCCAAGGGCGCGCTGATCGCGCATCGCACGCTGATCGGCAACCTCACCGGCTTCGTCGCCTCGCAGAACTGGTTCCCGCGCGCACGCGACGTGTTCTGGTCGCCGGCCGACTGGGCGTGGACCGGCGGGCTGATGGATGCGCTGCTGCCTGTGCTCTATTTCGGACGCCCGATCGTCGCCTCCACGGGCCGCTTCGACCCGGCCCGCGCCTACCAGATGCTCGAACGACACGGCGTGACGAACGCGTTCCTCTTTCCCACCGCGCTGAAGATGCTGATGAAGCACGAACCGGAGCCGCGCAGGCGCCACCGGCTCGCGCTGCGCGCGATCATGAGCGGCGGAGAAGCGGTAGGCGACACGCTGTTCGACTGGTGCCGCGACGCGCTGGGGATCACCGTCAACGAGATCTTCGGGCAGACCGAAGCGAACTACGTCGTCGGCAACTCGTCGCAGCGCTGGCCTGCGCGCCCCGGCTCGATCGGACGTCCCTACCCCGGACACCGCATCGCGATCCTCGACGACGACGGCAACGAACTGCCGCCCGGCCAGCTCGGAGAGATCGCGGTGGGCCGCTTCGACATCCACGGCGACCCCGATCCGGTCGTCTTCCTCGGCTACTGGCACAACGACGAAGCCACGCGAAACAAGTACACCGGCAACTGGTTGCGTACCGGCGATCTCGCCGCCGCGGACCCCGACGGCTATCTCTGGTACGGCGGACGTGCCGACGACATGTTCAAGGCAGCCGGCTACCGCATCGGCCCGAGCGAGATCGAGAGCTGCCTGATCCGGCATCCGGCGGTCGCCAATGCGGCGGTGGTGCCCAAGCCCGACGTCGAGCGCGGCAACCTGGTGAAGGCCTACGTCGTGCTCGCGTCGGGGCAGCGCCCCTGCGACGAGCTGGTCGAGGCGCTGCAACTGCACGTGCGCGGCAAGCTAGCGCCCTACGAGTACCCGAAGGAGATCGAGTTCGTCGACGAGCTGCCGATGACGACCACCGGAAAGGTACAGCGCGCGGTGCTGCGCAGACGGGAGCAGGAGCGCGCGCAGGCCCGCGGAGCGTGACACTGAGCCGCCCGCTTCCCGCGGGCGGCGTGGGACCAATCCGCCCGCTTCTGCGGGCGGCGTGCGATTGATCCGCCCGCCGGCTCACTTGTACAGCAGCCCCGGCAGCCACAGCACGATCTGCGGGAAGACGATGCACAGCAGAAGCCCGAACGCCTGCAGCAGCAGGAAGGGCACGGCGGCGCGGAAGATCATCGCCATCGAGATCTGCGGAGGGGCGACGCTCTTCAGGTAGAACAGCGAGTAGCCGAACGGCGGACTGAGGAAGGCCATCTGCATGTTCACCATGAAGATGACGCCGTACCACAGCCCGACCTTGTCCGTCGGCACGCCGGGCAGCCCGAAGACGCCCTCGAAGGCCAGGCTCGCCATGATCGGCAGGAAGATCGGCACGGTGAGCAGCAGGATGCCGACCCAGTCGAGGAACATCCCGAGCACGATCAGGATCAGCATCATCAGCAGCAGGATGCCGTAGGGCGCCAGCCCCGTGCCGAGGATCGAATTCGCCACGAAGGTCTGCCCGCCCTTGACGATGAAGAAGCCGACGAACATCGTCGCGCCGAAGAAGATCCACATCACCATCGCCGTGGCCTTCAGCGTGGCGAGCGCGGCTTCCTGCACGGCGACCCAGTTCAGCCGGCGATGCAGCGCGCTGACGAACAGCGCGCCGAAGGTGCCGATGCCGGCCGCCTCCACCGGCGTGGCGATGCCGAAGAAGATCACGCCGAGCACGAGCACGATCAGCAGGATCGGCGTGATCGTCGAGCGCAGCAGCCGCAGCTTCTCGCGAAAGCTCACGCGCTCCTCGAGCGGAAGCGCCGGCCCGAGCGCCGGGTTGATGTAGCAGCGCAGCGTGATGTAGCCGACGTACAGCCCCGAGAGCAGAAGGCCGGGAAAGACCGAGCCGGCGAGCAGCTCGCCCAGCGACTGCTGCGCGACCACCGCATAGACGATCGCCATCACCGACGGCGGGATCAGGATGCCCAGCGTGCCGCCCGACAGCAGCGCCCCGCAGGCGAGCTTCGGCTCGTACTGCTTGCGCAGCATCGCAGGCAAGGCGATCATGCCCATCGTGATCTCGGTGGCGCCCACCACGCCGACCATCGCCGCCAGCGCCGTGCACGAGACGACGGTGGCCGAAGCGAGCCCGCCCTTCAGGCCGCCCAGCCACTTGTAGACGACCTCGAACAGTTCCTCGATGATGCCGGCCTTCTCGAGCATCGCCGCCATGAAGATGAACAGCGGCACCGCCGAGAGCTGGTAGTCGGTCATGAACGGGAACACGCGCGAGGGCAGCATGTTCAGGATCTGCGGCGAGCCGAAGACGTACAGGAAGATCACCGCCAGGCTGCCGGTGCAGAAGGCCATCGGCAGCCCGAGCAGCAGCAGCGCGCCGAGCGAGCCGAACAGCAGCAGGCTGAGCCATTCGATGCTCAGTTCGAGTCCCATTGCTCAGGCCCCCCGCACGACGACCGCGGGCGCGCCGCGGCCGAAAAGCAGCGCGATGTCGCGCGCCAGCCGCGCGCCCCCCTGCAGCACGATCAGCAGCGCCCCCAGCGGCAGCATCAGCTTCACCGGCCAGTACTGGATTCCCCACTCGGTGAAGGAGACCTCGCCGAAGCCGATCGAGTCCATCGCGAAGCGCCAGCCGGTGAAGAGCATGGTGATCGTGAAGATGAAGAAGAATACCGACGTGAGCACGTCGCACGCCGCCCTGCCGCGCGGCGACAGCCGTGCATAGAGGATGTCGACGCGCACGTGCGAGTCGTCGCGATAGCCGTAGGCGCCCGAGAGCACGTACTGCATGCCGAACATCAGGAACATGCTCTCGTGCACCCAGTTGGTGGGCGAGTTGAAGACGTAGCGGGCGACGACTTCGTAGTAGTAGACGAAGACCGCCAGCAGCGCCCAGTACGACACGTACTCGCCGACATACGCGTTGATCGTGTCGATCCAGCGCGTGTACGGCAGATACATCCCGAGCGTCGGATCCTCCAGCGTTCCGGCCCCCGGCACCGGCGGCGCGGGCTCGACTGGTGCGGCGCTCGCCAGTGCCGCGCCGGCCGCGATGCCCGCATCGACTGCACCGACCGGTGACGACGGCGCGCGCTGCGCCGCCTCGATCGCGCCCCGCCGGCGCACCAGCGCGGGCATCAGCAACGCGTCGCCGACGAGCATCACGGCGAGCAGTGCCGCGGTGATCGTCGTCGCGCGCTGCCACCAGGCGAGATCGGCTGCGGCCGCATCGTGCGCGGCGGACGCCCTTTGCGCGTCGCGCTGCGCCCGCTCGAGGCGCGCGGCATCGACGCTGCCGGGTTCGCGCTCGGCCTGCTTCTTCATGCGATCGAAAGCCGGAACGACGTGCTCGACGTCGGCACGCGTGCGCGAGACGTTCTCGCGTTCGTCGCGGATGTGGCTGTTGCCGTACAGGATCGCGAGGAACACCGGGATGAAGACGAAGCCCCACAGGTTCTTCAGATAGAAGCGATGCAGGCCGATGAATCCCGAGCAGGCCCAGAACAGGTACGCGAGGAACAGCCGCGGCCGCGGCCGGGGTCGCAGGCGTTGCTGGCGACGCACGAGCCACATCGCCGCCAGCGGAAACAGCACCAGGCCCGACCAGTACAGCCAGTGGGGCAGGATGAAGGTCAGAGCGGGCATCGAAGGAATGCTCCGGAGAGCCGGAAAGGATCCGGGAAGCACACGCGAACGAGGCGCCGCCCGGCGCCGTCGTTCGCATGCGAAGGAAAACCGACGGGGCTCAGCGCGCCGGATCAGATGTCGAGCTTCTGCCCCTTGTACATCTCGGGCGTCACGTAGCCGAAGCTGGGTGACTCCATGATCTCGAGCTGCTGCTTGAAGACGCGCGCCGCGTCCTTGTCCTTGTTGGCCCACTTGAACCAGATGGGCACCGCGATGCGCTGGAACTTGTCGAGATCGTCGGCGCCCAGCCGGTTGATCTCGATGCCGGCGTTGAGGAACTTCTGCCAGGCCTCCATGTCGGCCTTCTGGATCGCCGCATGATGCACGTTCGAGTACGACTGGATCTCCAGGTCGACGAACTGCTTCATCTTCGGCGAGAGCGCGTTCCAGTGGTTCATGCCCACGACGAAGTCCATCAGGTCCACCGGCTGGTAGATGCACTGCAGCCCGACCGGCCCCATCGTGATGTATTTCGTGACCTGCTGGAAGCCGAGGTCCCAGTTCACCGCGGCGCCGGTGTAGTCGGCCGCATCGATCGTTCCTTTCTCGAGCGCCGAGAACACCTCGCCGCCGGGCAGCAGCGTGGTGCGTGCGCCGGCCGCGGCGAAGCCCTCGGCGATCATCCCGCCGGGAACGCGCAGCTTCAGCCCCTTGAAGTCGTCGATCGAGCGGATCGGCTTCTTCGAGTGGATGATGTTCGGGCCGTGGTGGATGCGGTTGACGTAGTACAGGCCCTGCCTGGCGTAGATCTCGCGCGCCATCTTCAGGCCGTCGCGGCTGTAGAAGAAGACGTCCCACTCGTGCGGGTAGCGCAGCCCCATCAGGTACGAGCTGAGGAACGCGGTGGCCGGGATCTTGCCGACCCAGTAGACGGTGAACGAATTCATCGCCTCGAGAACGCCGTTCTTCACGCCGTCGAGCAGCTCGAAGTCGCCGACGATCTCCTTTGCCGCGAAGCCCTTGAACTCCAGCTCGCCGCCCGTCTTCTCCTTGATGGAGTCGCACCATTTGCGAAAGGTGTCGAGACCCACGCCCGCCGGCCACGACGTCTGCACCTTCCACGTGGTGGTCTTGCCGGCCTGCGCGTTCGCGATGAACGGCGCGGCGAGCGCGGCGGTTCCGCCC
>CALCZN010000302.1:0-7014 GCA_937903095.1 uncultured Burkholderiales bacterium
TCTTCCGGCTGTAGCCCCGGGCGTAGTGAGTCCAGGCCAGGTGGCCGACGAGTGCGACGAGAAAGGCGGCCCCCAGAAGCGATTCGGTTACGCCGAGTTCCCAGGCGAGAAGCGCGAATGCGGCCCCCGCTGCCGCCAGTCCCGTTTCGCGGGCGACGACGCCGTTCGCAACCACGCCGCGAGCGAGTAGCAGGTGGTGCAGATGGTCCATGTGCGCACTGGTAGCGCGCTGTCGACGCCAGATGCGGTGCGTGATCGTCACCAGCCCGTCGACCAGGGGCAGCCAGCAAGCCCATAAAGCGACGACCGGAGGAACGGCCCGCGGATCCCGCACGGACTCGATTGCGGCGATGGCGAGCAACAGACCCAGTGTGAGGCTGCCCGAATCGCCCATGAAGACACGGGCGGCGTGGTTGTTGACCGACCGCAGATTGCAGAAAAGGAACGGAGCGAGTGCAGCTACCGGCAGAAAGGCAAGCATTGCGCCCGTCGTGTTACCGGCCAATCCGCACCCCGCCGACAACGCCACGAACGAAACGACGAGCTGCGAACCGGCCAAGCCGTCGACGCCGTCGATCATGTTGGTGGCGTTGCAGAGGCTGACGAGCCCGAAAACGGCGACCGGCATGGCCAGCAAGCCGAGCTTGCCGCTCCAGCCGGTAACTACGTCACCCAACGATTCGATGGCCAGACCCCCACCCGCCACGGCGAGGGCGGCGATCAGCGTCTGCGCTCCGAGTTTGAAGCGGGCGGACAAGCCGCGGCTGTCGTCGATCGTACCGACCACGACCATTGCCGCTGCAGCCACGGCGATCCAGGGGCCGGGCCGGACTGACGGAGGAAGCGTTGCGTACCCGACGAGGAGCCCGGCCGCCATCGCAAGGCCGCCGACCTTCGGCGTTGGAGCCAGGTGTATGCGCCGAGTGCCGGGGAGGTCTACAAGGCCGAATCGCTTCGCATGGCGCATCAGTACCGGCAGGAGGGCTGCGGTTGTAATTCCGGTCGCCAGCACTGCGATTACAACCGCTGAAATCATCGAAACCGGGTCTATAGGAACGCGATGCCAGCGAATCTACCACATTTAGTTAACGATTTCGTTGATTTATTCGAATATTCTCAGAACCACTAACCCGGCCCGGTCTGTTTGCAGCCTCGCGCTACGTGAGCGCGCCCGCGCCGCGGGAGCCAGGCGAGGCGCAAACGCACGGAACTGCCGCACTCTCTGGAGCAGCCCCACGCACGGCAATCTCGCGATGACGACCGAGACGACGGGCGATTGCTCGGCCGCGATTCACCGTTCGATCCGACAAAACGACCGTCCGTCGGCTCGGCACCTCCGTGACCGCGGGTGTGCGCAATCGCACACCCTACAGATTTAACGGATTCGTTATATTTAACTGAACTGATGGATTTCTGGATGAGCACCCGTCTTGTCGAACCACACGCGATTGCTGGTCTCCTCCGACGGCCGAGTGCTGTTTTCAGACCGTGCGTCAGCCGACCTCGGTTTCGTCGACACGGCGGGCCGGCTCTCATCCGCACGCGCGGTGGATCTTCTGCGCTGGGTCCATGTCGGCTACCTGTCCGAGTGCTCGATCATGAAGATCCCCGATTGGATTCCCGAGCGCGGGCAGTGGCTCGAGATCTCGGTTCGACGAAGTCCGGTGGACGACATCTACGTATTGCAGGCCGTCTCGCGCCTGACCGGGCAATGACCTCGCAAGGAGGCGAAAATGCATGAACTCCAGCCAGTGACGGAAGCCTCGAGGCCGGATATTCCAGCCGACCTGGAAATCGATTGGCTCGACCAACTCCCGGTTGGAACGGTCGTGAGCGTGGAAGCGCTCAAGCACTGGAAGCCGAATTCCGCCGGATCAGCGCAGAACTGGCTCCTCGTCGGATGCACGGAAAGCTTCGATTGCGCCGCGTACCGACGATGGCTGAGGGCGCTTCCCCCGACCGGCGTCATCGTGGATCCCGCGGATGCGCGCTACCAGCGCTTCATCGCCGAAAGCACGATGCGCGAATGTCGCTGAAAAGCCGGCCTACGGCTTGCCGGACCTCGACGACAATTCGCCGCTGTCTTCGGCAATCCGATCGACCGAGCGCTTGATCGTGATGAACTGCTCGATCGCCGGAAGAAAGGCGTCTACCAGCGCCGGATCGAAACGCCGGCCTCGCTCCTGCGCGATCGATGCGAGCACCTGCTCGAGCGGTTGCGCCGGCCGGTATACGCGATCCATCGTGAGCGCATCGAAGTAGTCGACCAGCGCCACGATCCGCCCTTCGATCGGGATGTCGGTCCCGGCGAGTCCCGCCGGATATCCACACCCGTCGAACCGCTCATGGTGCGTGAGCGCGATGCTGGCGGCGAGATCGAGCAGCGGAATGCCGGAGTTCGCCAGCATCGCCGCCCCGATCATCGGATGCTGCTTCATCACGATCCATTCGTCGTGAGTGAGCGGGCCCGGCTTCTTCAGCACGGAATCCGGAATACCGATCTTGCCGATGTCGTGCATCGGTGCGGCGTCACGCAGCATCCGGCAGAAGTCGCGCGGCCGGCCGGCGAGCCGCGCCAGATGCGCCGACAGGAAGCCGATACGCTCTATGTGCACTGAAGTGTCATCGTCCCTGTAGGCCGTGGCCCTGCACAGACGGACCAGCACCTCACGATGCGCGCGCTCGAGCGCCACACGCATCGCGCGGCGCTCGCCAAGCAAGGCACCCAGGTCGACAGCCATGCGCTCGAACTGCCGCGAGCTTGTCGAACTGCCGGGAATCTGCGCCGGAAGGATTCGCATCGCGCTCCTACCCGTCGCGTAACGAATCCAGAGTGCTCTCCACGAGATCCGCCAACTGCAGCGGACTGAAAGGCTTGACCATGTAGACATCGGCTCCCGCGGCGCTACCCGCATCGATGTCGTTGCGCTGACCTTTTGCCGTAAGCAGGATCACCAGACAGTGTGCGAGAGAACGGGTGTTCTTGATGCGACGGCAGACTTCGAGTCCGTCGAAGCTGCCCGGCATCATGATGTCGAGCACAGCAACCTCGGGAAGATAATCGTGCGCCAACCGCAAGGCCGTATCCGAGTCGCCGGCGGACAGGATATCCACACCGAGCGGTTCGAGCGTCAACTCGAGAAGCCGGCAGATCTCCGGCTGATCGTCGGCTATCAGCACCCTGGAATTCAAGCACGACCTCCATCAGCCGGCACAATCGGGGCGTTGGCTGCAATAAGACCCGAGCTCTCCCACGGGGCGTCCGTGTCGATGACAGGCGCACGTACCAACGGCAGTACGATCGTCAGTTCGGTTCCCTGGCCCAGTTGGCTTCGCAGCGAGACCGATCCACCGTGCGCCTCGATGATTTCCTTGACGAGAGACAAACCCAGGCCGGTTCCCGGAACGCTGCGCGTCCTGTCTGCACGGAAGAAGCGCTCGAAAGCGTGTTCGGCGTCGTCCGGGGGCATGCCGATACCCTCATCCACCACCGAGATGAACACTCCGATCGGAACGCCGTCCACGCTGTTTCGGCTCACCGTCAATCGAATGCGGTCGTCACGCGCGGAGTACTTGTAGGCGTTGCTCAGCACGTTCAAAAGCGCCTGCAGCAGTTTTTCCGGGTCAGCTCGCACCCACAAGGGTTCGGCCGGCATCGAAACTTCGACTTCCCGTTCGTCGCCGTTCACGGCCAGCCCATCGAGCGCCTCGTGCACTATCCCCTGCACCTGGCATTCGACAAAGTGGAAGTACCGCGCTCCGCGCGCCTCGATCCGCGCCAGATCGAGGAGATCATCGAGCAGCCGCCCGAGGCGCTCGGCCTGCCGGTGAATGATTCCGTAGACTTCGTCCGTGGCTTCCGCGGCAACCTTGTGTCGCTGCAACAGTTCGGCATAACCGAGAAGGCTCGCCATCGGCGTCCGCAACTCGTGCGCCGCGATCGACAGGAATTCGCTTTTCAGACGGTCGACTTCGTACTCCTGCGTGACGTCGTGCAGGTAGACGACGCGGCCAGCGATCGGACCGTGGTACTCGCGAACCTGGATGCGCACGACGCGTCGCCCGACGAGTTCGATCTGTGCCGGCCAGCACACCGCGCCGGCAGCGGGCCCCGCTTCCCGAGGCCCATTACGAGAGTCGCCTGCGATTGCCCGGAACGCATCGGTAGCGGGCGCGTCCGTCGACACCGCGCGTCGACGAAGCCGGCGAAGCAGGCGTGCCTCGTCCCAGCCGAGCACATCGAACTTCCCGACATCGAGGATCTCCGCCATGATCGGATTGAGCGAGACGAGAACACCGTTTGCGTTGAAGCATGCAAAACCGTCCGGACTCATCATGAAGACCGCATCGACGCGTTGCGCCCACTCGGTCAATTGTCGCTGCACACGGTCGTGCTCGCGCTGCGCGAGAATCTGCCGGGTTACATCGGTGATCGAGCCATCAATCCGATCGCCCATGCCCGAATGCTCCTCGCCGGATACGATCCGGCTCTTGATGCGCACCCACTTGCCGTGCGCGGCGGCAGTGCGCAGTTCGATGATCGTGTCCGCTCTCCCATCGTTCGATGATTTCGGCGCAACGACGATCGGGATGCGCACCGATGCAAGCAGTTGTCCCCAGACCGTGTTGATATCGGCCGATCCGGAAACGTCCATCAGATGCCGGATCGACGGGCTGGCATAGCGCAACTTCGAGCCGTCGAGTGAGCAGGAGAAGACAACGTCGTCAAGCGTGGCGAGGATTCCGTAGAGCATTCCCTCGCTGATCGCCAATTGATGCGTACGCTGTGTGAGCAGCGCGTCCAATCGTTGCTGCGCGACGGCGACGGCATCGAGCATCCGTTCGACAGCGTCGGCGAGCGTGTTCAATTCGACGATCTCGCTGCGGGCCAGGGGATGACGATCGCCGGCGGGATTGCGCGCCAGATGATCGATACCGCTGATCATGGCCTCGATCGGTTGAACGAGCTGTCCGGCAGGCGCGCGCGATGTCTTCAGTACAACAGCTACCAGCAGCGCGATCGACGCGCCGAGGATCGACACGAGCAAGGCAATCGGCGTCCAGTAGGCCTCAGCGGTGATGCCAACGCTGATCAGCGCAATCGGACCAAAACCTTCGACATGCAGTTCTCGTGTCACGGTACGGTAGAGCTGCTCCGACGCCAACTCTGCGCTCGATGGCCACGTCTGCCGCTGACCCGAGATATCGTGCAGGATGATCCGGTATCCGGCGAAACCCCGGCTCGCTTCGTCGACTTCACGCAATGCAGCGCCGGCATCCAACTCGATCAGCAGAGCACCCTCGCTCGATCCGAGGCGGGGAAGCACAATGGGATACGCAACTCGAAGAACCCCGTTATCGAGCCATTCGTACCGTGGCTTGCCCGATCGGGCGGCAGCCTGGGCCAGCAGATCGGCCGACCCGCTGCTGGCCTGCATCCTTCCCCAGTAGTCGTGCACGGCGATGACGCGCATGCGCGGCTTTCGCCGCATGAACTCGTCGAGCATGACGCCGAGATAAGGCGGATACGGGTAGTCCATCATCGCGTCCGCGATGATGGCGCTGCCGGCCAGCAGGCTGGCGTCGAACGAAGGCGCCCTGATCTCGGCATCGAAACGATAACGGACCTGATCTGCGAGATGTTCGACCCGATCCTGAGCGATCAGGTCGAACTGCAGCCAGACGACGACTCCGGCGATTGCCGCGACCGTTACCGCTGCAAGCAGCGCGCGAATTGCGACAAAACGCGCTGCACGCGTTGCAAGATCGCCCCCCTGGCGCCGCCCCGCGGGCGAAGCTCCATGAGGCGGCTCACTATGAGTGTCCATCAGGCACTCGGCCCATTCACACGAAGTGCACCTTCGGCATCGAACCTGAAGATACGCACATCTTCCGGTTCGAGCGCCTCGTGGCACGCGGGGGTGAACGCCCGTCTGTACTGGCGAACGGTTCCGTACCACGGGGGTAGATGTTCGAGTGCATCACGCACACGCGAACGGCGGGTCGTACCCGCCAGTTCGACTGCGCATGCGAGCAGCCGAACCAGATCGTAAGCGTGGGCAAAACCGGGAACGGAGACAATCCGTTCCGCGGAGGATGCACCGAGCAGCTCGGCTCCCGCTTCGAAGGTCCGTTTCGTTTGCGCAGCGGCGCGCACAGGATCGACCGTCCCAACCACCGACAAGTCGACTCGATCGAGCCGCATCGGAACCATTCGATGAATGGGCCCCCCGAGGATGCCCCAGTGAGAAAGAATCGGCAGTTTCCTCAGCGCGGCCCTTGCCTGCATCTGCACGATGATTCGCGCGCCTTCGGGTTCGTTCGCTACCATCAGCAGCGCATCGGGAGCGACCCGGCTGATGTGCGACGCCTGCCACGAGAAGTCATCGTCGACGACTGCCCAGTTATAGCGCAGCACCTCGACTACGATCGAAGTCCGCTGCATCGCTTCGGCCGTCGCAAGCGCTTCCTCGAAGCTGCGCCCCCACGCATTCCTCGGAACGAGAAGCACGAGGCGGCGGAACTCGCGTCGGCGTGCTTCGGCAAGCAGCGCCGATGCAGCCCAACCGTCGCGCAACGACAGACGGAAGGTATACGAGGGCCTGTAGTCATGGTCGATGATTGCGTCGGCTGCGGCCCACGGGTCCAGCAGAATCAATTCCTCCCGATGCAGCACCGGCAACTGCGCGAGCGCGATTGCGGAGAACTTGCCGCACAGATATGCGACAAGGTCGGGAATTGCCGCGAACGCTCGTGCGTTGTCGATTCCATGTGCCGGCAGGCCGCGGTTGTCACCAACGACAAGTTCCAGGAGCCGTCCGCCGAGGACTCCCCCGGCGGCGTTGATCTCGCGAACTGCCACCCGCGCCCCCGCGGTGATCGCCTCGTCGGACGTACTCGTAGGATCGGAGATTTCGAGATCGAGACCAATGCGCACGGGAGGTGTACTTGCGGATCCCCTGCGTAGCGGAGCGAGCGCGAGCGCGGCGGTTGCAGCCCGTAGCGCCCGGCGAC
>CALCZN010000303.1:0-7429 GCA_937903095.1 uncultured Burkholderiales bacterium
GAACAGGTCGCGCACGCGCGCCGCGCCCACGCCGACGATCATCTCGACGAACTCGGCCGCGCTCATCGAGAAGAAAGGCACGCCTGCTTCGCCCGCTACCGCCCGCGCGAGCAATGTCTTGCCGGTGCCGGGCGCGCCGACCAGCAGCACGCCCTTGGGCGCGGTGCCGCCCAGGCGCTGGTACTTCGCCGGATCCTTCAGGAAGTCGACGATCTCGACCAGTTCGTTCTCGGCCTCGTCGATGCCGGCGACGTCGTCGAAAGTGACCTTCTGCGCGCTTTCCTGGTCGTAGCGGCGCGCGCGGCTCTTGCCGATGCCCATGATTCCGCCGCCGCCCATGCCGCCCATGCCCTGCTGGGCGCGGCGGAACAGCCAGACGTAGAAGGCGATGAACAGGATCGCCGGACCGAAGCCGAAGATCAGCGTGGCGAGCGGGCTGCTGCCGGTCTGGATCGGCACCGCGCTGATCTCGACCTTGTGGTCGATCAGGAAGGCTTCGAGGCCGTTGTCGACGAAGGCCGGGAGCACCGTGGTGAAGGTGTCCGAGGTGCGCGTCTCCTGCTGGCGCCGCTGCTCGGCGCGGCTCGCGCCGGGCGCGGCCTGCACGTTCTCGCCGGGCGGCGGCCAGGTGATCGCCTTCTTCAGCCTTCCTTCGATCGTCTGGCCCTGGTTGTAGATGGCGTCGACGTTGTCCCGGGCGACTTCCTGCTTGAACGCCGTGTAGGGCAGCGGGATCGCCTCGCCGGGCGTCGGGAACAGGTAGCGCACGAGGAACCAGTTCGCCAACAGGATGAGCGCGAACACGACCCAGGTACGGCTCGGCGGGATGTTGCCGAAGCGTCCGCTCCCGGGAACCGGCGGCCCTCCGCCGGGCCGCTCGGGGCCTTTCCCGCGCGGCGTCGGCGGCGGCATCGGCGATCGGGTCGCTTTCGAGCGGGTTGGATCGGGGTCGGCCACCGTGGCTCCTCGTTCAGGACATCGGGTTGGGGGAAGGCGCGTCCGACCCGGACGAAGACGCGCGCGAATTCGCCGGCAGCGGGATGCGCTCGGCGTCGTCGCCCGGCGGCATTCGCATCCGGCCGGCGGCCCAGTCGGCCTTGGCCTGCTCGATCCGCTCGCGGCTCGACGACACGAAATTCCACCAGAGGAAGCGCTCACCGACCGGCTCGCCGCCGAGCAGCATCAATCGTGCGTTGCCGACCGCCTGCACCTCGGGCGCGCCGCCGGCGCGAAACACGAGCAGCCGACCGCAGTCGTGCTGCGTGCTGCCGCAGCGCACCTGGCCGCGGGCGACGTAGACGGCCCGCTCGGCAGGGCCGGCCGGAAGGGCGATGCGCGCACCCGGCTGCAGTTCGACGTGCGCGTAGAAGAGCGGCGAATGCGTCCTGGCCGGACTGCGCAGCCCGAAGGCTTCGCCCGCGATCAGCCGCAACGACACGCCCGCCTCGTCGCCGCGGGGCAGCGCGTGGGCGTCGTAGTGCTCGAACGAAGGATCGTCCTCCTCGTTCTCGCGCGGCAGCGCGACCCAGCTCTGGATGCCGTCGATCGGCCCGCCGGTCGCGCGCATGCCGTCGAAGCGTTCGGAGTGGACGATGCCGCCGCCGGCCGTCATCCAGTTCAGCGCGCCGGGGCGGATCGCCTGCGTCGCTCCGGTGCTGTCGCGATGCGTCATCTCGCCTTCGAACAGGTAGGTGACGGTGGACAGCCCGATGTGCGGATGCGGACGAACGTCGACGCCGCGCGGCACCGGCGCCTGCAGGTCGTGCGGCCCCATGCGGTCGAAGAAGACGAAGGGGCCGACCATTCGCCGGGCGCGGAAAGGCAGCACGCGCTCGACCTCGAAGCCGCCGAGGTCGTGGCGCCGCGGTTCGATCACCTGTTCGAGCATCGGGTTCATGAGCAAACGATAACCCCGCGCGCCGCGCAGCGCGCGCCAAGCCCGCCATTGCGCAGCGCCTTTGCGGCTTGACCCGCTCTCCGGCTCGAAACCAGAATGGGCCATGCAGGAACGTATCAGAGTCGAGCCGCGATGACCGCGACCGTAGTTGCGATCGAAGGCGCCTCGTCGGCGGCGGCCTGGCGCCGCGGTGCATGGCTCGTCTCGCTGGCCGCGCTTGCCGCCATCGTCGGCGCAGCGATGCGCAGTCGCGAAGCGATCGACGGCTGGACGCTGCTGCACTGGATCGGCAAGCCGCTGGCCACGTTCACGCTCGTCGTGCTGGTTGCGCGATGTTCGCCGCAGGCTCCCCGGAGCCTGCGCAACGCTGTCGTGGCCGGCATGGCCTGTTCGCTCGCCGGCGACGTGCTGCTGATGCTCTCGCCGCGTCTGTTCGTCGCCGGGCTCGTCGCTTTCCTCGTCGCGCACCTGTGCTATCTGCGGGCATTCCGGCTCGACGCCCGGTGGTTCGGCGATCGCCTCGCGCTCGCCGTGCTCGCCGCGATCGGCGCTTCGATGCTCGCCGTGCTGTGGACATCGCTGCCCGCAACGCTGAAGGCGCCGGTGCTCGCCTACGTCGTCGTCATCGTCGCGATGGCGGCGCAGGCGTGGGCGCGCAGGCGCGATCACCCGTCGCGCGCGACGAACGCCGCGGCGATCGGAGCGACGCTGTTCGTCGCCTCCGACGCGCTGCTCGCGATCGATCGCTTCCGCGCGCCGATTCCGCTCGCTTCGGTGTGGGTGCTCGGCACCTACTGGTTGGCGCAATGGGGCATCGCGCAGAGCGTGCGCTACAAAATGTAGCGTTCCGGCTCGTGGAATCGGTTCCACGAGCGAAACCGCTTCGGTTCGAAGCGCTGAATGCGCGCTCCGAGGCCGCCCTGCGCGCAGACATGACCGGTTACCCGGATGCGCCTTCGCCCTCGCCATACTCGAGCCGGCCGTCGACGATCGTTGCCGCCGACGTGTACGGATGCTCCTTCGCCGGCCCTTCGCCGACGATGTGCAGGACGAGCCAGCCGCTCGCCTTCAGCGCGTCCGAGATCATCGACCGGTGACATCGCCACCAGACGGCCTCCGAGCACATCATCGCAGTGCGCTTCGTCAACGCCAGTTCCATGAGTGCCCCGAGAGCGCGGCCGAACCCGGACGAGTCCATGTAGTCGGCGTAACCACGGAACGACGGATTTCGCCAGACGGTGTGCGCAGAGTCTTCGCGCGCCGGGCGCCGCCCGCCCAGTTCGGGCATCGCCTCGTAATCGATCCCCGCGGCGCGCAGCGAACCGGCGAGCGCCTCCGGGTTGAACTGCGGATGCTTGCGCGAACCTGCGTACCGGCGCACGTCGGCGATGCATTCGATCTCGTGTGCGCGCAGCAACGCGAGGAAGTCGTCGATCGTTCGCGAGGAGTGGCCGATCGTCCAGATCCGACGGTCTCCGCCGGCGGCGGCAGGGTCGGCCGAGCGCGTCATGACCGCCGCAGCGCCAGCGCCACGCCGCCCAGCGTGAGCACCAGTGCGATCCACTGCGCCGCCCCGAGCGGCTCGCCGAGCGCGAGAGCCGACGCGAGCACGCCGACCACCGGCACCAGCAGCGTCGCCATCGAAGCCATCTGCGGCGGCACGCGGCGCAGCGCGGCGAACCAGGTCAGGTAGCACACGCCCATCGGAACGATCGTCATGTAGCCCATGGCGATCCAGCCGGCAGCCGACGACGCGCGCGGCGCGGGCTCGAACGCGAGTCCGTAGGCCAGCATCGGCAGGCAGCCGAGCCCGACCTGCCACGCGACCGCGGCGAGCGGAGCGAGCGGCAACGGCGTGCGCCAGACGACGGTGCCGAAGGCGAAGAGCACCGCCGCCGACAGCGTCAGCAGCACGCCGGGCATCTTCTGCGCGCCCACCGCGACGCCCTGCACGCCGAGCAGCACCGCGATGCCGGCGAAGCCCAGGGCGAGCGCGGCAACGCCGGCTGCATCCGGACGAGCGCCGAGCATCGGCCAGGCGAACAGCATCGCCCAGATCGGCATCGTGTAGACGAGCAGCGCTGCCTCGCCCGCCTGCAGCCACAGCAGCGACAACGTCGAGAAGCCCATCCACGCGAAGACGTTGACGAAGGCCGCCGCGAGCAGGCGCGGCACGACGGCCGCGGGCACCGCGATCGACTCGCCGCGCGCGAGCGCGAGCGCGCCGATGCCGATTGCCGCCACGACTCCGGCGCTGCCGCGGGCGAGCAGCGGTGGCCATTCCTGCAGCAGCATCTTCATCACCGGCCAGTTCAGCCCCCAGCCGACCGAAGTCGTCAGGAGGCAGACGATGCCGATTGCGCGCTGCGACGCAGCACGGCGCGCGAAGGATCGGGGTTCCGCAGCGGTCAAGGGCCTGCATCCATCGATTAGCGGGAACGCCGGGCACCCGGCGTGCATCCATCCAGGAACCTCGCGTGCTCCTGTCCCTGCTGCAAAAGGACCGGCGTACCGCAGGTCCATCCACCGGAGACGCAGATGATCCGACTCGTGCTCGCTGTCAGCGCCACCGCGATTCTCGCCGGTTGCGCACAGAATCAGCCCTGGACCACCGACATGGACAAGGGCGTCGCCTATCAACAGGCACCGGCCAGGACCGTCGAGGGCGTCTGGACCGGCCCCAACGGAATGACCCTGTACAGCTACGACCGCGACGCGGTCGGCAGCAGCGCCTGCGTGGGCCCGTGCGCCGAGAATTGGCCGCCGCTGTACGCCCCCGAGGGCAGCCGGGCGAGCGGCGACTGGTCGATCATCCAGCGCTCCGACGGCCGCCTGCAATGGGCCTACAAGGGCCACCCGCTCTACTACTGGTCCAAGGACACGAGGCCCGGCGACCAGACCGGCAACGGCTACGCGAACGGCGCGTGGCGACTGGCGAGGCCGTGAAGGCGGTGAGGGCAGTGAAGGGTGAAGGGGGAAGGGGGAAGGGGAAAACCGGCGCGCCATTCGTCGCCGTCGTGGCTGTTGCCCTTCATCCTTCACCCTTTACCCTTCACTTCCACACGAACCGCTCCACCCACTTCACATAAGCATCGACGAACCCCTGCAGGAACTTGCGCGTCGAGTCGTTCGCGACCGTACCATCGGCAGCGATGATGTCGTCGTGGAAGTGCAGGTAGACCTCGGGCTGCCCCAGCGCCGGGATGTCGAGATAGGCCATCGAACTGCGCAGGTGATGCTGCGCGATTGCCGTGCCGATCGATCCGATCGACGCGCCGATCACGGCGCCGGGCTTGCCGGCGAACGAGTTCTTGCCCCACGGTCGCGACGCGATGTCGATCGCGTTCTTCAGCACGCCGGGCACCGAGCGGTTGTACTCGGGCGTGACGAACAGCAGCGCCTGCGCCGATTCGATGTCGCGCTTCAGGCGCTGCGCATTCGGGGGATAGCCGGCGTCGAAATCCTGCGTGTACAGCGGCAGGTCGTCGATGCGCACGTGCTCGAACTTCAGCTCCTTCGGCGCGAGCTTCTCGACCGCGCGTGCCAGGCGTCGGTTGTAGGAATCCTGCCGCAGGCTGCCGACCAGCACAGCCACCTTGCATTCGTTCATCTGTGGGCCTCCGGGTAGAGGCTTTCCCGCAGCAACCCGGATGCCACGGCGCCCCGGCCGGGGCCGCTGCCCACCCGCCGCCGGCGCGCCGCTGAGCGACAATTCGCGTCGATTCCGCCGGCGCGCGTGGCCGGCGCTTCCCGGAGCTTTCCCATTGCCGATCTCCCCGCCCGACGCGCCCCTTCGGCCCGTTGCCTCGACGAGCGCGTGGGCGCCACTGTCGCTTCCGGTCTTCCGCATGCTGTGGCTCGTCTGGATGACGGCGAACACCACGATGTGGATGAACGACGTCGCCGCCGCGTGGCTGATGAGCACGCTCACGCCTTCGCCCGTCATGGTCGCGCTGGTGCAGACCGCTTCGACGCTGCCGGTGTTCCTGCTCGGACTGGGAAGCGGCGCGCTCGCCGACATCCTCGATCGCCGGCGCTTTCTCGTCGTCACGCAGTTCTGGGTCTCGGGCACGGCGACGCTGCTGTGCCTGGCCACGCTCTCCGGCGTGATCGATCCGGTGCTGCTGCTCGTGCTCGTGTTCCTGAACGGCATGGGATTGGCGATGCGCTGGCCGGTGTATTCGGCGATCGTGCCGAACCTCGTTCCGCGCCTGCAGCTGCCGGCGGCGCTCGCGCTCAACGGCGTGGCGATGAACGCGTCGCGCATCATGGGCCCGATCGTTGCCGGCTTCCTGATCTCGGGCGCCGGCACCGAGTACGTCTTCGTGCTCAACGCGACGCTGTCGCTGGTCGCGGCGCTCGTCATCCTGCGCTGGAAGACCGAGAAGAAGACGAGCGCGTTGCCGGGAGAGCGATTCCTCGGCGCCATCCGCGTCGGCGTGCAGTACGTGCGCCAGTCCGACCGCATGCGCTCGGTGCTGCTGCACGTGGTGATCTTCTTCAGCCAGTCGACGGCGCTGATCGCGCTGCTGCCGCTGCTCTCGCGCCGCATCGACAACGGCGCGGCCGGCACCTTCACGCTGCTGCTCGCGGCGATGGGCGTGGGCGCGATCGCCTCCGCCTTCGTGCTGCCGAAGGTGCGCGCGACGACGACGCGCGACGACCTGCTGCGCTACGGTTCGCAGGGGCAGGCGCTGGCCATGGCGATCGTGGCCTTCGCGCCGAACCTGTGGGTGGCCGTGCCGACGATGATGATCGGCGGCGCAGCGTGGCTGATCGCGGCGAATTCGCTGTCGGTGTCCGCGCAGCTCGCGCTGCCCGACTGGGTGCGGGCGCGCGGCATGTCGATCTACCAGGTCGCGCTGATGGGCGGCGCCGGGCTGGGCGCCGCGTTGTGGGGGCAGGTCGCGGCCTGGACCGACGTGCGCACCAGCATCGCGGCAGCGGCGGCGACCGGAGCCGCGCTGCTGTGGCTGACGCGCCGCCATTCGATCCACGGCGGCACCGAGGAAGACCTGACGCCGCAGTCGTGGAAGGCGCCGGTCACGCGCGATCCGGTCGCGCCGTCGGCCGGCCCCGTGCTGACGACCATCGAATATCGGGTCGATCCGGCGCGCATCGACGAATTCCGCAGCGTGATGCAGGAGACCCGGCGCAGCCGGCTGCGCGGCGGCGTGCTGTCCTGGGAGCTGTTCCGCGACACGCTGGATCCCGACCGGTTCATCGAATATTTCATCGACGAGACCTGGGTCGAGCACCTGCGGCGCTTCGACCGCTTCACCGCGTCCGACATCGCGCTGCGCCAGCGCCGGCTCGCGCTGCACGTGGGCGAGGCGCCGCCGCAGGTGACGCGTTGCATCGCCGAGCCGCTGGAAAGCGACTGAGCCTCGCGCCCGCGGCCCTATAATCGCGCGCAAATGAAGCGTCCCCGCCGCAGCCTGCGCCGCCGGATCGCAGCGTCGATCGCCTGCCTGGCGTTCGTGCTGCAGGGTTTCGTGCCGTTGCTCGCCCAGGCGGCCGCGAGCGCGGCGC
>CALCZN010000304.1:0-31081 GCA_937903095.1 uncultured Burkholderiales bacterium
GCACGCCCTTCGGTCCCAGCTCGCGCGCCCACGTCTTCGTGAAGGCGATGACGCCGGCCTTGGTCGCCGCGTAGTTCGTCTGCCCGAAGTTGCCGTACAGGCCGACCACCGAAGAGGCGTTCAGGATCACGCCCGAGCCCTGGCGGATCATCGCGTCGGCCACCGCCTGCGTGCACAGGAACACGCCCTTGAGGTTCACGTCGATCACGCGATCGAACTGCTCCTCGCTCATCTTGACCAGGCGCGCATCCTGCGTGATGCCGGCGTTGTTCACCAGGCAGTCGATGCGGCCGAAGGCCGCGAGCGTCGCCGCCGCCATCGCCTCGACGCTCGCCCGGTCGGTGACGTCGACGCGCACGCCGATCGCGCGCGCGCCGGAATCGACGAGCGAGGACGCCGCTTCGTCCACGCGCGCCGCATCGAGATCGGCGACGACCACCGCCGCTCCCTCGGCGGCGAACCTGCGTGCCGTCGCCATGCCGATGCCGCCGGTGGCGCCGGTGATGATCGCGGTCTTGCCCTTCAGCTTCATATCAATCCTTCGGTTCGTCGCGGGTGTTCGCCGCGCGTGCATCGAAACCCGCGAAGCCGAGCACCTCGTCGGCCAGCGAATCGAAATCGGTGAGTCCGTGATCGCCGCCTTCGAGCACGATCGTGCGGGCGCCCGGGTAGCGCGCGAGCATCTCGCGCCAGTCGAGCACCTCGTCGCCTTTGGCGGCGACGAGCAGCCAGCGCGCCGGATCGCGCAGCTCGCCGGCGTGCAGCGCGCGCAGTTCGTCGAGATGGCGCGCCTCGAAACGGAAGGGCCGATCGTCGTGATAGCCGCGCAGCTCGCCGACGTAGGGCGCGAGGTCGCGCGCCGGATCGATCGCCGGATTCAGCAGCACGGCGCGCGCGCCGCTGCGCTCGGCCAGCCACGTCGCGTAGTAGCCGCCCAGCGAGCTGCCGACCAGCGTGTCGTCGGGACCGGGGGCGATCTCGCGCTCGACGAGCGCGACGGCCTCGGCCGGCGACGGCGGCAGCTGCGGGCAGACGAAGCGCTCGGCCAGGCCGAGCGCGCGCAGGCGTTCGTCGAGGATGCGCGCCTTGAAGGATTGCGGCGACGAGCGGAAACCGTGCAGGTAGACGAGCCGGCTCGCGGTTCGCGCCGCCGGCGGGCGCGGGCGCGGGACACTGTCCTCGTCGGCGAGCCGCTGCTCCTTTTCCCGCCCGGCCAGCGCATCGAGCAGCCGCTGGTGGATGCCGCCGAAGGAGCCGTTGCTCATCGCGAGCACGTAGTCGCCCGCGCACGCATCGGAGACGATCGCCCGGACGAGCGCCGCCAGGTCGCGCTCCACGCGCGCGCGCGCGCCCAGCGGCGTGAGCGCGCCAGCGACGTCCCAGTCGAGACCGGCGGCGTGGCAGTAGACGAGATCGGCCTGGCGCAGCGAGTCGGGCAGTTGCGCCGCCATCGTCCCCAGCTTCATCGTGTTCGAGCGCGGCTCGAGCACCGCGAGGATGCGCGCCTGCGGCCCCACGCGCTCGCGCAGGCCCGCCACCGTGGTGGCGATCGCCGTCGGGTGGTGGGCGAAATCGTCGATGACGGTGACGCCGGCTGCCGTTCCGCGCGTCTCGAGCCGGCGGCGCACGCCTTCGAACGCGGCCAGCGCATCGATCGCGGCGGCCGGCGCCACGCCGGCATGCCGCGCCGCGGCGATCGCGGCGAGCGCATTGGCGCGGTTGTGCGCGCCGGCCAGCGCGACGCGACAGCGGCCCAGCCGCTCGCCGCCGAAATGCACGTCGAAGCTGCTGGCCGAGCCGTCGTCCTCGATCGCGTCCAGATGCCAGCCCTCCGCCGACAGGAAGGACTCGCTTTCGCTCCATAGCCCGCGCGCGAGCACCCGCGCGAGCGCCGGCTCGGCCGCGTTGTGGATGATCCGTCCGCTGCGCGCGACCGTTCGTACGAGGTGGTGGAATTGCGTCTCGATCGCCGCCAGATCTGCGAAGATGTCGGCGTGATCGAACTCGAGGTTGTTCAGCAGCAGCGTGCGCGAGCGGTAGTGCACGAACTTCGAGCGCTTGTCGAAGAAGGCCGTGTCGTATTCGTCGGCTTCGATGACGAAGTGCTCGCGCTCGCCCAGCCGCGCGGAAACCGGGAAGTTGCGCGCGACCCCGCCGATCAGGAAGCCGGGCTTGCGGCCGTTCGCCTCGAGAATCCAGGCGAGCAGCGAAGCGGTCGTCGTCTTTCCGTGCGTTCCTGCAACAGCAAGCACCCACTTCTTTCCGAGTGCGTGCTCGGCGAGCCACTGCGGGCCCGAGGTGAACGGATCGCGCGCGTCGAGAATCGCCTCCATCAGCGGATTGCCGCGCGATACGACGTTCCCGACCACCCACAGGTCGGGGGCAAGCGAGCGCTGCGCGGCGTCGTAGCCCTCGATCAGTTCGATGCCGAGCGCGCGCAGCTGCTCGCTCATCGGGGGATAGACGTTCGCATCGCAGCCGGTGACGCGATGGCCGGCCTGCGTCGCGATCGCGGCGATGCCGCCCATGAACGTCCCGCAGATGCCGAGGATGTGGATGTGCATCGAGGGGCGATAATGTGCGGTTGCGGATTCTACAGACCATGAACGAGAACACCGATCCCCTGCGCCTGGAGATCGCCGCAGCGGCCGCCCGGCTGCTCGCCGACGGCGCCACCGACTACGCGAGCGCCAAGCGCAAGGCCGCGCAGCGCGTGCTCGGCGAGCGTTCCGCGCCGAAGGGGTCGATGCCCGACAACGAGGAGGTCGACGCGGCGCTGCTCGAACACCTGGAGCTGTTCGACGCCGGTCACGCCGAGCGCGTCCTGCGGCGCCGGCGCACGGCCGCCGAGCTGATGCAGCGGCTCGAGGAATACCAGCCGTACCTGACCGGCGCCGTCTGGAAGGGCATCGTCACCGAGCATGCGCCGATCCATCTGCAGCTCTTCCACGACAACACCAAGGACGTGCAGATCGACCTGCGGAATAGCGGCGTCGATTTCGACGTCGGCTCGATGCCGCATTTCCGCGGCGGACCCGACGTCGAGGCGATCACCTTCTGGATGGCCGACGCGCCGGTGCTGCTGTCGCTGTACCGGCACGACGACCTGCGCGGCGCGCTGAAGGGCGGGCGCAACAGCGACGCGGGCCCGGAGCGCGGCGACCGGCGCGCGCTGCTCGGGCGGCTCGGCGAGGCGGCATGAAAGCGGGACGGCGCGTCTGGATCGGCGCAGCGGCGCTGGCGCTGGGCTTCGGCGGCTTCGGCGCGTGGGTCGCGTCGCGCCACTACCGGCTGGTCACCGCCGACAATTCCGCGGTCGACCTGCTGCTGGGGCTGGCGATGCCCGATGCGCAGGGCCGCGAAGTGCGGCTCGCCGACTGGCGCGGCCGGCCGCTCGTGGTGAACTTCTGGGCCACCTGGTGCCCGCCCTGCGTGGGCGAAATGCCCGAGCTGAGCGAGATGCAACGCGACTACGCCGCCCGCGGGCTGCAGATCGTCGGCATCGGCATCGATTCGGACAAGAACATCCGCCAATTCGCCGAGAAGATGCCGATGAGCTACCCGCTGCTCGTCGCCGGCACGGGCGGCGCCGAACTGACGCGCCGCTTCGGCAACACCTCGGGCTCGCTGCCCTTCACCGCCGTCATCGATCGCGAAGGCCGCATTCGCCACCGGATCCTCGGCCGCTTCGACAACGCCGAGCTGCGCGCCGCGATCGCCGCGACGCTTTGAGCGACGCTTTAAGCGGCGCTTCGAACGGCGCCCTGAGCGGGGGCCCGAGCGGCGCCCTGAGCGGGGGCCCGAGCGGTGCCCTGAGCGGCGCCCTGAGCGCCCCGCCCGATTTCATTCGCCGCTGGCGTTCATCGCGCAACCGGCGTATAAAGGCGTCCAACTTCCCGCAAAAGCGCGAAATTCCCGCTCGCGTACCTGCTTGACGACGTCCTCCAAACTGCTCTGGGCGCTGCACGGACCCAACCTGAACCTGCTGGGCACGCGCGAGCCGGAGGTCTACGGTTCGACCCGGCTCGACGAAATCGACGACGGACTCGCGCGCCTGTGCGCCGAGCACGGCCATCGCTTCGAGAGCTTCCAGTCCAACCACGAAGGCGAGCTGGTCGACCGCGTCCAGCAGGCGCGCGAGCGCGAGGTGGCGTTCATCGTGCTGAATCCGGCGGCGTTCACGCACACGAGCGTGGCGCTGCGCGATGCGCTGGCGGCGGTGGCGATTCCGTTCATCGAAGTGCACCTGTCGAACATCCATCGCCGGGAAGCGTTCCGCCGCCGATCGTATTTCTCCGACCTCGCCGCCGGCATCGTCGCCGGACTGGGGCCGATCGGCTATCGGCTGGCCATGCAGGCGGCGATCGAGTCGCTGCGCGGGCCCGCAGCCTCCCCGGTTGCGACCCAGGCTGCCGCCCCCCGCTCCGTCGAGGCGCGGCGGCGCGTCCCCAAAGGCTGAAAGCGAAATGGACCTGCGAAAGCTCAAGACACTGATCGATCTCGTCTCCGAATCGGGCATCTCCGAGCTGGAGATCACCGAAGGCGAGGGCAAGGTACGCATCGTCAAGAATCCGCCGGTGATAGTCGCGGCCCCCGCTGCGCCGGCCGCCCCGGTGCCGATGCCGGTGACGCCTTCGACGATCTCCGGCGCGCCCGTCGTCGCGCCGTCGGCCCCCCCGCCCGCGCCCGAGACTCCGTCGGGGCACCTCGTGCGCTCGCCGATGGTCGGCACCTTCTATCGCTCGGCCCAGCCGGGCAGCGAGCCCTTCGTCTCGGTGGGCAGCGAAGTCGCCGAAGGCGAGACGCTGTGCATCATCGAAGCGATGAAGCTGATGAACGAGATCGAGGCCGACCGCAGCGGCACGATCAAGGCCGTTCTCGTCGACAACGGATCGCCGGTCGAGTTCGGGCAGCCGCTGTTCGTCATCGAATAACGCGAGCCCCGACAGACTCCCGATGTTCGAGAAGCTGCTGATCGCCAACCGGGGCGAGATCGCGCTGCGCATCCAGCGCGCATGCCGGGAACTGGGCATCAAGACGGTCGTCGTGCACTCGCAGGCCGACACCGAAGCGAAATACGTGAAGCTCGCCGACGAATCGGTCTGCATCGGGCCGGCACCGTCGCGCGACAGCTACCTGAACGTGCCGGCGATCATCAGCGCGGCCGAGGTCACCGACGCCGAGGCGATCCACCCCGGCTACGGCTTCCTGTCCGAGAACGCCGATTTCGCCGAGCGCGTCGAGAAGAGCGGCTTCGTCTTCATCGGCCCGCGCCCCGAGACGATCCGCATGATGGGCGACAAGGTGTCGGCGAAGGACGCGATGAAGAAGGCGGGCGTGCCGGTGGTGCCCGGCTCGGAAGGCGCGCTGCCCGAAGATCCGAAGGAGATCCTGCGCATCGCGCGCACGGTCGGCTACCCGGTGATCGTGAAGGCGGCCGGCGGCGGCGGCGGCCGCGGCATGCGCGTCGTGCACACCGAGGCCGCGCTGCTCGCCGCGGTGACGATGACGCGCAGCGAGGCGCAGGCGGCCTTCAACAACCCGAACGTCTATCTCGAGAAGTTCCTCGAGAACCCGCGCCACGTCGAGATCCAGGTGCTGGCCGACGAGCACCGCAACGCGGTGCATCTGGGCGAGCGCGACTGCTCGATGCAGCGCAGGCACCAGAAGATCATCGAGGAAGCGCCCGCGCCGGGCATCCCGCGGCGCGCGATCGACCGTATCGCGCAGCGCTGTGCCGACGCGTGCCGCAAGATGGGCTATCGGGGCGCCGGCACCTTCGAGTTCCTGTTCGAGAACGGCGAGTTCTATTTCATCGAGATGAACACGCGCGTCCAGGTCGAGCATCCGGTCACCGAACTGATCACCGGCATCGACATCGTGCAGGAGCAGATCCGCATCGCCTGCGGCGAGAAGCTGCGCTTTCGCCAGCGCGACATCCGGCTGCAGGGACACGCGATCGAGTGCCGCATCAATGCCGAGGATCCTTTCCGCTTCACGCCTTCGCCGGGGCGCATCACGGCCTGGCATCCGCCCGGCGGGCCCGGCATCCGCGTCGACTCGCACGTCTACACCAACTATTTCGTGCCGCCGAACTACGATTCGATGATCGCCAAGGTGATCGCCTACGGCGAGACGCGCGAGCAGGCGATCCGCCGCATGCGCATCGCGCTCTCCGAGATGGCGGTGGACGGCATCCGCACGAACCTGCCGCTGCATCGGGAGCTGCTCACCGACGCGCACTTCGTGCAGGGCGGCACGCCGATCCACTACCTCGAGCAGAAGCTCGCGCTGCGCCGCAGTTGACGCGGTCCGGCCCGCTCGGCTGCGCAACGAAGATCGACGCCGCGATGTGGCTGCGAATCCGCTTCACCGTCGACGGCGCCGCGGCCGACGCGTGGACCGACGCGCTGCTCGCCGCCGGCGCCTCGTCGGTGGACACGAGCGATGCCGATGCCGACTCGGAAGCCGAATGCGCGCTGTTCGGAGAACCGAGCGAACCGCCGCCCGCCAGCGCCTGGCCGCGCACGCTGATCACCGCGCTGGTGCCGCGCGATGCGTCGTCGCCGGGCGCGCCGCCGGAAGCGCCCGACGCGTCCGCACCGATTGACCTCGACGAGGAACGGCGGCGCGCGCATGCGCTGCTCGCGCGCGCCGCCGCGCTCGCCGCACGGCCCGCCCCCACCGCGATCGAACTCGACCGCCTCGGCGACGAAGACTGGGTGCAGGCGACGCAGCGCCAGTTCGCCGCCTTCCCCGTCGGCAATCGGCTCTGGATCACCCCGTCGTGGCACGCGTCGTCGCAGCCGGCGCCCGGGGGGCGCGCGGCCATCGTGCTCGATCCGGGCCTGGCTTTCGGTACCGGCAGCCACCCGACGACGCGCCTGTGCCTCGAATGGCTCGACGAGAACCTGCGGGCGGGCGAGACGGTGATCGACTACGGCTGCGGATCGGGAATCCTCGCCATCGCCGCGGCGAAACTGGGCGCGCGCAGCGTCACCGGCATCGACATCGATCCGCAGGCGCTGGCGGCGGCGGCGCGCAACGCAGCGGACAACGACGCGGCCATCGAACTGCGATCGAGCAGCGACGCGATGCCACCGCCGGCCGACGTCGTCGTCGCCAACATCCTCGCGAATCCGCTGCGCGTGCTCGCGCCGCTGCTCGAGACGCTGGTCGCGTCCGGCGGCCGGCTGGTTCTCGCCGGGCTGCTCGACCGGCAGGCCGACGAGATCGCGCGCTGCTATCGCAACGTGACGCTGCAAGCGTGGCGATCGGCCGAAGGCTGGACTTGCCTGGCCGGAACCCGTCGCGGATGATCGGCCGAAACCGGGAGAATCGATGGCGCTCGCGACGACGTGCCCGCAGTGCAAGACGAGCTTTCGGGTCGTTCCCGATCAGCTGAAGCTGCGCCGCGGTTTCGTGCGTTGCGGGCGCTGCCGCCACGTCTTCGCCGGCATCGACCATCTGCGCTACGTCGACGATGCGCAACTGGGCGCCGAGGCGCGGGCCGCCGGCGGCGACGACGCCGAATGGATCGTCATAGGCGCGCCCGCATCCGATCATCCGCTGTTCGCCGGGCCGCTCGACGACGATGCGTCCGCCGCGCAAACGGAGCAACGAGAAGAGCCGGCGTTCGAAGCACCCGAGGAGGGGCAGCCGCTGGGCGACACGTCCGCGGGAGATGCATCCGCCGAGGAAGCAGCCGCCGAGGAAGTACCGGTCGCCGAAGCACCCGTCGCCGAAACCTCCGCCGACGGAGCCCGCCCCGGCGAGGCGCACGACACTGCGCGCGACACCGCGCACGAGGCCGACGCGCCTCTCGCCGACGCGGCGCCCGACGACCCCCCGCCACCCTACGTCGAGCGCTACGCCGGCTCGGCCTACGACACGCGCGACGACGACGAATCGGCGATCGACTACTTCTCGACGGCGCGCACGCGCGGCTTCGCCGACCGGCGCGGCCTCGCTGCCGGCCTGCTCGCGCTCGCGCTGGCGATCGCGCTCGCGATGCAATGGGTCGTCGCGCAACGCTCGGCGATCGTCACGCAGCTGCCCTTCGCCGCTCCGCTGCTGGCTGCGGCGCTCGCGCCTTTCGGCCTGCGCATCGAGGCGCCGGACGAGCTGGATGCATTGACGATCGAATCCTTCGAGCTGCAGGCCTCCGCCGTTCCGGACGTGCTCGAGATGCGCGCGCTGCTGCGCAACCGCGCCGACCATCCGGTGCGCTGGCCGTCGATGCAGCTCACGCTCACCGATCCTTCGAGCCGCGTGCTGGTACGCCGTGCGCTGCACCCCGACGACTACCTACCGCAGGCCGACGAAGCGCGCGACCGCGGCGTTCCGGCGGGCACGGAATGGCCGCTGCGCCTGGCGCTCGAGGCGCACGATCTGCAGGCCGCCGGCTACGACTACCGCGTGCAACTGTTCTATCCCCAGGAGCGACGATGACCCGACGCGTGCTGATCAGCGGCTCGATCGCCTACGACACGATCATGGTGTTCGAAGGCCACTTCAAGGATCACATCCTTCCCGATCGCGTGCACATGCTGAACGTGGCGTTCCTCGCGCCCCGGCTCGAACGCAACTACGGCGGCTGCGCGGGCAACATCGCCTACACGCTCTCGGCGCTCGGCGGAGAGCCGGTGATGCTCGCGACGATCGGTCGCGACGGCGACGCCTACCTGGCGCACCTGGCCGAACTGGGCATCGACGCTTCCACCGTGCTTCGGCTCGACGACGAATACACGGCGCAGGCCTTCATCACCACCGACCTGTCCGACAACCAGATCACCGCGTTCCACCCCGGCGCGATGTCGCACGCGCATCGCATCTCGGCGCGCGAGGTCTGCGGCGCGGATGCCGGCGCGGCGATCGGCATCGTGGCGCCGAACGGCCGCGAGGCGATGCTGCAGCATGCGCACGAGTTCCGCGAGTGCGGCGTGCCCTTCGTGTTCGATCCGGGGCAGGGACTGCCGATGTTCGACGGCGAGGCGCTGCGCGGCTTCGTCTCGATCGCCAGCGCGGTGACGGTCAACGACTACGAGGCTTCGCTGCTCGTCCAGCGCACCGGCTGGAGCGAAGAACGGATCGCGCAGCAGGTGCAGGCGCTGATCGTCACGCGCGGCGGCGAAGGGTCGCGCGTCTACGAAGGCGGCAAGGTGACGGAGATCGCGGCGCTGCCGGTGCCGCGCGCAGTGGATCCCACCGGCTGCGGCGACGCGTACCGCGCAGGTCTTCTGCACGCACGGGCGCTCGGCTGGAGCTGGGTCGACGCGGCGCGCCTGGGCAGCGTGATGGGCGCGATCAAGATCGAACACCGCGGCGGACAGAACCATCCGGTCGATCGCGCCGAGGTCGCGCGCCGCTTCCAACAGGCCTACGGCCGCGCGCCCTGGTAGAGCGCGGCGCACAGCGCCGGCGCGTCGTGCGCGGCATCGAGCGCGAAGCGCTTGCGCCGACCGGTCTGCCCCGACACGAGCCGCACCGAACGCTTCGGCAGTGAGAGACGCTCGGCCAGGAAGCGGACGATCTCGTCGTTGGCGCGCCCTTCGATCGCCGGCGCGGCAACGCGCAGCTTCAGGCAGCCGTCGTGCTCGCCGACCGCCTCGGTGCGCGGTGCGCCGGGCTGCGCGGCAATGCGCACACGCCACGCGCCCGGCTCGCCTTCGAGCCAGGCCGGCAACTGCGCGCGATCCATCGGAGCCCGCGAGGCGGCCCTATGCGACGGCCGCGAAGAACGTCGGCATCACCGACTGCAGCAAGGTGAGCGCGAGCTGCGCGAGCAGGATCAGCACCAGCGGCGACAGGTCGACTCCGCCGATCAGCGGAACGAAGCGACGGATCGGCGCGAGGAAAGGGCGCGTGAGCGCGTCGATCGTCGGCGCGATCGGCGCGTGCGGATTGACCCACGACAGCACCGCCAGCAGCAGCACGAGCGCGGTGAGCAGCCACAGCGACCACTTCGCCAGCCAGAAGATCGCCAGCAGCACGACGACGCCGAAGGCCGGCGCGCGTCCGCCGCCGAACAGCAGTACGTAGAGCACCGCGAGCACGACGGCGAGCAGCAGCGAGGCCAGCAGGCTCGCCCAGTCGACGCTGCGCATGTTCCTGCGCGTGGCCGGAAGCACGCCGCGCAACGGCCGCACGATCCAGTCGGTGACGGCGATGACGAACTGGCCGAGCGGATCGCGAACGCCGAGTCCGAGCCAGTTCAGGTACGCGCGCAGAACGCAGGCGGTAGCCAGCAGGCTGCCGAGCGTTTCGAGCAGAAGCCAGAGTGCCTGGTGCATGAGGTCGATTCCGCAACGCCCGCGATTCTCGCATACGAAAAAAAGAGTCCCGCACCGTGGGACATCCGGTGCGGGACCCGTTGCATCGTGCGTCGCCGTCGGCGCACGACGCTTCTACAGCGATGTGTTACGGACGGTTGCCCGTCGGGAACGGCCAGGCGGCTGCCGGATTCAGCGGCTTGGCGGCCGGGGCCGCGGCCGTTGCAGCGCCGTTCTTCTTCGCCGCGGGCTTCTTCGCCGCCGCTTTCTTCGCTGCCGGCTTCTTCGCGGCGACCTTCTTCGTCGACGCCTTCTTCGCTGCGGGCTTCGCGGCCTTCTTCGCCGGAGCGGCCTTGCGCGCGGCCGCCTTCTTCGTCGCCTTCTTCGCCGCGGGCTTCTTCGCGGCCGTCTTCTTCACGGCCTTGCGAGCTGCCATCGGCTTTTTGGCGGCGGCCTTGCGTGCGGTCTTCTTCGCTGCAGTCTTCTTCGCTGCGCCCTTCTTCGCCGCAGTCTTCTTCGCTGCGCCCTTCTTCGCAGCGGTCTTCTTCGCTGCAGCTTTCTTCGGCGCGGCCTTCTTCGCGGCGACGCGCCTGGTCGCTGCGCCCTTCGTCGCGGCCTTCCTGGCGACCTTTTTCGCGGTCGTCTTCTTCGTTGCTTTCTTCGCCGCGGCCTTCTTCGCGGCCGGCTTCTTCGCGGCTTTCTTGGCAGTTGCCATGGAGGATCTCCTTCTCAGGATGTTGCGATGACGGAAACCCGTGCCGCAGCGCGAGTGCGCGTCGGTCGGAACGGGCTATTCATCGGCGCAAGAACACCGTGTTCCACGGTTCGTCGTTCCTACGCTAATGAATTCGGCGCAAAAAAAGCGCCGGAACCAATGGTTCGGCGCTCTGTGGAGATCGTCGCAACGGGAATCGGATCGACCGTCGTCTGCTGCTTTCGCGAACTCGTCTGCATCCATTCTTTCCCGCACGAAGCCGTCGACCTCACCGGATCATCCCCTGCCACAGCAACTGATTTCACGCTTGAATACACGTCGATAACTTCTTGTACTGACGTGAAATTCCGCTGTTATGCACACGCGAAATCTTACGGTGCTTGTAGGGCGTCCGCAACGGTTCGACGCGTTCGTCTTGACTCGCGCGCGGTTTCGTCGGCGTGCACGCAACACATCGCGAAGCCTTCGACGTCGCGAAGCGAAGCATCGAACGCGCGCGATGTCGCAGGCGATGCGATCGCGAGTGCGTCGACAACGTTCAGTACGGTCGGACGAGATCGCGCGCTTCGTGCATCGCATGCACGCGCGCCCAGTCGAACATCGGACCGGGATCGCGCTTGCGTTCCGGAGCGATGTCGCTGTGACCGGCGAGCCAGCGCAGCGGATGACGCTCGCGCAATGCGGCGATCAGGCGTCGAAGGCGACGGTACTGCGCTTCGGTAAAGCGATGCGACTCGTCGCCCTCCAGCTCGACGCCGATCGAGAAATCGTTGCAGCGCTGGCGATCGAGGAAGCGCGAAACGCCCGCGTGCCAGGCGCGCCGGTCGGTGTCGACGAACTGCAGCAGCTCGCCGCGGCGACGC
This sequence comes from uncultured Burkholderiales bacterium, assembly GCA_937903095.1. Lineage (GTDB taxonomy): Bacteria > Pseudomonadota > Gammaproteobacteria > Burkholderiales > Burkholderiaceae_E > Zeimonas. The sequence continues at coordinate 11,850 of CALCZN010000304.1, forward strand.
ACGAGGAAATGCGCCGACACGCGCAGCTCGCGCAGCGCGGCGAAGGACGGGTGCGACGAGGCATCGAGCCGATTGGTGAACAGGCGCTCGATCGCGTCTCCGCTGAAGCGCCCGGGCGGCAGGCTGATGTGATGCACGACGAGCAGCTCGACGCGCGTGCCGGGCGGGCGCGCATCGAAGTTCGGCGAAGCGACCACGCGCGCGGCGGCGAGCCAGCCCGAGCCGTCTTCGCGCCAGGCGCCGGGCGACCGGCGCGCGCGCGTCATCCGTTCAGTCCGAGCCGCTGCATCCGGTAGCGAAGCGCGCGGAAGGTGATGCCGAGCAGCCGTGCGGCCGCGGTGCGGTTGTAGCGGGTCTTGTCGAGCGCGCGCTGGATCGCTTCGCGCTCGATCTGCTCGAGGTAGTCGGGCAGCGATTCGGGAACGCCGTCCTCGGAGACGCGCACCGGCCTGCGCTCGCCGGTCGCGCCGCTCGCCGGCGTCGTCGCGTCCGCGCCTTCGGCATCGATGCGCTCGTTCTCGTCGTCGTCGGAGACGATCGGCTTCAGGCCGAGATCCTCGACGTTGATCACGTCGCCGTTGGAGAACGCGAGCGCGCGCTCGAGCACGTTCTCCAGTTCGCGCACGTTGCCGGGGAAGCGATAGCTCTGCAGATAGCGCACGGCCACCGGCGCCAGGCGCGGCGCCTGGCCCGCGCCGCTGCGCCCGGCGAGCCGCGCGAGAATCGCGTCGGCGAGCACCGGGATGTCTTCGAGGCGCTCGCGCAGCGACGGCAGCCGCAGCTCGATCACGTTGAGCCGGTAATAGAGGTCCTGGCGGAAGCGCCCGGCGGCCACGCATTGCGCGAGATCCTGGTGCGTGGCGCTGACGATGCGCACGTCCACCGCTTCCTCGACGGTGGCGCCGACCTTGCGCACGCGCTTCTCCTGTATGGCGCGCAGCAGCTTCACCTGCATCGCCAGCGGCAGGTCGGCCACCTCGTCGAGAAAGAGCGTTCCGCTGTTGGCGGCCTGGAAGAAGCCGTCGCGATCCTGGTCGGCGCCGGTGAAAGCGCCCTTGCGATAGCCGAAGAACTCGGCCTCCATCAGCGACTCGGGAATCGCGCCGCAGTTCACCGCGACGAAGGGCTGCGCAGCACGCGCGCCGATCTCGTGGATCAGGCGCGCGGCCAGCTCCTTGCCCGAGCCCGATTCGCCGCTGATCGACACCGGCGCCATGCTGCGTGCCAGCCGCGCGATCTGCGCGCGCACCTCGCGGATCGCCTCCGAATCGCCGAGCAGTTGCCGCGCCGGCTGCGGCGACGACGCGACGACTTCGTTCGCCGGCGCGCCGCCCGCCTGCGACGGCAGCTGCAGCGCCGAGCGCACCAGGCTGCGCAGCGCATCGAGCGCGACCGGCTTGGCGAGATAGTCGAAGGCTCCGGCCTTCAGCGCCGCCACCGCGTTCTCCGCGCTGCCATAGGCGGTGATCACGGCGATCGGCGTTTGCGGATGACGCCGGTTGATCGACGCGACGAGCGTCAATCCGTCGCCGTCGGGCAGGCGCATGTCGGTCAGGCACAGCGCATAGGCGTTGCGCGACAGCGCCGCCTCGGCCTCGGCGATCGAGCCCACGCAGTCGACGTCGAGCCCCATGCCGACCAGCGTCAGCTCGAGCAGCTCGCGCAGATCGGCCTCGTCGTCGACGACGAGCACGCGGCGCAGCGGCGACGCACGCGAGGGGCGCGGCCCGTTGCGCGGGTTCGCGGTGTCGGCGGCTTCCTTCATTCCCGGGCGAAGGCCTCGTTGCGGGGCTCGACGACGAAGACGCTGCGCCAGCGCTGCGACGGCGAACCGGTTTCGTAGCGGATCGTCGCGCCGCTGGCGTGGCACAGCTCGCGCGCGAGATACAGGCCGAGTCCGGTGCCCCGGCTCTCGGTGGTGTAGAAGGGCTCGAATGCGTGCTCGCGCATCTCGTCGGTGAGGCCCGGACCGTCGTCGCAGACGCGCAGCTCGAGCCGCCGGTCGTCGCGCTCGCGCCACTCGATGCGCACCGCCTCGGTGGCCGTGGATGCGTAGCGAAGCGCGTTGGCGAGCAGGTTCAGCAGCACCTGGCGAAGGTGGTTCGAATCGAAGCGGATCGGCCGCGCGGTGGACAGCCGCACGCCGATGCGGGCGCGTTCGGCGCCGCTGGTCGCGACGAACTCGTCGACCAGCCGCCCGAGGAAAGGCTGCGCATCGATCGACTCGTCGGCCGAGCGATCGCGACGCGCGATCGACAGCACGTCCTCGACGATGCGGTCGATGCGCACGGTGTTCGATTCGACGATGCGCGTCAGCCGCTGCAGCGAGGGATCCGTGATGCGTTCGGCGAGCAGCCCGTTGGCGTGGCGGATCGCGCCGAGCGGGTTGCGGATCTCGTGCGCGATCGACGCCGACAGCCTGCCCATCGACGCGAGCTTCAGCTGCTGGGCGCGATCCTCGACGAGTCGCTGGTCTTCGATCATCACGACCGTATCTTCGCCCGTCTCGGCCGTGCCGAGGAAGCGCAGCCGCACGCGCGTCGCCCGGCCGTCGACGTCCGGCAGTTCGAGATCGCTCTCGGCGCCGCGCGCGCCGCCGCTGCCGCGCCAGCGGGCGTGCGCGTCGCGCAGCATCGACCAGCCGCGGCCGCCCGCATCGGCGAGCGTCGGCGGCGCCGGCGACGCGATGCCGAGCAATGCGCGGGCCGCCGGATTCATCGCGCGCACGGCGCCGCGGGCGTCGACGATCATCACGCCGTGCGCGAGTTCGGCGACGACGCGCGAAGTGACGGCGAGCTGGCGGCGCAGATCGTCGGCGCGCATCTGCGCGATGCGCTCCTGCGCGTGCAATCGCGTGGCGAGCCAGTTCACCGTCATCGCGGTGGCGAAGCAGCCGATGCCGACCAGCCCGGCGAGCATCAGCGAAGCCGCGTCGCCGCCGGAAGGGCTCATCAGCTGCCAGCCGGCCTGCGCGAGCACGAAGAGCGTGGCCGCCGCGGCGAAGAAGGCCGCCATCCGTCGCGTGGCGACGATCGCAGAGCCGGCGAGCGCGACGATCAGCAGCACGAGCAGCCCGCTCTTCAGGCCGCCGGCGGCGTGCATCAACGTGGACAGCGCGACGATGTCGGTGAGCGCCTGCGCCAGCACGAGCGCATGGAAGTGCGCGCGGAAGCGATCGAGCGTGGAGAGGAACAGCACGGCGGCGAGCAGGTACAGCAGCGCGGTGCCGCCGTAGAGTGCCGGGTCGCCGAGCCCGCCGGACAGCCGGCCGGTGTCGTGCAGCGGAAAGAAGGCGAAGAGCACGAGCGCGATCGCCACGCGGCTCGCCGCCAGCCAGCGCAGCGACGCCCAGTACGAAGGCGCGACGGCCGGCGAAGCGCCGATGCCCGACGCGGCGCGAGCGGCGGCTGCGGGCTCGGCTGCCAACGCAGGGCCACTCGTCACGACGGCGTTCGCCCGTCGCGCGAACGCGAACGGCGCTGCGCGCGATCGGCGTCGCGATGCGCGGGACTGCAATAGTCGAAGCCGTCGTCACGCACGGCGTCGGAAGCGGGAACGAACAGCCCGCAGTGCGCGCAGGGCACGATCGGCTCGCCTTCGAGCGCGCGGCCCGGCGCATCGGAAGTCGCGCTGCCCGGCGCCGCTGCCCCGGAGGCAGCGGCGGCATCGCCGGCGCGCGCGCGCCGGCGCTGGCTGATCGCGAACAGACGGATCACGAGCCAGGCCAGCGCGATCAGCACGACCCAGCTCAGCAGCTTGCCCATCAGTGCCGTTCAGTGCCGTTTCAGGATGACTTCCAGGACGAAGCGGCTGCCGACGTAGGCGAGCAGCAGCAGCGCGAAACCGCCGAAAGTGAGCCGCAGCGCGGTGCGCCCGCGCCAGCCCCACAACCAGCGTCCGAGCAGCAGGATGCCGAACACCGCCCACGCGATCAACGTGAACACGTTCTTGTGATCGAAGCGCAACGGCTGGCCGAAGATCTCCTCGGAGAAGAGCACGCCGCTGAACGCGGTGAGCGTGAGCAGCGCGAAGCCCAGGCCGATGAAGCGGAACAGGATGCGCTCGAGCACGAGCAGCGGCGGCAGGTCTTCGAGGAAGCGCGCGAGCGGCAGGCCGTTCGCTTCCTCGCCGCCGTGATGCAGCGCGCGTTCGGCCAGCGCCATCAGCGCCGCGTGCAGCGCCGCCAGCGACAGCACGCCGTAGGCCAGCGTGCCGATCAGCAGGTGCGGAAGGAAGAAGGGCCGCGTGGTCTGCGCACCGAGATCGATTCCCGGAAAGCCCAGCGGCAGCAGCACCGCGACCGCGGCCACGGGCAGCACGATCGTGCGCAGCGCCTCGACGCGGGCGGAAAGACTCTCGAACCACAGGACGGCCACCCCGATCCACAACGTGGCCGAGAGAATCGGCGCGAAACCGAAGTGCCAGCCGTTCTCGCCGAGGATCGTCTCGTACAGGCCGATCGCGTGCGGGACGAGCCCGACGATCATCGCCGCGCCGCTGAACCGATGCGGCGCGCGCCAGGCAACGACGTAGGCGAGCGCGGCAAGCAGGTCGGCGATAACCGGTAAAATCGGCACCAATTCAGTTTACTCCAAGGGCATGCTCGAAAACCTCTCGCAACGGCTCGCGCGCGTCGTCAAGACGATGCGCGGCGAAGCGCGCCTGACCGAAGCCAATACGCAGGAGATGCTGCGCGAAATCCGCATCGCGCTGCTCGAAGCCGACGTGGCGCTGCCGGTCGTTCGCGACTTCGTCGCGCGCGTGCGCGAACGCGCGCTCGGACAGGAGGTGATCGGCAGCCTGTCGCCGGGGCAGGCGCTGGTCGGCGTCGTGCACCGCGAGCTGACGCAGCTGATGGGCGGCGACACGGCGCAGCTCGATCTCGCCAGCCAGCCGCCGGCGATCGTGCTGATGGCCGGCCTGCAGGGCGCGGGCAAGACCACCACCGTCGGCAAGCTCGCGAAGTGGCTGCGCGAGAACCGGAAGAAGAAGGTGCTCACGGTCTCGTGCGACGTCTATCGCCCGGCCGCCATCGAGCAGCTGCGCACCGTCACGAAGCAGGCCGGCGCGGAGTTCTTCGCTTCGTCGCCCGAGCAGAAGCCGGTGGAGATCGCCGCCGCCGCACGCCAGTGGGCGCGCACGCACTACTTCGACGTGCTGCTGGTGGACACCGCCGGGCGCCTGGCGATCGACGAGCAGATGATGCGCGAGATCGCCGAACTGCACGCGCTGCTCGATCCGGTGGAAACGCTGTTCGTCGTCGACGCGATGCAGGGCCAGGACGCGGTCAACACGGCCAAGGCCTTCAAGGAAGCGCTGCCGCTCACCGGCGTCGTGCTCACCAAGCTCGACGGCGACGCGCGCGGCGGCGCCGCGCTGTCGGTGAAGGCGGTCACCGGCGCGCCGATCAAGTTCGTCGGCGTGGGCGAGAAGCTCGACGGCCTCGAGGGCTTTCACCCCGAGCGCATGGCCAACCGCATCCTCGGCATGGGCGACATCGTCTCGCTCGTCGAGGAAGCGCAGAAGAACGTCGACCAGAAGACGGCGAAGGCGCTGGCCGACAAGCTCAAGTCGGGCCACCGCTTCGACCTGAACGACTTCGCCTCGCAGCTCGGACAGATGAACCGCATGGGCGGCCTCGCCTCGATGCTCGACAAGCTGCCCGCGCAGTTCCAGCAGGCGGCGGCCGGCGCCGACATGTCGCAGGCCGAGAAGCAGATGCGGCGCATGCAGGCGATCATCCAGTCGATGACGAAGGCCGAACGCACCAAGCCCGACCTGATCAAGGCCAGCCGCAAGCGGCGCATCGCCGCCGGCTCCGGCGTATCGGTGCAGGAAGTCAACCGGCTGCTGTCGCAGTTCGAGCAGATGCAGTCGATGATGAAGAAGATGCAGAAGGGCGGCCTCGCGAAGATGATGCGGGGCATGAAGGGGATGATGCCCGGCCTGCGGTAGCGCAGTCTCCGCTCGCGCCGCAGGTCGGCGCGACATGGCCTTGCATCGGCCTTCCTGTGACGTAGTTCCTCTCCGGGTTTCTGATGCCAGCGCGATCCGGGCGGTCGCGCGGTTCCCGCCGCCAGGCGGGCATGCAGTGGCATTCCAGGAGAGGGCTCGATGGATTTCCGTTACTCCGTTTGCGCGGCGGCGCTCGTTGCCGCATTCGTTTCGCACGCCTGGGCGGCGGACGACCACGGCGCACAGAGCGCCGCGGAGCACCGCGCCGCGGCGGCGGCCGACGCGCAGGCCAGGCGATCGAGCAACGAGGTGCTGCGGGCGCTGAAAGCGCTCGAACGAGCGCCGGCCGCGCAACGCGCGCAACGCGAGAGCGAACTGGCGAAGGCGGTCGAGCAGCGCCGGGCGGCGATGCTCGAACTGGTGCGCACCGATCCGCGCGGCGCATTGTCGATGGCGATGCCCGAGGCGCTGCGCGAACGGATGCCGAAAGCGGTGCGCGAGCGCATCGAGCAGCATGTCCAGCTCGAAGGCCGCATCGTCGGCATGTCGATCGACGACCATGAGCGCGGCATCGTGCGTCATCCGTTCTTCCTCGAGAGCGACGATCCGGCGGCGCCGGGGCGCGTCGGACTGCAATGGGCCGATCCGTCGCTGAGCGAGCGGGATACGCTCGCGCTGATCGACAGGCACGTTCGCGTCAAGGGCCTGCGGGTGAACGGCCAGCTCGTGGTCGGCGATCGCAACGAGGTGGAGCTGGCGGCGTCGAAGGGCAACAACGGCAAGGGCAACACGAAGGGCAAGACCGGTTCATCCATCGACTCCGGCTCGACCACGGGCAGCACCGGCGGCGAAACCGGCTCGGTCACCGCGCCGCTCGTCTCGGGCGACCAGCGCACGCTGGTCATCATGGCGAACTTCTCCGACAAGGCGTCGGGCTGCACGACGTCGGGGCTGAAGACGGCGCTGTTCGGCACCGGCGCGTCGGTCGACCGGATCTTCCGGGAGTCCTCCGAGAATCAGGTGACGTTCTCCGGCGACGTCATCGGGCCGTTCACCATTCCGTACACGTCGAGCAGCACCTGCGACTTCAATGCATGGGGAACGGCGGCCGACGCCGCGGCCCGCTCCGCGGGCATCGACCCGTCGCGCTACATGCGCATCTCGTACGCGATTCCGCGCAACAGCACCTGTGCATGGACCGGCATCGCCTACATCGGCGGCTCCGCGCCCACGCGCTCGTGGGTAGCGAGCTGCAGCGCCGGCGTATTCGCGCACGAGATCGGGCACAACCTGCGCTTCAAGCATGCGTCCACGCCGACTTCGGAATACGGCGACAACTCCGACCCGATGGGCACGGCGCCGTCGGTGCAGATGCACGCGGCCAACCGCGTGATGGCCGGCTGGGTCACCGACGCGTCGATCGTCGACAACCCCGGTTCGGGCAGCTACGCGATCGCGGCGCTCGAGGCGCCGGATACCGGCATGCCCCGTACGATCCGCATCCGCAAGGCCGACACCGACGAGTACTACTACGTGAGCCTGCGCGCCGCCGCGGGACTGAGCGCGAGCCTGTCGGGCGGCTACCGCGACGTGGTGACCGTGCATCGGGCCACCGGCGCGATGCCCTCGCCCACCGTTCTGCTCGCGCTGCTGGCGCCCGGCCAGAGCTTCAGCGATGCGACCAACGGCGTGCACGTTACCGCGCAGTCGATCTCGACCGGCACCGCGTCGGTGAACATCGAGACGACGGTGGCGCAATGCGCGCGCTCGACGCCCGGCGTGCAGACGAGTCCCGCGTCGCAAACCGGCGCGCCGGGTTCGACGCTGCGCTACTCGGTGTCGATCACCAACCGCAACAGCTCGAGCTGCGGCAACAGCAGCTTCTCGTTCGCGCAGACTACGCCCGCCGGCTTCTCGGGCTCCTTCTCCAGCGCCTCGGTAACGCTCGCGCCCGGCGCGTCGGTGACGCTCGCGCCCGGCGCATCGGCGACGGTCGGCTGGTCGGTGGCGTCGAGTGCGCAGACGGGCGACGGAGTCTATGCATTGCAGGCGCGCGCCGCCGAACCGGGCGGCAGCGCCGGATCGGCGGCGGCGAGCTACGTCGTCTACGCCGATGCCTCCGCGCCCACCGTCAGCGTGACATGGCCGACGGACGGCGCGACGATCGCGAGCAAGCCCGTGTCGCTGTCGGCCTCGGCCTTCGACGACAACGGCATCGCGCGCGTCGATTTCCTCGTCAACGGCAAGTCGGTGGGCAGCGCGAGCACCGCGCCTTACCAGGTGCGCTGGAATCCCAACAAGAGCAAGGGCGCGAACACGCTCACGGTGCGCGCGACCGACAAGGCCGGCAATGCCTCCGAAGCCTCGGTGCGCTTCACGGTGAGGTAAGCGCCGGCGGTACACTCGCTTCGATGGAAGCGAACCGTACCGCCCCTCCCCAGGCTGCGCAGCGCGTCGATCTCGATGCGCTGCGCAATTCGTTTTCGGGCCGACTGATCACCGATCCGGGCGACCTCGAAGCCTTCACCGTCGACTGGCGCCGGCGCTATTTCGGACGCGCATTCGGCGCGGCGCAACCCGATTCGGTCGAGGGCGTCGCCGCGATCGTGCAATGGTGCGCACGGAATCGCGTCGTCGTCGTCCCGCAGGGCGGCAACACCGGACTGTCGGGAGGCGCGACGCCCGACGAATCGGGCCGATCGATCGTGCTGTCGCTGGCCAGGCTGGCGAAGGTGCGCGCGGTCGACACGATCAACAACTCGATCACCGTCGAAGCGGGCTGCACGCTGGCGCAGGTGCACGAGGCGGCACGCCGGGCCGGGCGGCTCTTTCCGCTGAGCCTGCCGTCGGAAGGCACGTGCACGATCGGCGGCAACCTCGCCACCAACGCGGGGGGCGCCGCGGTGCTTCGCTACGGCAACACGCGCGAACTGTGCCTGGGCGTCGAGGTCGTCACGGCCGAAGGGCGCATCTGGAACGGACTGCGCGGGCTGCGCAAGGACAACACCGGCTACGACCTGCGCGACCTGTTCATCGGTTCCGAGGGCACGCTGGGCGTGATCACCGCGGCGACGATGAAGCTCTACCCGCTGCCTGCCGCGCAGGTCACCGCGATGGCCGCGGTGCAGGATCCGCACGCCGCGCTGCGCCTGCTCGAACTCGCGCAGTCGATGCTCGGCTCGACGCTCACCGCCTTCGAGCTGATCTCGAACCTGTGCATCGAGCTGGTGATGCAGCACTTCCCCGACCACCGGCGCCCCTTCGCCGAGGCTGCGCCCTACTACGTGCTGCTCGAGACGAGCGACAGCGAAAGCGAAGCGCACGCGAATGCGCAGTTCGAGGCGCTGATGGAGCGCGCGATCGAGTCCGACATCGTGCTCGATGCGGTGGTGGCCACCTCGGGCGCGCAGAGCCGCGCGCTGTGGGAGCTGCGCGAGCTGATCTCCGAGGCACAGGCGCTCGCCGGCAAGAACGTCAAGCACGACGTCTCGGTGCCGATCTCGTCGATCGGCGACTTCGTCGAGCAGACGAACGAAGCGATGCAGCGAGCCTTCCCCGGCATCCGGATGGTCGTCTTCGGTCACCTGGGCGACGGCAACCTGCACTACAACGTCTCGCCGCCGGCGGAGCGCTCGGGCCGCGAACACGAAGAGGAGTTCCTCGCGCTGCAGCCTGAAATGAACCGGCTGGTGCACGACGCGGTCGTCTCCTTCCACGGCTCGATCTCGGCCGAGCACGGCCTGGGGCAGCTGCGCCGCGATGAATCGGCGCGCTACAAGTCGGACGTGGAGATGGCGCTGATGCGCCAGGTGAAGCAGGCGCTCGATCCGCTGGGGATCATGAATCCGGGCAAGGTGCTGCCGCCGCAACCTCCGCAACCGGTGCCCGGCAGCGGCGGGTGACGCTCGGCGGCGTTCACCAGCGCCGCACGCGCCCGGTGTCCAGGTGCACGAAGTCCGGGCGGGCGTAGTAGCCGCCGCCGCCCGCCTGCATCGACAACGCCGCGCGGTGCAGCGTGCTCAGCTCCACGCCGGGCATCCGGATGTCGATCGCGCGTCCCTGCAGATGCAGGCTCTTCGTGGCCACGCCGTTGCCGAGCGAAGCAAGCATCGCGTTCGTGCGCGGCGAGCGGTATCCGGAGATCACGTGGAACGGCCGCTTGCCGACGCCGAGCAGCGATCGCACCTGCACGAGCTGCTCGAGCAACGCGCGATCGATCTCGTGCACGTCGCCGCTGCGGTGATCGCGCAGCACGCGGTCGATCTCGGCGAGCGCATCGCCCAGGTAGCGCGGCCCCTCGCGATAGACGACGTCGAGCGACTCGCCGGTGTGCGTGTTGACGAAGGCCAGGCGCGCGATCTCCGCGGCGCGATCGGGCGAGCCGGACGCCGACGACCAGGCCGGTTGCGATACGGCGGCGCCGAGCGCGAGCGCCAGCCCGTCTCGAACGAATTGCCTGCGCAGTCGTTCCTTCGTCATCGCTGCGATACCTCCCGCGCCTGCGCGCTTTCGTCGTTGCGGGCCGCGTCGTTCGACGCCGCGATGCCTGCCGCCGAGGCCACGCCGACGTCGATCGCCTGGCCCGCCCGCTGCTTCAGTGCCTTCTCCACCCGCGCCCAGTCGATCGCTGCCGGCTCGATCGCCTGCAGCCGCGCCATCTCGCGAACGATCTCGACCGGGTCCGGCTCCCGGCGCTCGATATCCGGGTTCGCTTCGAACCAGATCCGTCCGTCGGTCGCACGGGCGAGCAGCAGCGGACGGTACACGATCCGGCCGCGATCGCCGACGCGCGTGGCGTCGAACAGCGCCGCGATGTCGTCCGGATGCAGCCGCACGCAACCGTGCGAACGGAAACCATAGACGCTGGCCGGCGCGTTCGTTCCGTGCAGCCCGATGCCCGGCAGGCTCGTGCCGATCCAGTGGCGTCCGAGCGGATTGTCGGGGCCCGGCGGAACCTGCGTGAGCACCGGCTTGCCTTCGCGCAGCATCTCGGCCTGGATCGACGGCGGCACGATCCACGTCTTGTCGGTCTGCCGGCTGGTGACGGTGAAGTCTCCGACCGGCGTCGCCCAGCCGCGCTTGCCGACGGTGACCGGATACGCCGCCACGACGCGTCCGTACTCGAAGCGGAACAGCATCCGCTGCGGAACGTTGATCAGGGTGCCGTCGTCGATCGGCGGCGGCACCACGTGCCGCGAAACGATCGCCACGCGCTGGCCCACCGCGAGCCCCTTGCGCGCGTCGAGTCCGTTGCGCTCGGCGATCTGCGACACCGAAACGCCGTACCGCGCCGCCAGCGTGCCCAGCCCCTCGCCGCGCGCGACGACGTGCTCGAGCGCCTGCTCGACGATCGCATCGCGCGCGACGAACGCGGCCGCATCGGCTATCGTCGCCAGCAGCGACGCCGCTGCGAAGACAACTGCTGCAAGCTTCACAAGCCCAGGTACGCCTCGCGTACGCGCGGATCGTCGAGCAGTTCCGCGCCGCTTCCTTCGAGCACGATGCTGCCGTTCTCGAGCACGTAGGCGCGATCGGCGAGCTTCAGCGACGCGGCGACGTTCTGTTCGACGAGCAGGATCGTCATCCCCTGCGAATGCAACGTGCGGATCGTCGCGAGCACTTCGGCGACGAGCGCGGGCGCAAGGCCCAGCGACGGCTCGTCGAACATGATCAGGCGCGGCGCGCCCATCAGGCAGCGCCCGATCGCGAGCATCTGCTGCTCGCCGCCCGACAGCGTTCCGGCCGCCTGCCCCGCGCGCTCCTTCAGCCGAGGGAACATCGCGAAGACACGCTCGAGCGTTTCGTCCGCATGCCTGCGCGCATGCGGCAGCAGGCCGCCGACCTCGAGATTGTCGAGCACGCTCATCGACGGGAAGATCTGCCGACCCTCGGCGACCTGGCCGATGCCGAGATCGCAGACCGTGGAGCTGGGCAGCCCGGCGATCTCGCGCCCGTTAAAGCGGATCGACCCCGAGCGCGGCTTCAGGATCCCGGCCAGTGTGCGGATCAACGAGGTCTTGCCCGCCCCGTTGGCGCCGACCAGCGCGACGATCTGGTTCGACGTGACGTCGAGGTTCACGCGGTCGAGCGCCTGCGCATCGCCGTAGAACACCGAAAGGTCGCGGATCTCGAGCATCGCGGCGTTCACAACTCGGCGGTGCCGAGATAGCTCTCGAGCACGCGAGGGTCCGATGTGACCTCGGCGGGCGTGCCCGACGAGATGATCACGCCGTGATGCAGCACGTAGACGCGCTGCGCGAGCGCCATCACCGCGCGCATCACGTGCTCGATCAGCAGGATCGTCACGCCGTGCTCGGCATTCAGCCGCCGGAACGCCGCGACCATGTGGTCGGTTTCCGTGGGACGCAGACCCGCCATCACTTCGTCGAGCAGCAGCAGCCGGGGCTCGGTGGCGAGCGCGCGCGCCACTTCCAGCTTCTTGCGATCGGGCAACGTGAGCGCGGAAGCCGGGCGATCGCGCTGCCCCCACATCTCGAGCGCGCGCAGTGCGCCTTCGGCGCGGCGGCTCGCCAGCCTGCGATCGGTGGTGCCGCGAAAGCCGCCGACCATCACGTTCTCGAGCACCGTCATGTCGGCGAAGGGCTTGACGATCTGGAAGGTGCGGCCGATGCCGACTGCGCACACCTGGTCGGCGCGCCAGCCGGCGATGTCCGAACCGAGGAAGACGATGCTGCCTTCGTTCGGCGCCAATGCGCCCGCGATCAGGTTGAAGAGCGTCGTCTTGCCCGCGCCGTTCGGGCCGATCAACGCGACGATCTCGCCGCGCTCGACGACGAGCGACGCGTTGTCGACCGCACGCAGCGCCTGGAAGCTCTTCGAGACGTTCTCGACGCGCAGCATCGCCGCCTCGGCCGCCGCCTCGGCCGAAGTCTCGGCTGCGCGAGCCTTCCGCGGGGCCGCCTCAATCATCGGCAGTCACCGCGCGGCGAAAGCCGAACTTGCGGGCGATCACCGGCCAGATCCCGTTCGGCATGAACATGATCGCGGCGCCCAGCGCCACGCCGTAGAGGATCTGCTTCACGCCCGGCACCTCGTGCCCGGCCATCGACAGCGCCTGGTTGATGCCCTCGGAGAGCAGCGTGAGCAGCGCCGCGCCGAGGACCGGGCCGAACAGCGTTCCGATGCCGCCGATGATCGGCGCGAGGATGATCTCGATCGAGCGGCTGATGTGGAAGATCTGTTCCGGGAACAGGTTGTTGTAGTAGAACGCGAAGAAGACGCCGGCCAACGCCGTCATCGCCGCCGAGATCTGCACCGCGTACATCTTGTAGCGGAAGACGTTCACGCCGGCGGCGCGCGCCGCCTCCTCGTTGTCGCGGATCGCCCGGAAATAGAAGCCGAGCCGCCCGCGCAGCATCGCCCAGCACAGCACGAAGCCGATCACGGCCAGCGCGAGCGCCAGGTAATAGAAGAGGATCGGCGGCCCGCGCAGATGCACGACGTCGACGTGATCCTGCTGCGTCACGCGCAGGAAGAAGCCCCCGGTGCCGCCGACCCAGCCGAAGTGCTCGAAGCCGATGCGCGTGAACTCGGCGAAGGCGATCGTCAACAGCGCGAAATAAGTGCCGCCGATGCCGAAGCGGAACGCCAGCCACCCGATGATCGACCCCATGACGACGCAGACGACGATCGCGGCGAGCATGCCGACCCAGGGCACGATGGCGAAATGCTGGAAGAGCGCGGCCGCCGTGTAGGCGCCCAGCCCGACGAACAGCGCGTGCCCGAGCGAGAGCTGTCCGGCGAAGCCCATCATCACGTTCCACGCCTGACCCACGTAGGCGAAGTACAGGATCAGGATCATCACCGACAGCAGGTAGCGGTCGAGCGCGAGCGGCAGCGCGAGCAGGGCGGCCAGCAGCACGAGCAGCGCGACGACGGAACGATTCATCGCCGCTTCACCGCGCCCGGAACAGGCCCTGCGGCCGGAACGCGAGCACGAGAATGAGCAGCGCAAACGAGAACATGCTCTTGGCCGACGGCGTGATCAGCAGTCCGGCCACCGATTCGGACACGCCGATCAGCACGCCGCCGGCGAGCGCGCCGACGATCGAACCCAGCCCGCCGATGATCACGATGACGAAGGCGAGCAGCGTGTAGGCGGGCCCCAGCCCGGGCGTCACGTCGACGAGCATCGACAGCAGCGTGCCCGCGACGCCGACGCAGGCGGTACCCAGCCCGAAGGTGAGCGCGTAAAGGTGCTCGACGTTCAACCCCACCACCTGCGCGCCGAGCAGGTTGTCGGCGCAGGCGCGGATCGCCTTGCCGAAGGAGGTGTAGCGGAAGATCGCAAAGAGGATCGCGCAGGCGACGAGCGCCACGCCCGCGCAGATCAGGCGCACCTTGTCGATCAGCAGCGGTCCGATCTCGTAGGAGTCGAGCGCGTAATCGACCTGCACGCTGCGCGCATCGGGCCCGAAGGCGACGAGCAGCAGGTTCACCACGACGAGTGCTACCGCCAGCAGCAGGATGAACTGCGAGTGCTCGGGCCGATCGATGAACGGGTTGATCACCCCGCGCTGCAGTATGTAGCCGATGCCGAAGAACACGAACGCCATCGGCACGAGCATCCATAGCGGATCGACGCCGGTGGCAGCAAACGCGAAGACAGTGGCGTACATCGCCACCGCCATCAGTTCGCCGTGCGCGAAATTGACGATGCGCACGACGCCGTAGATGACGGACAGGCCGAGCGCCATCAGGCCGTAGATCAGTCCGGTGAGCAGACCGCTGATGACGATGTTGGCGATCGCCTCGATGGGCAAGGGCGGGCTCTCGGGCCGCGAGGAGTGCGGCTGCGGGTTGACGATGGGGACGGAGGATAGCGAATCCGGGCAGGGGTGCAAAATGGATATCGCCGCCTCCCCTCTCCTCTCTGCGCGAAACGAGGGCTTATCGCGGCGACGGCGGCTTCACACGAGCTTCACTTCGCACCGGCCCGCGGCCTTGCGCAACGCGCCGTCGAGCGTCGCAAGCGGCAGTCGCGAACGCATCGCCAGTTCGAGGTAGGCGGCATCATAGGTGGACAGCGAAAACGCACGCGCGAGCGACAGTGTCTGGTCGAGCGCCGATGTCGCGGTCATCGGATCGATCTCGATCGCGAGGTCTCGCAGCAAGCCCAGGAACCGGTCGCTGCGGTCACTGGTCACGAGCTTGCGCGCCTCGGCACGACAGAGCACGGTGCCTGCTTCGAGAGGCCACAGCGAGGGCACGAGCGCGACACTGCCCGACTCCATCCGGCGCAGCACACTCGACGCGTACTCGACGTCTGCGTCCACGAAGAGCCATCGCATGCAGACCGAGTTGTCGAGCACGAAGCGGCTCAATCGCGGCCTTCTTCGATCAACGCTTTCAGGTCGACCGTCTGACGAGGCGATTCCCGGACGAAAGCCAGCAACTCGGTTGCCGCCCTCGTTGCGCGCAGGCGCTCGACGGCGCCCACAGGAACGAGCTCGGCAACCGGCTCGCCTCGCTGCGTGATGACGAATCGGCGCCCTTCGCGAACCTGCCGCAGGTATTCTGGCAGGCGGGATTTCGCTTCGTAGGCGCCGATCTCGACAGGTTCACTTGCCTTGATCATCGACCAGATTATAGACCGGTTGAAACTCGGCAGGAGCGCGCCCGTGCCGGGCGCACCAGAAGAAAGGGGGCCCGGCGGCCCCCTTTGTACCCAGCGCCGGTCAAACCAGGCGCCGTACGCGGATAAAGTCTCAGTCTCGCCGCCGGCGGCGCGCCGCAGCAACACTCAACAGGCCCAGGCCGAGCAGTGCCGCAGTTGCAGGCTCGGGAACGACAAGGTTTCCTGTCTCTTCGCCGGGACCCGTGACACCGACCGCGCCAGTGGCCCCGTTGCAGCGTCCGCTCCTGCATATGACGTCGGCAGCGAACGAGGCGCCTGCGTCATTCTCGACACCGAAGTCGCTGTAGACCGCGTTCATCACCGTGAACGTCAGCGGATCCACGATCGGGTTCGATCCGCCCTGCCCACCGCATGCTTTGTTGTCCACGCAGTCGATCATGAAACTGAAGGTACCGAACGGAGTATTTGCGCCCGGCGCAAGAACGATCACGTTAGCCGGTCCGCTCGGACCCGACGCGAACACGATGTTCTTGATGTCGCCAATTGACGTGTTCGCTGCGTTGAACGAAAAGACCGAGTGCGGGCCGCCCGTCAGCACGAAATCGAGATCCGACCGCAGGCTCACGGTTACGTCGATATCCGCGCCGTTCTGCACCAGCGTCACGGTTCCGTACGGAGCCGAGCCAAATGCGGCAACGTCCGTCGCGTCGAACGTATAGACGACATCCGCGGAAGCGGCAGCGGTGCCAAGGGCAAGAATTCCCCCAGCGAAGGCACAGACGAGTGATTTGAGGTTCATTTGCCGTTCCAGGATAGCCGAGCTCAGGTTTATCTAGAAGCAGCTTTTGTGCCAATTCCGCAAGTAGTTGATGGCCAAGTGGTTTTCACAGCGAAATCTGCCATGGGTGTAAAACCCCCCGACGCTGCGCCGCTTCGTTCCAGGAACTCGGATGCGCAGCAGACCGGTGTGAGTCGACGGAAAAACCGGGAGGCCAGGCCCGGTTTCCCCGTCGATGCCGCCGGCGCGCTTCTTCAGGCCTTCCGCTCCTGCCACCCCGGCACCGGAAACACCGGCTTCGCCTGCGCTGCGCTCTCCGGCAGCACCACCTTCGGTTCCCCGCCGCGGTTCTGGATGCACGCCGATGCGATGTGCGTGTTCTGACCCTTCGCGTCGAACTGGATCGGCCCGCCGATCATCACGTGCTCGGCGATGTTCGTCTTGCGCAGCGCGTCGGCCAGCTGCGCGCCGTCGGCGGTGCCGGCGCGCTTGAAGGCGTCGGCGGCGATCATCATCGCCTCGAAGGTGAAGCCCACGTTCAGCGCGTGGAACATCAGCTTCTCCTGCGGGAACTGCTTGTTGAACTGCGCCTCGACGCGCCGGGTGAGTTCGGCCTTCGGGTTGTACCAGGGCACGTTCGAAATGCAGTAGTCGGAATACTTGTTGCCCAGCGCCTTGTAGAACTGCGCCTCGTACATGCCGGGCGATCCGGGGCTGAGCACCGCCTGCGGCGACCAGCGCTGCTTGACCAGCTCGCGCACGAGCAGGATCGCGTCGTTCAGACGGCTCACCAGCAGGATGAAGTCGGCATTCGTGGCCTTGGCCTTGGCGACTTCCACCGACAGGTCGCGCGCTTCGCGATCGTAGGCGATGGTGTCGACGATCTTGAACGGCAGGTAGTCGAGCTTCGGCAGGATCGCCGCAATGCCCTTGGCCATCGACGTGCCGAAGGTGTCGTTCACGTGCATGAAGACGGCGCTGCGCGGCGCGCGCCCGGTGGCCTGGAAGAGGTCGCGCGTGAGCGCCAGGCCGTTCGTGATGAGTTCGCCCGCCGTGGTGAAGTTGCGGAAGGTGTACTTGTAGCCCTGCTCGGTGATCTGCGGCGCTGCGGCGATGTTGACGACGAGCGGCACCTTGCGCTGCTCGGCCACCTGCGCGATCGCGGCGGTGGGGCCGGAGTCGAAAGCGCCCATAAGCACCTGCGCACCCTCGTCGATCAGCTTCTCGGCGCGCGAGCGGGCGACGTCGACGTTCGACTCGATGTCGGCGTTCATCAGCTCGACGTCGACGCCGTACATCTCCTTCAGCAGCGCCGGCGAGATGTCGGCGCCGCGCTGGCACGACTGGCCGATGAAGGCCAGCGCCCCGGAGCGCGGCAGCAGCACGCCGACCTTCAGCTTCTTCGACTGCGCGCGGACGAGCGCGGGCGCGGCGAGCGTGGTTGCACCGGCGGCCGCCGCTGCGCGGTTGAAATCACGACGCGTGAATCCGGTCATGCTCCTCTCCTTCGTGGTGTTTGTTCGGTGCGGCAGCGGATCTGCCGGAATCGAAAGCGGGTAACCCTATCACGCCGGCGGCGCCTGATCACGCAGAACGCGCTTCAGGATTTTCCCGGTCGCGCTCTTCGGCAGCTCCTGCACGATGTCCACGCGCACCGGTACCTTGTAGGCGGCGATGTTCGCGCGGCACCAGGCTATGACATCCTCGGGGGCGATCGCCTGCCCCGCCCTCGGCACGACGGCCGCCACCACCTGCTCGCCCTTCTCCGGATGCGGAATGCCGTAGACGGCCACTTCCTGCACCTGCGGCAGCTTGTACAGGTACTGCTCCAGCTCGGCCGGCCACACCTTGAAGCCCGAGACGTTGATCATGTCCTTGACGCGATCGACGATGTAGACGTAGCCGTCGGCGTCCATGCGTCCGATGTCGCCCGAATGCAGCCAGCCGCCGCGCAGCGTCTGCGCGGTGTCTTCCGGGCGGTTCCAGTAGCCGAGCATCACGCCGGGGCCGCGGATGCAGATCTCGCCCCATTCGCCGTGCGGCACTTCGCGATCGTTCTCGTCGAAGATCTTCAGCGTGAAGCCTTCCACCGCCCGTCCCACCGAGCCGAAGCGGTGCTCGACGAGGTCGTTGTAGCAGGCGAAAGGCGAGCATTCGGTGAGGCCGTAGCCCTCGTAGACGCGCCGGCCGAAGCGTTCGGTCCAGCGGCGCGAGATCTCCTCGGGCATAGTCGCCGCCGCCGACATCTCATAGCGGATCGACGAGAGATCCCATTTCGAGAGATCCATCGACAGCAGGCCGATGAAGATCGTCGGCACGCCGAAGAACAGCGTGTGATGGTCGCGCTGGATCGCATCGAGCACGACGTCGGGCACGAAGCGACGGAACAGGCACACCGTGGAGCCGGCGAGAATCGCCGCGTTCAGGATGTAGTTCTGGCCGTAGACGTGGAAGAGCGGCAGGAACACGCACAGCCGGTCGTCGTCGCGGTAGCCCGAGTACTTCGCCGCGCTCGCCACGTTGGTTGCGATGTTCGACTGCGACAGCGTCACGCCCTTCGGAAAACCGGTGGTGCCCGACGAGTAGAGCAGCGCCGCCGGATCGTCGGCGGCGCGCTCGACCGGATCGAAGCGCTCCGGCTGGCCGGCGCACCACGGTGCGAGCGTGGGCGCGCCGCCGCTCGCCTCGCCCTCACAGACGACCACGTGCTTCAACGTCGGGCACGACGCGCGGGGAACGAACGGCACCAGTTCGGCGACCGTGAAGACGAGCACCGCGCCCGAGTCGTTCAGCAGGTACTCGACCTCGCCCGCGCGGAAGATCGCGTTGATCGACACCGGGATCGCGCCGATCTTCTGCGCGGCGTAATAGGTGGTGGCGTACTCGGGGATGTTCGGCAGG
>CALCZN010000305.1:0-12341 GCA_937903095.1 uncultured Burkholderiales bacterium
TGTCCGGCGCGATAGTCGAAATCCTTCGGCTTTTCGAAATAGAAGGCCATCGTCTCGCGCGCGATCGGTTCCTTGCGGATCAGCCGGACGGTCTGGATCGGCATCTTTCTCTCCTCGCATCATCGGATTGCATGCACCGCATGCTCGCGCGATCCGACGTGCATGCGACGAGAAGGACCAGCGCCAGTGTGCTTATGTCCTCGCGCTTAGCGCAGTCCGTGGCGACAACCCCGCTCGCGTGCGAGGCAATGAGACGCTCGATCGATCCCGGCACTATAGTAGTTGTCGAGACAACTACTATCGTTGGCAGTGAAACTCCACGCGTTGCTGCAGGAACTGGGGTTCGGCGAGTACGAAGCCAAGGCCTACGTGGCACTGACGAGGGCGGGCCAGAGCACGGGCTACGAGGTGGCCAGGACAGCCGCCATTCCTCGCGCCAACGTGTACTCGGTGCTCGATCGCCTGATCGCGCGCGGTGCCGCGCAGCGCTTCGATACGGCGGAAGGGGTCCGTTACGCGGCGACGCCCGCTTCACGGATGTTGAGACGCCTGGAACAGAAGCACCAGCGCACGCTGGCGGCAGCGCGTGACGGACTGGCCACGCTCACGCGATCCGACGAGACCCCGCCGGCATTCACGCTACGCGGCGAAACGGAGTTGCTCGAGCACGCGCGCACGGGAATCGATGGCGCACACGAAAATCTGCTGGTCGCGATACAGCCTGCCGAAGCGGCACTTCTGGCCGAATCGTTGCAACAGGCGAGCGCCCGCGGCGTACGTGTCACCACGTTGTGCCTCGCAGGCTGCGAGCGCGAATGTGGCGCATGCCAGGGCGACATCTACCGTCTGAAAGTCGCGCCGGGCGACGGGACGCGCTCGCTGCTGCTGGTGATCGACCAGCGCGAGGCGCTGATCGGGCAGTTCGAAGACACGGCGATCCAGGGCGTGGCCACCGCGCAGCGTCCGGTGATCGAGCTCGCCGGCGCCTATATCCGCCAGAGCGTGACGCTGGCGTTGCTGGGCGACGAACTGGGTGAGCGTATCGAAGGCCTGGTCTCGCATCGGACCCGGCAGGCATTGGATCGTCTGTACCCGGGCGGGGACTTCCTCGCCCATATCAGGAGCCTGGGCAAGCTCGCATCCGCGGGGGTGCAGCGAAAGACGGGCTCGCGACTGAAGGAGTAATCAACCATGTCCCGTACGAAAATCCTCTCGACCTTTGTCGCAGGCCTCGTGCTGCTGCTGGGCGGCGCACTGTACGCCTCAGGCTCGATGGCCGCGGAAGCGATGAACTGGTTCGGCGGCCCGGTATACGACGGCCCGCCGGCGCTCGGAGCCACCGCGGCGCTGGTGAAAGCGGGCGGCGGCCCCGAGAACTTCACGTTCCCGAAAGCGCTCGTCTCGATGCTCGGCGAGAAGACCGTGAACGCCGAGGTGGCGAAGCTGAACAAGCAGTACGGCGAGAAGGACACGAAGGCCTTCCTCGACGGCATGACCTATGCCGTCAAGGACGGACTGCAGCGCGCCACCGAAGCCGGCGTGACGCTTCCGTCGGCGCCGCCCGACCTGAAAGGCACGGCGCTGGCGAAGACGCTGGTGCAGGCCGGGACGGTGGACGGAACCTTCTGGTCCGGCCACCTCTTCGACAAGGCGCTCTCGCACCCGATCCACAACACCGTGATGGCGGACATCGAAGCGAAATCGGGTCGTGACGCCGACCAGAACGTCCACCGGATCCTCAATCAGGCGATGTACGACGTTGCGCAGGCGCTGGGGATGAAGGACGTCGGGCTCGCATCGCTGCATTGAGCGAATCGCGATCGTGATTCGCGTCCCGAATTGACGGTCGAAAGTCTCGTTTGTTCCGTTTCCGGCGGCGGCTTCTCCTCTACGCTGCAAGTGCGCGAGCCAGCGCGGATCGCCGCCGGACCTGCCCATGAACGACCCCGTTTCGATCCACTTCGATCCCGCGAGCCTGGTGCTGCTCAACGCCATCCTCGCGCTGATGATGTTCGGCGTTTCCCTCTCGCTCAGACCTGCGGACTTCAGGCGCGTGCTGGTGTCGCCGCGGGCGCCCTTCGCGGGGCTGTTCGCGCAGTTCGTCCTGCTTCCGGCGGCAACCTGCCTCGTCACCTGGATCCTGCGCATCGATCCGCCGCTCGCGCTCGGCATGATCCTCGTTGCCGCCTGCCCCGGGGGCGCCTTCTCCAACATCATGACCTGGCTGGCACGCGGAAACGTTCCGGTCTCGGTCAGCATGACCGCCGTCTCGAGCCTGGCGGCAACGTTTCTCACGCCGTTCAATTTCGCGTTCTACGGCTGGCTCAACCCCCATACGCGCAGCCTGCTGACCAGCATCTCGGTCGATTCCGGCAACATCCTGCTGCTGGTGCTGCTCGTGCTGGCGCTTCCGATCCTGCTCGGCATGTGGGTGGGGCGCCTCTTTCCGAAGCTCGCCGCCCGTGTCGAACCGCCGCTTCGCGTCGTTGCGCTGATCGTGTTCCTGGCCTTCGTGGCCATCGCCTTCGGCAACAACTTCGACCTCTTCGTCGAACGCTTCGACACCTTCTTCTGGCTGGTGGTCGCGCACAACACGATGGCGCTGGCGTTGGGCGCCGCCATGGGCCGCGCGATGCGATTGCCCACGGCCGACCGCCGCGCCGTCACGCTGGAGGTGGGCATCCAGAACTCCGGTCTGGGCCTGGTCATCCTGTTCACCTTCATGCCGTCGGCGGGCGCGATGATGCTCATCACCGCCTTCTGGGGCGTCTGGCACCTGGTGTCGGGGCTCACGCTGGCGAACATCTGGGCGCGCATTCCGATCCGGGATGCCGGGGACACGGCGCAGGGAACCGCGTTGAGCTGACGAAGCGCGGCCGCTTCTCTCGATGCCGATGCCTTCCACGATGTGCAGGCGCGTGCTCGTCACCGGCGCGGCCGGCTACGTCGGCAGCCTTCTCGGCGGCCGTCTCGCCGCCGGGCACCACGTCGTCGGCACCGACATCCGCGATCGCGCGGAACTGCCCTTCGCGTTGTCGCGCCTGGACGTGCGCGATCCGGCGCTCGCCGACCTCCTGCGCGCCGAACGCATCGACCACGTCGTGCACCTGGCTTCGGTGCTCGACGCCGGACGGGACCGCGCACGGGAATTCGACATCGACGTCAACGGCACGCGCAACGTGCTTCGCTGCTGCCTCGACGCCGGCGTCGGTCACGTCACCGTCACCAGTTCCGGCGCGGCGTATGGCTACCACGCCGACAATCCCGCGTGGATCGACGAGGACCAGCCGCTGCGCGGCAACCCCGAGTTCGCCTATTCCGACCACAAGCGGCAGATCGAGGAACTGCTCGCCGAATACAGGCAGCGCCATCCCCGGCTTCGTCAGTTGATCCTGCGCCCGGGCACGATCCTCGGTGCTGCCACCGACAACCTGATCACCGCGCTGTTCCGTGCGAAGCGGATGATCGCGATCCGCGGCTCCGATTCCCCTTTCGTCTTCGCCTGGGACGAGGACGTCGTCGGCGCCATCGAGCACGGGCTGCGCGGCGACCTCGCCGGCATCTACAACCTCGCCGGCGACGGCGCGTTGACCGTGCGCGAAATCGCCGCCATCCTCGGCAAGCCAGTGTGCGCGCTGCCGGCCAGCCTCGTCCGCGCCGCGCTCCGGCTCGGCCGGCGCCTCGGCATCGGCCGCTACGGGCCGGAGCAGGTCGATTTCCTGCGCTACCGGCCGGTGCTCTCGAATCGACGACTGAAGGAGGAGTTCGGCTACCGGCCGCGCAAAACCTCCGAAGAGACCTTCCGCTTTTACGTCGAGCACGCTCGCGCAAGAGGCGCGCTGTGAACTGCGTGCTGATCACCGGCGCCGGCGGAGGCCTGGGCGGGGCGCTGGCGCGTGCCTTCCACCGGCATGGGTACCCGCTGCTGCTCGCCGACCTCGACGCCGATCTCGTGCAGGCGACGGCCCGCGAACTGGGCGACGGCGACCGCGTCTCGTGGCTGCACGGCGACATCGCCGACCCGGCGCACCAGCGGGCGCTGCTTCGGCACGCCGAAGAACGCTTCGGCGGCGTCGGCGTGCTGGTGAACAACGCCGGCATCACCCATCGCTCGCTGGTCGCGAAAACCGATCCGGCCGTGCTGCGGCCGGTGCTGGAAGTCGACTGGCAGGCGCCGCTGGAACTCGCGCTCGCCGCATTGCCGCAGTTGCGCGCGCAGCGCGGTTCGATCGTCGCCATCGGCTCGATGGCGGGCTGGATGCCGGTGCTGGGCAGGGCCGCATATTGCGGCGCCAAGAGCGCGCTGGCGCAGTCCTTCGAGGTGCTGCGCTGCGAGGAGCAGCGCCACGGCGTGCACGTGCTGATGGCGTATCCGAGCTTCCTCGACACGCCGATCGAACGCAACGCGCTCGGCCACGACGGCAGGCCGGCGCGACACGCCCGCTCGACGATCGGCAGGACGCGCAGCGCCGACTGGATGGCCGAGCGGATCGTCGTCGCGCTGCAGCGGCGGCGGAAACGCGTGCACTCGGATGCGGCGAGCGTGGCAGCCAGCCTGCTCTGGCGGCTGCTGCCCGATCTCTACCAGCACCTGATGAAGAGGAAGTTCGCGGTTGAACTCGAGCAGTGAACGAAGCGCGGCTCAGGAGCCGGCCGGCTCCTCGTGCATCTTCTTGAAGTGGATGAGGCCCGGCGCCCACATGTGCTTGACCGGGTCGACGTCCACGTGGATCACGCCCGCGCCGCCGTGCTCGAGGGCGCGCTGCACGGCGCTGCGCAACTGCGCCGCGGACGACACGCGCTCGCCGAACGCCCCCATCGACTGCGCCAGCAGGTCGAAGCGGATCTCGCCGAGATCGGCCTTGATCGTCTCGTGCTCGTCCAGCTTCCTGAAGAGCATCGTCTTGAACGGCCGCAGCATGAACTGCTGGTTCATCTTGACCATGCCCCATTGCCGGTCGCACAGCACGATCCAGATCACGCGCAGGCGGTTGCGAACGGCGGTCTCGACCTCCTGCGGGTGAAAGCCGAAGGCGCCGTCGCCGATGATGCAGCACACCGGCGACTGCGGAAGCGCGACGGCCGCGCCGAGTGCCTGCGCCATTCCGGCGCCCAGCATGCCGAAGCGGAACGTCGACAGGATGCGATTCGGCACGCGCGCACGGTGATAGAACATCGCCCACACCGCCGCATTGCCGCCGTCGGCCACCAGCACGCTCTCTGGCGGGAACAGCTCGTCGCAGATCACGCCGATGTGGGCCGGGTTCATCGGCTCGGCCGTGTCCGACAGCGCCTTGTCCCAGCCGGCACGGTCCTGTGCGCGGATCCTGCCGTAGCCGTCGACCCGGCGCCTGCGCTCCTCGATCGTCGCCATTCGTGCTCCTTCCAGCCGTTCGGCAAGCGCGGCGAGGAAGAGCTTCGCGTCGGCCTGCACCGGCAGGTCGGCGGGCTTGTTCAGCCCCAGCATCGCGGCGTCGATGTCGACCTGCACCGTGCGCTGCTGCGCCGGATCGCGCCAGTACGGCGGCTTGCCCCACCAGTCTGTCTCGCCGACCCGCGAACCGAGGATCAGCACCGCGTCGGCCTCGTTGCGCACCTTGTGGTTGAGCTTGACGTGCGGCATCGGGATCGCCAGCGCCGAAGTCTCGGCCAGCGCGCCGCGCGCCGCCCAGCTCGTCGTCACCGGCGCGTGCAGCAGCGTCGCGACGCGCTCGAGTTCGGCGAAGGCGCCGGCGTGGACGACGCCGCTGCCGGCGTGGATCATCGGCGCCGCGGCGGCGAGCAGCCACTGCGCGGCAAGCTCGACCTGTTCGGCCGGCGGCGGCAGCGGCGCGCCGCCGCGATACTGCTGGCGCTGCCACAGGGGCGGCGCCTCGAAGCTGCCGTTCATCAGCGTCTCGGGCACGTCGAGGTGCACGACGCCGGGCCGCCCGTCCCAGCAGGCACGCAGCGCCTTGCGCATCAATTCCGGAATGCGATCGAAGGTGGGCGCCGCCGCGCTCCACTTCGCGATGCGGCCGATGACGCCGGCCTGGTCGAAGCACTGATACGCGCCGCCGCGATCGGGATACATGATCGCCGGCCGCCGCGCGCTGGTGATCGCCAGCACCCGATTGCCTTCGGCCTGCTCGACGACGAGCCCGGGCAGCAGGTTGGCGACGCCCGGGCCGTTGCTCGCCATGCATACGCCGAGCCGCCCGGCGAGCCTCGCGTAGGCGCCCGCCATGTGCGCCGCGCTCGTCTCGTGACGGGGCGTGACGATCTCGATGCCGAGCCGGTGAAGCGCGGAGTAGAAGCCGAAGTAGGTTCCGTCGATGATGCCGAACACGCGCTCTACACCTTCGTTCTGCAGCATCCGGGCGAGATGTTCGCCGCCGCTCGTCTTCGCCATGCCGGTCCTCCGTGGCCTCGCCATCGCCCCGCCGCACCGATATGCTGCGGGGCGCGGACAGCTTATTGATTGCGGCGCCGTCCGTAACGTTTCGAACAGGACGCACAGGCGACGATTCGGGCCATGAAGGTCGGTCTCTTCAGCGTCAACCGGCTCTATGCGCGCGCGCTGCTGCAGGGCGCCGACCGGCGGAAGATCGGGATCCCCGTCGAATTGCGCAAGGCCGTCGAAGACAGCGAGCGTCTTCCGCTCGCGCTCCTCGATCGGCTGTGGGACGCCTATTGCCGCGGCAGCGGCGACCGACTGGCGGGACTGCGACTCGGCCTCGAACTGCAGGCCGGGCACCTCGACAGCGCCGGACTCCTGCTCGCCACCTGCGACACGCTGGGCGAGGCGCTCGAACAACTCGTCCAGGTGGCGCCGATCGTCGGCGAGGGGGGCGACTTCCTGCTCGAGCGCGACGCGGATCTCGCGACCATCTGCTACCGGCCGCATCTCGCGCTTCGACGGGCCGAACGGGTCGAGGCGGTGCTGGCGGGTCTGCTGCGGCTGAGCCTGTGGGCGAGCGGCGAGGCGTTCCGTCCGATCGCGGTGCGCTTCGCCCACCAACCGCTCGCCGCGACCACCGAATACCGGGCACTGCTGGGCATCCCTGCGAGTTTTGGCGCGACCGAAAATGCGCTCGTCTTCGGCGCCGACCAGCTCGAGCTGCCGCTGATCCAGGCCAACGCGCCGCTGCGCGAGCATCTGCGCCAGTTGACGAACCGGATGCTGGCCGAGCTCGGCCAGCACAGCCTGAGCGCCGAGGTGCAGCGCCTGATCCGCGCGAATCCGCGCTGGGGCAAAGACCGTGTTGCGGCGATGCTCGCGATCAGCGGCCGGCACCTGAACCGGCGCCTGGCCCAGGAAGGCGCCTCGTTCAAGCTCCTGCGCGACGCCGCGCTGCACGGCGTCGCCGTCGAGCGGCTGCGCGGCACGAGCGTGCTGCCCGACATCGCCGACGATCTCGGCTTCTCGGACGAGAGCGCCTTCGCCAAGGCGTTCCGCCGCTGGACGGGCCTGACTCCGGCCCAGTTCCGCAGGCAGCGCAACGGGGATCCGCGGCCCTCGCCTCCTGCGGCGACCCCCGGCACGCCAAATGCCTCGGCGTGAGGGCGCCGGCCGGGGAGCGGGCCACGCGCGTGTCCGCTCCCGCGCCGAGGCCCTTGCGAATCGTCGCGGCAGGCGCACCAGCGATGCGAGGAGGAGGGATTGCAGCGGCGGGAATTCCTTGTCGGGTCGATCGGCCTGGCCGCATGGGCCGGCCTCGGCGCGTGGGCGGCCGAGAAGCGACCGGAAACCGACGAAGGCACTCCCTTCGACGGCTCGACCGTCCGCCAGCTCGCGCGGCAGCTGTCGCAGTCGCCGTACAAGGCGCCGAACGATCCGCTGCCCGACGAGCTGAAGAAGCTCAGCTACGACGCGTATCGCGCGATCCGGTTCCGCCCGCAGAACGCGCTTTGGCGCGAGGCGGACCTGCCTTTCCAGGTCCAGTTCTTCCACCGTGGTTTCATTTTTACCGATCGTGTCGCGATATACGAGGTGGACCAGGGTCGGGCGCGGCCGGTGCGCTATTCGCCGAGCCAGTTCAGCTTCGGCGAAACGCCGCCGCCGAAACCGGATGCGGATCTCGGCTACGCCGGCTTCCGGCTGCACGCGAAGATCAATCGCCCCGCCTACTACGACGAGGTCGCCGTCTTCCTCGGCGCGAGCTATTTCCGCGCCGTAGCCAAGGGCCAGGTGTTCGGGCTGTCCGCGCGCGGCCTGTCGATCGGCACCGGCAACTCGAAGGGCGAGGAGTTCCCGGCGTTCCGCTCGTTCTGGATCGAGCGCCCTTCCGCGCAGGCGAGATCGATCGTCGTCTACGCGCTGCTCGACAGCGCGAGCACCGCCGCCGCCTATCGATTCACCATTCGTCCGGGCGACGAGACGGTGATGGACACCGAGGTCGCGCTCTATCCGCGCACGAAGATCGACCAGGCCGGGCTCGGCACGCTGACCAGCATGTTCTTCTTCGATGCGCAGGACCGCGCAGGCATCGACGACTTCCGTCCTGCCGTTCACGATTCGAGCGGCCTGGCCATCCACACGGGAAGCGGCGAGCGGCTGTGGCGTCCGTTGTCGAACCCGCGCGACCTGCAGGTGAGCGGCTTCGCCGACGCGAACGTGCGCGGCTTCGGGCTGGTGCAGCGCAATCGCGACTTCCGCGTCTACCAGGACCTCGAGGCGCGCTACGAGCAGCGGCCGAACGCCTGGGTCGAGCCGATCGGCGACTGGGGCGAAGGCGAAGTGCAGCTGTACGAGATCCCGGCACGCAACGAATACAACGACAACATCGTCGTGTTCTGGCATCCGAAGGAGCCGTTCCAGGCGAAGCACGAGTACATCTACACGTACCGCCTGCATTGGACCAACCGCGATCCGAACGTCGACGACCGCGCGACCTTCGCGCGCACCCGGCAGGGCGCCGGCCACGACGGTCGTCGATTGTTCGTGCTCGAAGCGGTGGGAGAGGCGCTGAAGAAACTGCCGCCCGACGCCGAAGTGCGCGGCGACGTCGGCGCGAGTGCCGGCAAGATCCTGCACGTCGTGACGCAGCCGAATCCGCACACCGGAGGCTGGCGCCTGAGTTTCTTCCTCGACCCGGAGAAGGCAACGGCGGTCGACCTGCACGCGAGGTTCGTGCGGGGCCAGGAAGCGTTGTCCGAAACGTGGATCTTCCGATGGACGCCGCCCTGAGCCGCGAACGGCGGCGCAACGCGGCGGACGCGAGCCCGCGCGGGGAAGCGCTTCGATCGGCGCCGCCGCTTCCTCCCGACGCCCCGCTGGAGATGCCGGTGCAATCGTTCGCCAGCGGTGTGCGCGGGGAGCCGGGCGACGGTCCGCGCTCGATCCGTCTGCGGCGCTTCGCGCTGCTCGCGGCCAGCGCCGCGTTCACCACGTTCGCCGCGCACGAGATGTATCTCGTGCTGCAGGTGGCGGGGCTCACGCTGCTCGAGCAGGTGGTGCTCGTCCTGTTCGTCGTCCTGTTCGCATGGGTGGCGTTCTCGTTTGTCATCAACGTCGTCGGCTTCGTGCTGTCGCTGAGCCCGCGGAGCCCTGCGCTCGCGATCGACGCGGCGGGCCCGCTTCCCGCGCTGTCGTCGCGCACCGCGCTGCTGTTCCCGGTCTACAACGAAAGCGCGGCCGCCGTGATGGCGCGCCTGCAGGCGCTCTACGAATCGCTGGCGGAAGCGCAGGCGCTGCCGCACTTCGATTTCTTCGTGCTCAGCGACACGACGAAGCCCGACGTCTGGATGGCCGAGGAAGCCGCCTTCCTGAAGATCCGCGCGAATACCGCGGGCCACGAAAGGATCTTCTATCGCCATCGACGGCACAACGAAGGTCGCAAGGCGGGCAACATCGCAGACTGGGTGAGGCGCTTCGGCGCCCGCTACGACTTCATGGTCGTGCTCGACGCCGACAGCCTGATGCGCGGCGATACGCTCGTGCGGCTGGCCGGCGCAATGGAGCGCAGCCCGCGGGTCGGGCTGATCCAGACGCTGCCGGTCATCGTCAACGCCTCGACGCTCTTCGCGCGCCTGCAGCAGTTCGCGAACCGGCTCTACGGGCCGATGCTCGGCCGCGGACTCGCGTGGTGGCACGGCTCGGAAAGCAACTACTGGGGGCACAACGCGATCCTGCGAACGCGCGCGTTCGCCGAACACGCCGGGCTGCCGGTGCTCGAGGGCCGCAAACCGATCGGCGGCGAAATCATGAGCCACGACTTCGTCGAAGCGGCGCTGCTGCGCCGCGGCGGTTGGGCGGTGCGGATCGCCCCCGGCCTGGGCGGCAGCTACGAGGAATCGCCGCCGGCGCTCAGCGATTTCTCCGTTCGCGACCGGCGCTGGGCGCAGGGGAACCTGCAGCACCTGGGCGTGCTGTCGGCGCGAGGGCTTCATCCGGTGAGCCGGCTGCACCTGCTCACCGGCATCGGCGCCTATCTCACCGCGCCGCTGTGGCTGCTCTTCCTGCTGGCCGGAATCCTGATCGCGCTGCAGGCGCAGTTCGTTCGCCCCGAATATTTTCCGCGTGGCCTGGCGCTCTTCCCGCAGTGGCCGGCGCAGGATCCGGTTCGCGCCGCCTGGGTATTCGCGGGGACGATGGCGCTGCTCTTCCTGCCGAAGCTGCTGGCGTGGCTGGCCGTGCTCGTGCGCAGCGAACACCGCCGCGGCTTCGGCGGGGGCATGCGCAGCTTCGTGGGCGTGCTCGTCGAGATGCTCGTCTCGGGGCTCATCGCGCCGGTGATGATGCTCGACCAGTCGCTCACGGTCGCCGCGACGCTGTCAGGTCGCGACGTCGGCTGGAACGTGCAACGGCGCGATGACGGCGCGCTGCCGTGGTCGCAGGTCGCCCGCGTATACGCAGGACACACGGTCTTCGGGGTGCTGCTCGCGGCCGCGGCCTACGCGGTTTCCTGGTCGCTGTTCCTGTGGATGACGCCGGTCATCGCCGGGCTGCTGCTGGCGATTCCGCTCGCCGGCCTGACCGCGAATGCGCATCTCGGCCGGCGGCTGCGCCGCCTGGGGCTGCTGCTCGTGCCCGAGGAGCGCACGCCGCCTCCGATCCTGCTTCGCGCGAACGAGCTGGCCGTGCAGATCGCGCGCTCGCTGCCGCCGCTCGATGCGATCGCACGGCTGTCTTCCAGCGACACGCTCGCCGACGCGCATCGCGCGACGATCGAGCCGCGCCCGCGGCCGCGCGGCGACGTCGACGTCGATCTGGTCGTCGGGCTGGCCCGGCTCGACGAGGCAGCAACAGCGGAAGACGCGCGCGCGATGCTGAGCGACCGCGAGTTGCTCGCCTTGCTCTCCGATGCGCATGGCTTCGAGCGGCTGATGTCGATCGTTCGCGAGTCGCGCGGCCGCGAACGCCGGGCGTGACTTTCGCCGCGCTGCGAGCGCTTCGTACCCGAAGCGACCTCACCCGATCGTCATCAGGCTCGCATTGCCGCCCGCCGCCGCCGTGTTCACCGACAGCGACCGCTCGACGAACAGCCGTTCGAGCGGAATCGCGCCGTAGCGCCGGTCGCCGCTGGCGCAGGCGACCGGCACGACGAGCGGGCCGTCGCGCTGCGCGAGGCGCCGGCTCCAATTGCGGATTTCGTCCGCGTCGCCGTGCACGATCGCCGCATCGAAATCGCTGCCGTCGATATCGTCCGATACCCGAACGAGGGCGCGCAGCGCCGGCGGCAATGCCGCATGCAGCGCAACCGATTTCGGGTCGTTGCCGGACCACAGCATCCCGCTGCCGGCCGCGATCGCGTGGGCGAGCTGGAACAGACGATCCGCATCGTCGGCCGCGACGCCCAGCACTGCTCGCCGCGGCGCCAGCCACCAGGTGTTGCGCTCGCCGGTAGGCCCGCCGAGCAGATGCGGCAACTCCAGCGGCGTGTCGCGCGCGAGCGCCGCGCAGACGTCGGCCAGCGCGAGCAACCCGTGCTCGCGCGATGTGCGAAGCCACGCCTCGAACCCGGCCAGCGCGCGGAGCGCCGCCTCCCGACGCTCGCGTCGCGGGCTGCGCAAGGCGTTGGCGCCGGCAAATGCCTCGTCCGGCTTCGGCAGCGCTGCCCGCAACGACGGCGCGTCGACCGGCAATCGCATCAACCTGCGCAGGTACAACGGCCCGCCCGCCTTCGGCCCGGTACCCGACAGCCCCTCCCCGCCGAAGGGCTGCACGCCGACCACCGCGCCGATCATGTTGCGATTCACGTACTGGTTGCCCACGCGCGCACGCGAAACGACGAGCTCGACCGTTTCGTCGAGGCGCGTCTGCACGCCGAGCGTCAGTCCGTAGCCGATCCCTTCGATCGTTTCGAGGATGCGGGGCAGCTCTGCGCGCGCATGGCGCACGACGTGCAGCACCGGTCCGA
>CALCZN010000306.1:0-12327 GCA_937903095.1 uncultured Burkholderiales bacterium
TTTCGCGAACAACGCGTGGCTGCAGGAGCTGCCGCGTCCGTTCACCAGGCTCACCTGGGAGAACGCCGCCTTCATCGGCCCGGGCAGCGCAGTCGCGCGATCGCTCGCAACCGGCGACGTCGTTCGCATCGTCGCCGGCGCGCGCTCGATCGAGGCGCCGCTGTGGGTACAGACCGGACACGCCGAGGGGGTCGTCAGCCTGCCGCTCGGCTACGGACGGCGCCGGGCCGGGCGCGTCGGCAGCGGGCTCGGCTTCGACGCCTATGCGCTGCGCGACGGCTCGGATGCGCCGCTCCGCGTGCAGCTCGAGCGCACCGACCGGCGGCATTCCTTCGCCGTCACCCAGCACACGATCGACCAGCACGGGCGCGCGCTCGCGCGAATCGTCGCGCCCGGCGAGCGCATCGACGAGCCAGTGCGCGCGCGGCCGTCGCTGTATCCGCCGGTCGAATATCCGACGCATGCCTGGACGATGGCGATCGATCTGGACGCGTGCATCGGCTGCAACGCGTGCACGATCGCCTGCCAGGCCGAGAACAACATCCCGGTGGTCGGCGCCGAGCAGGTGGCGAACGGGCGCGAGATGCACTGGATCCGCGTCGATCGCTACGAGCACGACGGCGCGCGCACCGTCTTCCAGCCGGTGCCGTGCATGCACTGCGAGAACGCGCCCTGCGAAGTGGTCTGCCCGGTGGGCGCGACGGTGCACGACAGCGAGGGGTTGAACGTGCAGGTCTACAACCGCTGCATCGGCACGCGCTTCTGCTCGAACAACTGCCCGTACAAGGTGCGCCGCTTCAACTTCCTGCAGTGGGTCGACGAGAGCGTCGAGTCGCTGAAGGGCCAGCGCAACCCCGACGTGACGGTGCGGCATCGCGGCGTGATGGAGAAGTGCACCTACTGCCTGCAGCGGATCACGCACGCGCGGCTGTCGGCCGAGCGCGAGGGCAGGGCGATCGGCGACGGCGAGGTGATCACCGCCTGCCAGGCGGTGTGCCCGACGCGCGCGATCCATTTCGGCGACGGCAACGACGCGCAGGCCGAAGTGGTGCACATCAAGCGCTCGCCGCGCCATTACGCGCTGCTGGGCGAGCTGAATACGCGCCCGCGCACGACCTATCTCGCGCGCGTGGAAACGCCGCCGGAGCGCGAAGCATGAGCATGAACGCGGGCTCCGGTCGCGGCGCGCCGCCGACCTCGGCGGACATCGGCGTGCTGCGCGCGGGCTGGGGCTACGCGAGCATCACCGACAAGATCGCCGACCTCGTGCTCACGCGGCCGGTGCGCTGGCCCTGGCTCGTGGCGTTCTTCGGCACTTTCCTCGGCACGCTGGTGCTGCTCGGCGCGATCGGCTACCTGTTCGTGCGCGGCGTGGGCATCTTCGGCGTCGACATTCCGGTGGCCTGGGGCTTCGCGATCGCCAACGTCGTCTGGTGGATCGGCATCGGTCACGCCGGCACCTTCATCTCGGCGGTACTGCTGCTGCTGCGCCAGAAATGGCGCACGTCGATCAACCGCTTCGCCGAGGCGATGACGCTGTTCGCGGTGGCGATGGCCGGCCTGTTCCCGATCCTGCACCTCGGGCGCCCCTGGTTCTTCTACTGGATCGCGCCGTACCCCGACAAGATGAACCTGTGGCCGAACTGGCGCAGCCCGCTCGTCTGGGACTTCTTTGCCATCGCGATCTACCTCACCGTCTCGTTCCTGTTCTGGTACGTCGGCCTGATCCCCGATCTGGCCACGCTGCGCGACCGCGCGACGACTCGCGCCAAGCGCTTCGCCTACGGCGTCTTCGCGCTCGGCTGGCGCGGCGAGGCCCGCCACTGGCAGCGCTTCGAGATCGCGTACCTGCTCCTGGCGGGCCTGGCCACGCCGCTCGTCGTCTCGGTGCACTCGGTGATCTCGCTCGATTTCGCGATCGGCAACACGCCCGGCTACCACTCGACGATCTTTCCGCCGTACTTCGTCGCCGGCGCGCTGTTCTCGGGCTTCGCGATGGTGCTCACGCTGACGATCCCGCTGCGCCGCGCTTTCGGCCTGTACGACTTCATCACCGACGTGCACCTGGATCACGCGGGCAAGGTGATGCTCGCCACCGGGTGGCTGCTCGCCTACGGCTACGCCTGCGAGATCTTCGTCGCGTTCTACAGCGGCGACGAGTTCGAGATCTCGATGACGATCGACCGCTGGACCGGCTTCTACGCGCCGGTCTACTGGGCGATGATGTTCTGCAACGTCCTCGTGCCGCAACTGCTGTGGTTTCGGCGCGTGCGTCGCAACGTCGTCGTGCTGTTCGCGCTGAGTCTCGTCGTCAACCTCGGCATGTGGATGGAGCGCGTGCTGATCGTCGTCTCGAGCCTGCATCGCGATTTCCTGCCCTCGTCGTGGGGACTGTTCATTCCCACTTTCTGGGACTGGACGATCCTGCTCGGCACGCTCTGCGCTTTCGCGTGGCTGTTCCTGGTCTTCGTGCGCGTGCTGCCTTCGATCTCGATCTCCGAGATGCGGCTTCTCGTGCGCGAGAGCGCGGAGCGCGCGTCGTGAGCCGGCACGCGGGCATGCAGCAGGATGCGAAGCCGCGCGCGCCGCTGTGGGGCTGGATGGCCGAGTTCGGCACCGCCGATGCGCTGCTCGATGCGGCGCGCAAGGCGCACGACGCGGGTTACCGGCGCGCCGAGGCCTATTCGCCCTTCCACGTCGAGGGGCTGGCCGAGGCGCTCGGCTCGCGCCGCACGCACGTGCCCGCGATCGTCTTTCTCGGCGGGCTCGCCGGTGCGGTGGGCGGCTTCTTCATGCAGTGGTACGCGGCGGTCGTCGATTACCCGATCAACGTGGGCGGGCGGCCGTTGAACAGCTGGCCGATGTTCGTTCCCGTCACCTTCGAGCTGGCCGTGCTCGGCGGCGCGCTCGCCGCGGTGCTCGCGCTGCTCATCGGCAGCGGCCTGCCGCGCATCACGCATCCGGTGTTTCGCGCGAAGGACTTCGATCTCGCCACGCGCAACCGCTTCTTCCTGTGCCTGCGCAGCGACGACCCGGCCTTCGAGCGCGAAGGCGCCGCGCGCTTCCTCGATTCGCTCGAGCCGATGCGCCGCATCGAGGTGCCCGCATGAGACGCACGCGGCGGTTCACCGCATCCGTGCCGCGCGCCCGCGCCGTCGCGCTCGCGCGTTATGCGGCGGCGCTCGCCGCCTGCCTCGCGCTCGGCGGCTGCGAACAGGTGATGCGCGACATGTACGAGCAGCCGCGCTTCGACCCCGGCGCCGCCACGCCGCTGTTCGACGACGGCAGCGCGACGCGTCCGCCCCCCGAGGGCAGCATCGCGCGCTCGCGCGGCGACGCGGCAGCCACGGCGAGCGGTCGCCGCGGCGACGAAGCGGTCGACGAAGCGCAAGCCGCCTATGCCCGGGAGAAGCTGCCGCCGATCACTGCGGCGCTGCTCGCGCGCGGGCGCGAGCGCTTCGACATCTACTGCGCGCCCTGCCACGGGATCGCCGGCGACGGCGACGGACCGGTCGTGCGCCACGGCTTTCCCGCTCCGCCCTCGTATCACGTCGACCGGCTGCGCGAGGCGCCCGATCGGCATTTCTTCGACGTGGTGACGCAGGGCTACGGAATCATGTATTCGTATGCCGATCGCGTCCTGCCGCAGGACCGCTGGGCGATCGTCGCGTGGATCCGCGCGCTGCAGCTGAGCCAGCACGCGCCGGTGGACGCGCTGCCCGAGCGACTGAAGGCGCAGCTGGAGGCTTCGCGATGAAGCCGGCCGCGCGAAATTTCGGACGCGGGGCGGCGAGCTGGGCGGGCCTTGCCGCGCTGGCGCTCGCGCTGCCCGGGCTGGCGATCGACCCGCGCATGTTCTTCGCCGCGTGGCTGGCCGCGTGGTGGACCTGCCTGGGCATCGTGCTGGGCGCGCTCGCCAACGTCTGGATGCAGCGACTGAGCGGCGGTCAATGGGGCGAAGCCTTGCGCCCGGTCGCCTTCGCGCTCGCGCGGCGCATGCCGTGGGTGCTGCTGCTCGGCGTGCCGGTGGCGATCGGCATCCCGTGGCTCTATCCGTGGGCCGCGGCCGATGCGAACTGGCTCGACGGCATCGCGCGTCCCGCTTTTCTTTCGTCGTGGCTGCAGCCGTCGTTCTTCGTCGCGCGACTGGCGGTCTACGCGCTCGTCTGGTGGTGGCTCGCGCAGCAGCGCGATCCGGCGCTGTCGAAGGGCAGGGCGGCCGCGTCGCTGCTCGTCTGGGCGATGCTCGCGGCGATCGACCTGCTGATGTCGCTGGTCGCCGGCTGGTACAGCACCGGTTTCGGGCTGATCGTGCTGACGAGCCAGATGTACGGCGGCGCCGCCTTCGCGATCGCCGTGGTCGCGACGGCCGGCGCGTTGCCGCGTGCGCTGCCCGATCGCCCGCCGCTCGGGCGCGACCTTGGCAACCTGCTGCTGATGTACGCGATGACCTGGGGCTATCTCGCGTTCATGCAGTTCCTGATCATCTGGGCCGAGAACCTGCCGCGCGAGATCTCGTGGTATCTGCCGCGCCTGCACACCGGCTGGCGCTGGTTCGGCCTGGTCGTCGTGTTCGCGTATCTGGTCGTTCCCTTTCTCCTGCTGCTGTTCCGCGCGCTGAAGGATCGCGCGCAGCGGCTCGCGACGATCGCCTGGGGGCTCGTCGTCGCGCAGATCCTCTATTCCACGTGGCTCGTCGTGCCTTCGGTCGACGCGCATTCGCCGCACGCAGGATGGCTCGTGCCGCTGTGCGCTTCGGGGCTGCTGCTCGTGCTCTTCGGCAGCGTGCCGCGGACGATCGACGAGCGCGCGGTGGACGAAGACCCGGCTGCACGGGAGGCGACCGATGGCGCAGCCTGAGCTCGCATTGCGGCGCATCGGAGCGGTCGCCGTCGCGCTGGTCGCGGTCATCGTGCTCGTCGTCGTCGCCGCCTTCGCGCTGCTCGATGCCTGGTACGCGCCGAAGGGCGGCGCCGACGCCAGCGACACCGAACGCGACGCGCGCTCGCTGCCGAGCGCT
Organism: uncultured Burkholderiales bacterium; assembly: GCA_937903095.1. Taxonomy (GTDB): domain Bacteria; phylum Pseudomonadota; class Gammaproteobacteria; order Burkholderiales; family Burkholderiaceae_E; genus Zeimonas. The sequence continues at coordinate 5,021 of CALCZN010000306.1, forward strand.
CCGCAACTCGACCTGCACGCGCACCGCGCCGCCGAGCGTGCGCGCCTCGACTCGCTCGGCTGGGTCGACCGCGCCGGCGGCATCGCGCACATTCCGATCGACGAAGCGGGGAAGTTGCTTCAGGAAGAGAAGGGAGAAGGGGGAAGGGAGAAGGGGAACCGCCCCGAGGCTTCGACCCCTTCACCCTTGACCCTTCACCCTTCTCGGGCGGCGGCGAAGCTGCCTCTCGGAGCCGCATCGGCCCCGCCGCCCGTCGACTTCGTTCAGCGCATTGGCGCCCGATTGCCGCTCGACCTGCCGGTGCTCGACGCACGCGGTCATTCGACGCGGTTGGGTGCGCAGTTCACCGGCTCGCGTCCGGTGCTGCTGGTGCTCGGCTACTACACCTGCCCGAACCTGTGCGGGATCGCGATGCACGGACTGATCGAGGCGCTGCACGCGACCGCGTTGCCGGTCGACGACTACCGCATCGTCGGCGTCAGCGTCGATCCGCAGGACACGCCGGCGTCGGCCCGCGCGCGCGCGGATGCCTACGACGGCTATGCGCGCTTCGTTTTCGGCGAGCGCAACGCGCCGGCGTCGCATCTGCTCGTCGCCGATGCGGGCGGCATCGATGCGCTCACCGCGCGCGTCGGCTTCGTCTCGATGCGCACGCCCGACGCGCCGGCCTCGTCGCCGATCGCGCACCCGACCGGCGTCGTCGTCGTCACGCCCGAAGGAACCGTTTCGCGCTACCTGTTCGGCGTGCGCTTCGACGCCGACGAGCTGCGTCTCGCGCTCGTCGAAGCCTCGGCCGGGCGCATCGGCGGCCTCTCCGATCGCGTGCGGCTGCTGTGCGCGCATTTCGATCCGGCGATCGGGCTGCACAGCGAAGCGGCGATGAACGCGGCGCGCGTCACGGGCCTGCTCACCGTGCTGCTGCTCGGCGGCTGGATCCTGCGGCGGCTGCGCGGCGGAGATCGCCGATGAACGACGGCAACGGCGTCGGCGCCGGTTTCGGCTGGCTGGGCCCGGCGGCATCGAGCGCCGGCGAGCGTGCCGACCTGCTGCTGCTCGTGCTGTTCGTCGTCTGCGGCACGGTCGCGCTCGCGCTCGCCGTGCTGATCGTCTGGTTCAGCGTCCGCTACCGGCGCGGCTCGAAGGCCGACCGCAGCAATCCGCCGTCGAACGACTGGCGGCTCGAGACGGCGTGGACGCTGACGCCGCTGGCGATCTTCCTCGGCATCTTCGCGTGGGCCGCCTGGGATTACGCGCAGCTGTCGATCGTTCCGGCCGATGCGCTGCCGATCCAGGTGCTCGGCAAGCAGTGGATGTGGAAGCTCGATCACCGCAACGGACGGCGCGAGATCAACGAACTGCACGTGCCGCTCGGACGCCCGGTGAAGCTCGTGCTCGCCTCCGAGGACGCGATCCACAGCTTCTTCGTCCCGGCGTTCCGCCTGAAGCAGGACGTCGTGCCGGGGCGCTACACGGTGCTCTGGTTCCGCCCGACGCGGCTGGGCGAGTTCCGGCTGTTCTGCGCCGAGTTCTGCGGCGCCGAACATTCGAAGATGATCGGCCGCGTCGTCGTGATGCAGCCGGCCGACTATGCGCGCTGGCTCGAATCGGGTCCGCTGCGTCCGGGCCTTGCCGCGCGCGGCTTCGAGCTGTACCGGTCGCTGGGCTGCAGCGGATGTCACGACGAGCGCTCGACGGTGCACGCGCCGCGCCTGCAGGGGCTGCTCGGGCGCGTCGTCCATCTGCAGGACGGCCGCAGCCTGGTGGCCGACGAGAACTACGTGCGCGATTCGATCCTGCTGCCGAAGAAGGACGTCGTCGCCGGCTTCGATCCGGTGATGCCTTCGTTCGCCGGGCAGGTGACCGAAGAGGATCTGCAGGCGCTGATCGAGTGGGTCCGCGCCACCGGCGACCAGAGGACGGGAGGACGCGGATGAACACGGTCACTGTCGATCGCGGCCCGGCACCGCCCGCCCCGCCGCCGCAATCCGCCGGGCCCAGCTATCTCGACGACGGACACACGCTCGCGTCGTGGTTCGCCACGCACGACCACAAGCGCATCGCGATCCTCTATGCGATCGCGATCACCGCGTTCTTCGCGATCGGCGGCATTGCCGCGGCGATGATGCGCATCGAGCTGGCCACGCCCGCCGGGGACTTCGTCTCCGACGACACCTATGCGAAGCTCTTCACCGCGCACGGCGTCATCATGGTGTGGCTGTTCCTGATTCCGTCGATTCCGTCGGCCTTCGGCAACTTCCTTGTGCCGCTGATGATCGGCGCGCGCGATCTCGCCTTCCCGCGGCTGAACCTCGGCAGCTGGTACCTGTACGTGGTCGGCGGCGCGATCGTGCTCGCCTCGCTCTTTCTCGGCGGCCTCGACACCGGCTGGACCTTCTACACGCCGTACTCGACGATGTTCTCCAACGGCTGGGTCGTCGTCGCGCTCACCGGCGTGGTCGTCGTCGGCTTCTCTTCGATCCTCACCGGGCTGAACTTCATCGTCACCGTGCACACGCGGCGCGTGCCGGGGCTCGGCTGGTTCCGCCTGCCGCTGTTCGTGTGGGCGATCTACGCCACCAGCCTCATCCTCGTGCTCGCCACGCCGGTGCTGGCCATCACGCTGATCCTGCTCGCCGCCGAGCGGCTGTTCCAGATCGGCATCTTCGACCCGGCGCACGGCGGCGACCCGCTGCTGTTCCAGCACATGTTCTGGTTCTACTCGCACCCGGCCGTCTACGTGATGGTGCTGCCGGCGATGGGCGTGGTGAGCGAGATCGTTCCCTGCTTCGCGCGCAGGCGCATCTTCGGCTATCGCTTCATGGCCTACGCGCTGCTGGCGATCGCCGCGATCGGCTTCCTCGTCTGGGGCCACCACATGTTCGTCAGCGGACAGTCGCCGACGGCGGGGATGGTCTTCTCGATGTTGAGCTTCCTCGTCGCCGTGCCTTCGGCGATCAAGGTCTTCAACTGGACGGCGACGCTGTACAAGGGATCGATCCGCTTCGACGCGCCGATGCTCTACGCGCTCGGCTTCGTCGGCCTGTTCACGATCGGCGGCATGACGGGGCTCTTCGTCGCCGCGCTCGCCGCCGACGTGCATCTCACCGACACCTACTTCGTCATCTCGCATTTCCACTACATCATGGTCGGCGGCTCGGTGCTCGCCTATTTCGGCGCGCTGCATTTCTGGTGGCCGAAGATCACCGGCCGGATGTACCCGGAGATCTGGGCGCGGATGGCCGCTGGCCTCGTCTTCTTCGGCTTCAATCTCACGTTCTTCCCGCAGTACCTGCTCGGCTACGAAGGGATGCCGCGGCGCTATCACGCCTACGTCCCGGAGTTCCAGGCGCTGAACGTGCTGTCTTCGGCGGGCGCGTCGATCCTCGCGATCGGCTACCTGCTGCCGCTGTTCTATCTCGCCTGGTCGCTGCGCGCCGGCGCGCGCGCGGGCCCGAATCCGTGGCAAGCCACCGGCCTCGAATGGCAGACCTCGTCGCCGCCGCCCACGGAGAACTTCGCGAGCCTGCCTGCCGCTCCGGACGACGTCTACGGCTACACGCCCCGCCTCGGAAGAAGCCCGCTTCATGTCGATGGCGAATGAACCGCTTCCCTTCGAGCTGCGCCACGAGACGGCGCAGTTCGGCATGTGGGTATTCCTCGCTTCCGAGGCGCTGTTCTTCGGCGGCCTGTTCCTCGCGTATCTGTACGGCCGCACGCACTGGGCCGAGGGTTTCGACGCGGCGGCGCGCCACACCGACGTCGTCATCGGCTCGATCAACACGGCGGTGCTGCTCACGAGCAGCCTGTTCGTCGCGCTCGCCGTCGTCGCGGCGCGCGCGCTGCGTCCGTCCGATCGGCCGCCCGGCGATGCCGAGCGGGCGCGCCGCAGGTCGGCGCATCGCCGCGTTGCCGTCTTCCTGTGGATCACTGCCGCGCTCGGCGTCGCTTTCCTCGTGCTCAAGGGCATCGAGTACCGCAAGGACTGGCTCGACGGACTGGTGCCGGGAACGGCGTTCCGGCTCGGCGACGAAGCGGGTGCGCCGCCGGTGGGCGCGGCGCTCTTCTACGTGCTGTACTGGGTGATGACCGGCCTGCATACGGTGCACCTGACGATCGGCGTTGGCGTGCTCGCGGTCTTCGCCGTCGGCGCCTCGCGCGAGGCCGACTGGGTGCAGCCGCCGCGCATCGACGTCGCCGCGCTCTACTGGCACTTCGTCGACGTCGTCTGGATCCTGCTCTATCCGCTGCTTTACCTGCCGGGGCGTGCCGGATGACGCGAACGCTCGTCTTCGCGCTTGTCTTCGTCTGGGTCGCCCTGATGGCGCTGCTCGCCTCGACGCTGGCGCTCGCCTACGTGCCGCTGGGCGACGGCAATCTGGTTGTCGCGCTGGGCATCGCCGTCGTCAAGAGCGCGCTCGTCGTCTGGTGGTTCATGCGGCTGAACGAGGCGTCGGCGAAGACGCGCATCGCCGCGGGTGTCGCGCTCGCGTTCTTCGCGCTGCTCGCCGGCCTGAGCGGCGTCGACTACGCGACGCGTGCGCGCAATGCGGCGCCGGTGCAGGACGCGAAACAGCTCGCACCGCATTTCGAGCCGGCGCCGCCGGCCGGCTCGCCGCTGCGCTGATCCAGTTATCCTTGGCGTTTCTCCTCGCCGGTCGTCTTCCACCTCATGTCGCAGAACGCTACCCGGACCAACGAATCCGAATTCACCCGTGCCTGCAAGGTGCTCGTCGGCGGGGTGAACTCCGCCGTGCGTGCCTTCCGCGCCGTCGGCGGCACGCCGCGCTTCATCGACCGCGCCGAGGGCGCCTACCTGTGGGATGTCGAAGGCAAGCGCTACATCGACTATCTCGGTTCCTGGGGACCGATGATCGCCGGTCACTCGCATCCGCATGTCCTCGAGGCGGTCGAGCGCGCCGCGCGTCGTGGCCTGTCCTATGGCGCGCCGAACGTGCTCGAAAGCGAACTGGCCGAGCGCATCTGCGCGCTGTTTCCGCAGGTCGAGCGGGTGCGCTTCACCAGCTCGGGCACCGAGTCGACGATGTCGGCGCTGCGCCTGGCGCGCGGCTACACCGGGCGCGACGGGATCATCAAGTTCGAGGGCTGCTACCACGGCACCGGCGACAGCCTGCTGGTGAAGGCGGGCTCGGGCGCGCTCGCCTTCGGCACGCCCAGCTCCGCCGGCGTGCCCGACAGCGTCGCCCGGCACACGCTGGTGGCGTCCTTCAACGACGTCGACAGCGTCGCCGAGCTGTTCGACCGGCACCCGAACGCGATCGCCTGCGTCATCGTCGAGCCGATCGCCGGCAACATGAACCTGGTGCTGCCGCAGCCCGGTTTCCTCGAGGCGCTGCGCCGGCTGTGCGACGACAACGGCGCGCTGCTGATCTTCGACGAGGTGATGAGCGGGTTCCGCGTCGCGCACGGCGGCGCGCAGGAGCGCTGCGGCGTCGTGCCCGACCTCGTCACCTTCGGCAAGGTGATCGGCGGCGGCATGCCGGTCGGCGCGATCGGCGGACCGGCGCGCATCATGGAGCGCTTCTCGCCGATGGGGCCGGTCTACCAGGCGGGAACGCTGTCGGGCAATCCGATCGCGATGGCCGCCGGGCTCGCCACGCTCGACCTCGTCGCGCAGCCCGGTTTCTACGAGCGCCTCGAGGCGTTGGGCGCGCGGCTGGTCGGCGGGCTGAACCAGGTCGCGCGCGACGCGGGGGCGGCGCTCAGCGCGCAGCACGTCGGCGCGCTCGCCGGCCTGTACCTGCTTCCGTCGCCGCCCACCGATTTCGCGCAGACGCAGACGCAGGACGTCGAGCGCTTCAAGCGTTTCTATCACGCGATGCTCGGCGAAGGCGTCTACCTGCCTCCGTCGCCGGTCGAGGCCTTCTTCTTCTCGAGCGCGCACACCGAGAGCGACGTCGATGCGACGATCGCGGCGGCCCGACGGGCGCTGGCGGCGAGCGCCGGATCGTGACATCGCACTCCGCTTCGCGCTCGTCGTATCTCGCCGTCCTGTTCTTCGGCTGCGCGATCCTCGTCGTCTCCACCGGCGTTCGCTCGTCCTTCGGGCTGTTCCTGCCCGAGATGACGCAGGCGCGCGGCTGGTCGCGCGAGACCTTCTCGCTGGCGATCGCGCTGCAGAACCTGATGTGGGGGCTGGGCGGCTCCTTCCTCGGCGCGATGGCCGACAAGTACGGGTCGATGCGCACGCTGCTGCTGGGCGGGGTGCTCTACGTCGTCGGCTTCCTCGGCATGGCGTGGGCCGAGAGCGGCGCCGGGCTGTCGCTGTCGGCCGGCGTCGTCATGGGCATCGCGATCGGCGGCACGAGCTTCGGCATCGTGCTCGCCACGCTCGGCCGCGTCGTTCCCGCCGAGAAGCGCAGCCTCGCCTTCGGCGTGGGCGTGGCGGCCGGCTCCTTCGGCCAGTTCCTGTTCCTGCCGCTGGCCGGGCAGCTGATCCTGCGCATCGGCTGGCAGCAGGCGCTGCTGGTTCACGCGGCGCTCGCCGCGCTGATCGTCGTGCTCGCGCTCGGCGTGCGCGCGGAGGACGAGGCGCACGCCACGCGCGGGCAGGTGCGGCTGGGCCAGGCGCTATGCGGGGCCGTCGGCGACCGCAACTTCCACCTGCTGTTCTGGGGCTACTTCGTCTGCGGCCTGCAGGTGGTGTTCATCGCGCTGCACCTGCCGTCGTACCTGCTCGACAAGGGCATGAGCGTGAACGTCGGCGCCAACGCGGTAGCGTTGATCGGGTTGTTCAACGTCATCGGTTCGCTCGCTTCGGGCGCGCTAGGACAGCGCTATCCGAAGAAATGGCTGCTCGCGGCGATCTACGTCGTTCGCTCGATCGTCATCGGCCTGTTCCTGCTCGCGCCGCTTACCGAGCTGTCGGTCTACCTGTTCAGCGCGGCGATGGGGCTGCTGTGGCTGTCGACGGTGCCGCTGACGAACGCGCTGGTCGGCCAGCGCTGGGGCGTGGGTGTGCTCGGGCTGCTCGGCGGCGTGGTGTTCTTCGGGCACCAGATCGGCAGCTTCCTCGGGGCGTGGCTCGGCGGCGTGTTCTTCGACCGCTTCGGGAATTACGACTACGCGTGGGCGATGGTCATCGCCTTCGGGCTGTTCGCGGCGGCGATGCACGCGCCGATCGATCAGCGGCCGGCGGGGGCGGGGGCCTCGCCCGCGCCGGCCTGAGTTCTTTCGCCGGTAGCGCGCTCGCGACAGGCGACGGCGGCCGCGGCGGCGACTGCGGGCCGCGCGGCGCGCGGCGCGCGGCGCTCGGCGGGGCCGGGGGGCCAGGGGCGCACGGCGGCAAC
>CALCZN010000307.1:0-8063 GCA_937903095.1 uncultured Burkholderiales bacterium
ACCGGCTCGGCAAGACGATTCCCCCCTTCGCGCCCGGCGACACCGTCGTCGTCAGCGTCAACGTGGTCGAAGGCACGCGCAAGCGAGTGCAGGCCTACGAGGGCGTGGTCATCGCGATCCGCAACCGCGGGCTCAATTCGTCGTTCATCGTCCGCAAGATCTCCTCGGGCGAAGGCGTCGAGCGCACCTTCCAGCTGTATTCGCCGCTGATCGCCGGCATCGAAGTCAAGCGCCGCGGCGACGTGCGCCGCGCCAAGCTCTATTACCTGCGCGACCGCTCCGGCAAGTCGGCGCGCATCAAGGAAAAGCTGCCCGGCCGCGCGCCGCGGGCGGCCGCCGCGCGCAGCTGAGCGCATGCCGCGCGAGCCGGTCGCGCCCCTTCCTTCCTTCGATCCCCGCGAGCTGCCTGCCTTCGAGGCGCACGACGGCCTTCCGCCGGTTCCCGCCGAGCGGCTGAGCGAACCGGCGCTGCGCGAGCGCTTCGCCAATCCGCCGCCCTGGCAACCCGAGCAGGCCGGCGACCGGTTCCGCATCGATCGCGGCGACCCGCGCGCCGCGGCGGTGCTGGTCCCGATCGTCGTGCGCGAGCAGCGCTCCACACTGCTGCTCACGCAGCGCACCTGGAACCTGCGCCACCACTCGGGCCAGGTCGCCTTCCCCGGCGGCCGGCTGGAAAGCTTCGACGCGTCGCCGGTGCACGCGGCGCTGCGCGAGGCGCAGGAGGAGATCGGTCTCGAACCGGCGCGCGTGGAGGTGATCGGTCCGCTGCCCGAGTACCTCACCGGCACCGGCTTCCTCGTCACGCCGATCGTCGGCCTGCTGCATCCGGGCTTCGCGCTGCGCCCCGATCCTTCCGAGGTCGCCGACGTTTTCGAAGTACCTCTCGATTTCCTGATGAATCCCCGCCATCATCAGCGCCGCAGCATACGCATCGAGGGCGGCGCCGAGCGCACGTTCTTCACGATGCCGTATCGCGTGCCGGGCGAAACCGAGGAGCGATTCATCTGGGGGGCTACTGCCGCGATGCTGCGAAACCTGTATCGGCTGCTGATCGCCTGAGCACCGGCGAGCGACACGAAGGCTTGGGGCGGACGACACGAAGGCATGGGCTTCATCGCACTGATCTTCACGCTGCTCATCGAGCAGGGCCGGCCGCTGGTCGCGGGCAACCCGGCGCATCGCGCCGCGCTGGCCGTTGCCGATTTCGTCCGCGCGAACACCGACGCCGGCGAGCGGCAATACGGCGTCCTCGGCTGGTTGCTGGTGGTCGGAGCCGCCGTCCTCGGCGCTGCGCTGCTCGAGTGGCTGGCCTCGGCGCTGCATCCGCTCGGCGTCTTCGTCGTGCACGTCGCGGTGCTGTACCTGACGGTCGGTTTCCGCCAGTTCAGCCACGCGTTCACCGAGATCCAGGTAGCGCTTGCCGCCGACGATCCGGCCGGCGCACGCGGCGTGCTCGACCGCTGGCTCGGTCGCGTCGACGTCGACGATTCGATCGAGCGCGCGGTGCGCGACGCATCGGTGCAGGGCGTCTGCCGCGAAGCGATCGCCGGCGCGCTCGTCGCCGCGCATCGGCACGTCTTCGGTCCGTTGTTCTGGTACATCCTGCTGCCGGGCGTCGTCGGTCCGGTGCTCTATCGCGTTGCCGAGCTCCTTGCCCGCCGATGGGCGCATCCGGTCGTCGAAGGCGCCACGCAGGTCGAGGAGCCCTATGGCGTGTTCGCCGACCGTGCGTTTCGCGTCATCGACTGGCTGCCCGCGCGGCTCTCCGCCGCGGGTTTCGCGGTCGTCGGCAACTTCGAGGACGCCGTCTACTGCTGGCGCGGCGCCGTCGCGTCGGGCACGGCGAACGACTCGCGCGCATTGCTGCTCGCTTCCGGCGGCGGCGCGCTCGGCCTGCGCCTCGCCGAACCCGTGCTCGAGGCGCGCTGGGCGGCCGGCGACCAGGGCTTCGAGTGGCCCGGAGCCGAACCCGACGCCGGCGCGCTGCGCAGCGCGGTCGGCCTCGTCTGGCGCTCGGTCGTGCTGTGGATCAGCCTGTTCGCGATGCTGACGATTGCGGCGTGGCTCGGGAGATAGAGAAGGGTGAAGGGTAAAGGGTGAAGGGGAACAGCCCAGGCTAGAAAGGGCGAGGGTGTTCCCCTTCACCCTTTACCCTTTACCCTTCACCGATCTCGATCCGCCGAAACAGCCTATACCGCACCCCATCGATCTCCCCGCGCTGCGCGGCATCGCGGATCGCGCAGTCGGGTTCGTCGCGATGCGTGCAGTCGTTGAAGCGGCAGCGGCCGATCAGCGGGACGAACTCGCGCATCGCGTGCAGCCGCTGCGACGGCGACAGGTGGTTCAGCCCGTAGGTCTGGAAGCCGGGCGTGTCGACGATGCGGGCGTCGGCTGCGGTATGCGCGGGAACGTCGAACAGGCGGCTGAAGGTCGTCGTGTGCCGGCCGGTGCCGAGTGCCTGCGAGATCGCGTTCGTGCGCGCCTGCGCGTCGGGCACCAGCGCGTTGACGAGCGTCGACTTGCCCATTCCCGATTCGCCGAGCAGCACCGTCGTGCGGCCGGCGAGCCAGTCGCCCAGTGATGCGCGCGTGGCCGACGCATCGGTCAGGGCGCTCACTTCGAAGACCGGAAAGCCGAGCGCGCGGTAGACGGCCACGCGCGGCGCTATCGCTTCGCGCGCTGCCGGGCGGTCCATCTTGTTGGCGACGATCGCCGCTTCGATGCCCGCCGTTTCGATCGCGATCAGCATGCGCATCAGCAGTTCTTCGGAGAACGGCGGCTCGCCGGCGACGACCACCGCCGCGCGATCGACGTTGGCCGCGATCAGCCGGGTGCGCCAGGCGTCGCTTCGCTGCAGCAGCGTGGTGCGCGCGTGCAGCGATTCGATCACTGCCTGCCCGGCGCCCAGCGCGCGCAGCTCGACTTCGTCGCCGACGCACAGATCGGTGCGCTTGCCCCGCGTGACCGCGAGCCGCTCGCTTCCCGATCGCGCGCGCAGCCAGTAATGCCGTCCGAAGCTGGCGAGAACGCGTCCCGGCTCGGTGCCCGCCGCCGCCCCCGTCGCCGTTGCGCGTCGAGGATCAGTTGCCGCTTCGTCCGAAGACGGCATCGGTCTTGGCTGCGCAGATGAAGTCGTTCTCCGAGATGCCGCCCACCGAATGCGTGGCGAAGCGCACCGTGCACCGGTTGTATTCGACGACGAGCTCCGGATGGTGGTCCTCGCCGTGCACCACCCAGACCAGCCCGTTCACGAAGGCGATCGTCTCGTAGTAGTCGCCGAAAGCGAAGCCGCGTTCGATCGCGCCGTCGCGCTGGCTCCAGCCGGGCAGTTCGGACAGCTGCGCGTCGATCTCGGTCTGCGACCAGGCGCCGCCCGACAGCGGTCGCGACTTGCGCGCGAGCAGCTCGGCGCGGGACATCGGTTCTCTCATCGAAGACCTCCGGCGCGGATCGCGATCAGGCAGAGGAGAGCTGGCCGAGCCGGCCGATGCGCTGCGACGCCGGCGGATGCGAGTCGTAGAACGCCGAGTGGACCGGATCGGGAGTGAGGGTGGATGCGTTGTCCTTGTACAGCTTGACGAGCGCGGCGACGAGATCCTGCGCGCGCGCGTGCCGTGCGGCGAACGCATCGGCCTCGAACTCGTGGCGCCGCGACACGGCGGCGAACAGCGGCTGCAGCAGGAAGGTGAACACCGGCATCACGAGCAGGAACAGGACGAGCGCGACCGCGTCCAGCTCGCCGATGCCCGGCGACACGCCGAGCCCTTGGTAGAACCACGCCTGGCGTGACAGCCAGCCGAGCAGCCACAGCCCGGCGAGGCTTGCGGCGAACATCAGCGCGATCCGCTTCTGCACATGGCGCCGCTCGTAGTGGCCGAGTTCGTGCGCGAGCACCGCCTCGATCTCGGGCGGCTCGAGGCGCGAAAGCAGCGTGTCGAAGAACACGATGCGCTTGGCACGACCGAGCCCCGTGAAATAGGCGTTGCCGTGCGCCGAGCGCCGGCTGCCGTCCATCACGAAGAGACCACGGGACGCGAAGCCGCAGCGCGCGAGCAGCGCTTCGACGCGCGTCCGCAGCTCGCCGCCGGGCAGCGGCTCGAAGCGGTTGAACAGCGGAGCGATGACGGTGGGGTAGAGCACGAGCACGCCCACGTTGAACACTGCCCAGGCGGCCCACACCCACAGCCACCACAGGCCGCCGCTGCTGCGCATCAGCCACAGCACGAGGGCGAGCAGCGGCAGCCCGAGCATCGCCGCCACCGCGGCCGCCTTCGCCGCGTCGGCGAAGAACAGGCGCGGCGTCATCCGGTTGAAGCCGAAGCGCTGTTCGATGCGGAACTGCCGCACCCACGCGAACGGCAGCTCGAGCAGCGCGGAGATCGCGAAAACCGCGGCGACGAAGGCCATCGAGCGCACGAAGGCGGAATCGGGCAGCAGCGATCCGAGCGTGCCCAGCAGCGCCTGCAGCCCGCCGAACAGCGTGAAGCCGAGCAGCACGAGCGCGCCGAACACCGATTCGACGATCGACAGCCGCGTGCGCTCGATCGTGTACGACGCGGCGCGCTGGTGCGCGGCGAGGTCGATGCGCGACGCGAAGCTGGCCGGAACCGAATCGCGATGCGCGGCGACGTGCCGGATCTGCCGCGTTGCCAGCCACAGCTTCGTCGCCACCGAAGCGAGCAGCGCGACAGCGAACAACAGTGCGAAGGCCTGCGATGTCAAGGGGAAACGCTATGCGAGAATCGCCGATGGAGAAAAAAATTATGTCACAGCGTCCGGAGGCCCCTGCGCCTTCTCCCGACGAATCGAGGCTCATCTGGATCGACCTCGAGATGACGGGCCTGAACCCTTCCGTCGATCGCATCATCGAAGCCGCCGTGGTCGTCACCGATGCGCAACTCGCGGTCGTCGCGCACAGCGAATCCTATGCCGTGCATCAGCCGCGCGCCGTGCTCGACGCGATGGACCAGTGGAATCGTTCCACGCACGCGCGCACGGGTCTCGTCGAGCGGGTGCTCGCCTCCTCGTACACCGAAGCCGAAGTCGAGCGCCGGCTGCTCGACTTCGTCTGCGCGTGGGTGCCGGCGAACTGCTCGCCGATGTGCGGGAATTCGATCTGCCAGGATCGCCGCTTCCTCGCGCGCTACATGCCGCAGCTCGAGGCGCATTTCCACTATCGCAACCTGGACGTCAGCACCTTGAAGGAGCTGTGCCGGCGCTGGCGGCCGGAGATCGCGAAGGGCTTCTCGAAGAAGAGCGATCACACGGCGCTGGCCGATGCGCTGCTGTCGATCGACGAGCTGCGCTACTACCGGCAGCACTTCCTGGTCACCGCACCGGCCGCCTGACTCCGTCGGCGCCGGCCGGCGCATCGTCGCCGCGGCGGTACAGCCGGAAGCGCTCGTCGCGGTCGCTGCGGCGCCTGCCTTCCCACAGCAATTGCCAGCCGGGGCGCGGATCGGGGCTCGTTCGCGCCGTCGGCCCGTTGTCCTGCACCAGCAGCCAGCGGCAGCGCGCGCCCGGCTCGGAAAAAGCCGCAAAAGGCAGCTGCGCGAAATAGTAGAAGCTCGCGCGCGCCGCGCGCTCGACGTTGTCGGTGACCACGCAGTCGCCGGCGTTCGCATTGCCCGCATCGAAGGCGGCGCGCAACTCGGCCGACAGATCGCGGTAGGTGTTCCGTTCGTTGAACACCGGCAGCCACAGCGTCATCAGCAGGAACCACGCCAGCACGACGCCGCCGCACGAGAGCACCATCGGACGCCAGATCATCGGCGGCTGGCGCGAGACGCGCCAGCGCACCAGCAGCAGCCACGCGGCGGTGGCGGCGATTCCGAGGACGACTTCGCCGAAGACGTCTTCCGGGAGGAAGCCCGGGGCGATCTGGCGCATGCGGAACGCCATGCGCGGCGGGAAGCCGGTCATCAACGCGATCCAGTAGGCCCAGATCACGATGCTGAACAGCGTGAAGCTGGTGACGGCGAACCAGTCGATGAGGTTGACGATCCCGCGCCGGAGCGTGGGCACGCCGACGGCGGCGAGCATCGCCAGCGGCACGGTGGCCGGCAACAGCCATTCTTCGGTGCCGTTGGGCGCGAGCAGCGCCCGCAGCAGGAGCGCCAGCGTCGCGAGCGCCGACAGCGCGACGGCCGGTTCGCCCCATCGTCCGCGCCAGCGGTACGCCGCCCACAGGGCCACCGGCCAGGCCGGCCAGTAGAACCACGGTGCGGTCTGCGCGAAGTAGCCGAGGGCGTCGAGCGTAGGGCCGGACAGCGCCTCGCGGTTCCAGGCCAGCCAGCCCGCCAGGTGCTCGCGGCCCGGCAGCGAGCGCAGCAGCGCCAATGGCCAGGGCAGGGCGAGCAACACTGCAGCGCCGACGGCGAAGACGAGCATGCGCCGCCCGATCAGCCGGAACGAGCGGCTGGCCAGCGGCAGCGCGACGAGAACGACGAGCAGCGCACCCGCATGCCCGATGCCGCGCGTGAGCAGGCTGGCGGCGATGGCCGCGCCGGCGAGCGCGCCGCCGATCGCGGGGCGCTCGAGCGCCTGCGCGCAGCCGAACAGGAACAGCGCGATCCAGGCGAACTGCGCGGGCTCGGCGGTGGTCTCGTGCATGCGCAGCAGCAGGCCGAAGGTGGCCATCAGCACGAGCAGCCCGGTATCGGCGATCGCGCGGCCGTAGTCGGTGCGCGAGGCGGAGGCGCCGAACGGGTCGGAAGGCTGCACGCCCTGCCGGCGCGCGAGCGCATAGATGGCGTACCAGACGAGCACCAGCCCGACCGCGAGCATGGCGAGCACCGCCGCTCGAACCGCCGCATGCTCGCCGAGCAGCGAATGTGTCGCGCGACCGAAGGCGGCGGCGATCCAGAACGGAAGCGGCCCTTCGCTGACGACCGGCTGGCCGGCGATGTTCGGCATCAGCCAGTCGGCGGAGTCGCCTCGCATCATCGTCAAGGCGATGCCGAAGCCGGCGGCGTCGAGCTTGCGCCAGGGATCGCGCGCGACGAACCCGGGCACCGCGTATAGCGCGCAGACCAGCAGCAGCCCCCAGCGCGGCAGCTTGCCCGCCTGCAGCTCGGTGACGATGAACGGTCTCATCGACTCGGGCCAGAAAAAAGAGGGGGCCAAAAAAAAGGCAGCCGAAGCTGCCCGCGGAAGTCGCTCAGTTTCCGCTCAGTTTCCGCCGGTTTTCTACTTTCCGCCTCTGGCGAACTTCTGGCGGAACTTCTCGACGCGGCCCGTCTCGATGATGCGCTGCTGCGCGCCCGTGTAGAACGGATGCGACTCGGAGGTGACGTCGAGCTTGAACAACGGGTATTCCTTGCCGTCGTCCATCTTGATCTTCTCGCGCGTGCCGACCGTGGAGCGCGTGACGAACTTGAAGCCGTTCGCCATGTCCATGAAGACGACTTCGCGGTATTCGGGGTGGATGCCCTGTTTCATGTTCGGATCCGTAGCGGGGGCAAAGCCGGCGGGGCAAAGCCGATGCTGGGAAAAGCCGCTGATTATAGCGGATCAGCCGCCGCGCCGCATCATCTCGAAGAACTCCTGGTTGCTCTTCGTCTGGCGGACCTTGTCGAGCAGGAACTCCATCGCCTCCAGCTCGTCCATGTCGTGCAGGAGCTTCCTCAGGATCCAGATCTTCTGCAGCACCTCGGGCTTGATCAGCAGCTCCTCGCGGCGCGTGCCCGAGCGGTTGATGTCGATCGCCGGGTAGACGCGCTTCTCCATCATCCGCCGGTTCAGGTGCAGCTCCATGTTGCCGGTGCCCTTGAACTCCTCGTAGATGACCTCGTCCATGCGGCTGCCGGTGTCGATGAGCGCGGTGGCGATGATCGTGAGCGAGCCGCCTTCCTCGATGTTGCGCGCCGCGCCGAAGAAGCGCTTCGGGCGCTGCAGGGCGTTGGCGTCGACGCCGCCGGTCAGCACCTTACCGGAAGACGGCACAACGGTGTTGTAGGCGCGGCCGAGGCGCGTGATCGAATCGAGCAGGATGACGACGTCGCGGCCATGCTCGACCAGGCGCTTGGCCTTCTCGATCACCATCTCGGCGACCTGCACGTGGC
>CALCZN010000308.1:0-8737 GCA_937903095.1 uncultured Burkholderiales bacterium
GGCTGCGCGATGACGCCTTCGTCGGCGTGGCGATCGATCTGGGCGAAGCGCGCGCCGCCGGCCGGCGCGCCGACGGGCGGGCGTGGACGGCAGCGGTCGTCGATCCCGAGCGGCCGTCGCGCGTCCTCTTCGAACTGGCGATGGGCGAGGGCCCCGGGCAGGTTGCCGCGCTCGCCACCTCGGCCGGCGCCGGCACGCGCTTCGGCGCCGATCCGCGCGTGCATCATCTGTTCGATCCGCACACCGGCCGAAGCGCGAACCGCTACGCGCAGGTCTCCGTCGCGGCGCCGCGCGCGACCATCGCCGACGGCCTGTCCACCGCGTTGTCGGTGGTCGAGCCCGCGCGGGGCGCCGCGCTGCTCGCGGCCCATCCGTCGGCGCGCGCATGGCTGCTGCTCGCCGATGGAAGCTTCGGAACGCTGCCCGACGCCTGATCCCCGGCGGTGCGCCGAACGCGTTCCGGGCCGACTTATACTGGCGGCGCTCTCATGACCCCCCACGTTGCTGCGGTGCCAGGCCCGAATCGCCGGCGGCTCGTCACGTTCGCTGTTTGGGCGACCCTCTTCTGGATCGCTGCTGCCTGCGGCCCGGTTTTCGGGCAGAACAGGCCGGCGCTGCTCGATTCGTTCCTTGCCCGGCTGAACGCGGCAGACGTGTTCCCGGGCGCCGACCGTTTCGGTCCGGTGCAGGGCAGTCCGCCGGTTGCGCCGGTATTCCGCGGAAACGAGCGTGTCGGCTTCGCCTGGCTCAATTCGGATTTCGTCGACTCGCGCGGCTATTCGAGCAAGCCGATCCACGTCGTCGTCGCGCTCGACAACGACGGGACGATCGTCGGCCTGAAGATCGTCCAGCACAGCGAGCCGATCCTGATGGTCGGCGTGCCCGAGAAGCGGATCGTCCAGTCGCTGAATACCTATCTCGGCTTCAACCCGGTGCGTGCCCGCGCTGCGGGCAGCGGTCCGCCGAAGGCCGACATCGTCAGCGGCGCGACGGCCACGGTGTTGATTCTCGGCGAATCGGTCGTTCGATCGGCGAATCGCGTCGCACGACGGCTGCAACTGGGCACCGGGGTGGCATCTGCGGCTGCGCCGAATGCGCCCGGCGCATCGGGCGCAGCGGCCTCGGCAACTCAGTCGGGCGCGGCGGCTTCGGCAACTCCATCGGGCGCGGCGGCTTCCGGCGCCGCTGAGGGGCGAGCGGCGGGCGCGCCGCCGATCGCTCGCGCGAACGCCCGCGTGGTCGACCCCGAGGCAGGCGCCGTCACCGACTGGAAGACGCTGCGCAGGCAGGGCGCGATCGCGCATCTGCGCGTCACCGTCGGCGACGTGACTCGCGCCTTCGCGGAATCGGGAAACGCCGACGCGGCGAAGCTCACGCAGACGGGCGACCCGAACGCCGTGTTCATCGACCTCTACGCCGCGCTGGTTTCGCAGCCGGCGATCGCCCGCAGCCTGCTCGATCCGCGCGAATACGCCGACCTGCTGAGCCGGCTCGCCCCGGGACAGCAGGCGGTGCTCGTCGCCGCCAGCGGCCAGTATTCCTTCAAGGGATCGGCGTGGTTCCGCGGCGGCATCTTCGACCGGATCGCCCTGGTCCAGGGGGTCGAGACGATCCGCTTCTGGGATCGTCATCATCTGCGCGTCGGGCGCATCGTCGCTCCCGATGCGCCCGACCTGCGCGAGATCGGCGTGTTCGCGGTGCCCGAAGGCGCGGAGTTCGACCCGGCCGCTCCGTGGCGTCTGCAGTTGCTGGTGCAGCGGCAGACGGGCGCGCTCGACCAGGCCTTCGTCTCGTTCTCGCTGCCGTATACGCTGCCCGAGCGGTACACCCGGGCAGCGCCGGCTTCGGCGTCTGCGCCACCGCAGGCGGAGGCTGCGGCGGCAGGCTCGAGCGCGACTTCGAGCCCGGCGGCATCGGCGGCCGCCGTGCCTGCGGGATCAGGGGGCCAGCCTGCCGTCACGGGCTCCGCGGGCCAACCTGCCGCCGCGGGATCCGCGGGCCAACCCGCCGTCACCGACTCCGCCCCGTCCGCTGAAATCGCCTCCGCTCGCGAAGCGGCGGCCGAGGCAGCGGACGAAGCCGACCAGGCTCCGCTGTGGCGTCGCATCTGGGAGAGCCGGGCCGCGGCGATTGCCGTGCTGGTGCTCATGCTCGGCGCTCTGACGATCATCTTCTTCTTCCAGAACCTGATCGTTCCGCACGAGAAGGTCTTCGATCGCATCCGGCTCGTGTTCCTCGCGGTGACGCTGTTCTGGCTGGGCTGGATCGCGCAGGCGCAGCTGTCGGTGGTCAACGTGCTGACGTTCACCAGTTCGCTGCGCACCGGCTTCCTGTGGGAGTCGTTCCTCGTCGACCCGCTGATCTTCATCCTGTGGTGCGCGGTGGCGGCAGGGCTGCTGTTCTGGGGACGCGGACCGTTCTGCGGCTGGCTGTGCCCGTTCGGCGCGCTGCAGGAGCTGACCAACCGCGCGGCGAAGGCGCTGAACGTGCCGCAGCTGAAGATTCCGTGGGGAGTGCACGAGCGGCTGTGGCCGATCAAGTACATCGTGTTCCTCGGGCTGTTCGGCGTCTCGCTCGGCTCGCTGATCTGGGCCGAGCGGCTGGCCGAGATCGAACCGTTCAAGACGGCGATCGTGCTGCGCTTCGTGCGCGAGTGGTGGTTCGTGGCCTTCGCGCTGGCGCTGCTGGCGGCGGGGCTGTTCGTCGAGCGCTTCTTCTGCCGCTACCTGTGTCCGCTGGGAGCGGCGCTGGCGATTCCGGGACGCATGCGCATGTTCGACTGGCTGCGCCGCTATCGCGAGTGCGGCAACCCGTGCATGCGCTGCTTCAACGAGTGCCCGGTGGAGGCGATCCATCCGGAGGGGCACATCAACCCGAACGAGTGCATCAGCTGCCTGCACTGCCAGGTGCTGTACCACCACGACCGCAAGTGCCCGGTGCGCATCCAGCGACGCCTCAAGCGCGAGAAGCGCGAGGCGATGGCGCGACCGGCGGCATCGGCCGTCGTCGAGATGCCGGTGACGGTGCACCGGCGGATGAGCGACCCGACCTGATGCGAGTGCCGGCGCGCGGGGCGGCGCGGCCGGATCAGGGCCTGTTCACAGGCCCTGGCCAGCGGCTTCTTCAGAGCTTTCCGAGCAACGCGGCCAGCTCCGCGGGCCGATCGACCATCACGTCGTGGCTGCAGGCGATTCTCTCGACGCGCCAGCCTTCGGCGCCGTCGTACAGCTTGGCGAAATGGCGGAACGGGCTCGGATCCCAGCCATCGGCGAGCACGTAGACGCGTTCCTTCACGTGCTCGAGACCGCCGCCCGACAGCAGCAGCGGCATTTCGAAGGTGGCGAGCGCCTGCGGCACGCAGCGCCGGTCGACCCACCCGCGATTCGCCTCATCGATGTTGAACATCGCGGCCGGGATCGGCTGCATCAGTCCGCTATGCGACGCAGCGGCGGTGCCGCGGAAAGCGCCGAGGAACTGCGCCGCGATCTCGGGCGCGAGCGCGACGTCGAGCAGGCCGTTCAGCGAGTCGCCGTCCTTCGGAACGAAGGCGTCGAGATAGACGAGCGTTCGCACGCGGCCGGGCAGGCGGTCGGCCACGCCGGTGACGACCATGCCGCCGTACGAGTGACCGCACAGCACGATCTCGTCGAGCTCCTCGGCTTCGATGCAGCCGACCACGTCGCGGATGTGCGTCTCGAGCGTGATCGCTTCGCTCGACTGATGCGCACGTTCGCCGACGCCGGTGTGCGTCGGCGTGGCGACCGTGTGTCCCGCTGCGCGCAGCGCGCGTGCCGTGTCGCGCCAGCACCAGCCGCCGTGCCAGGCGCCGTGCACCAGAACGATATTCGCCATGTCGTCTCCTCCGGTGGTGCGGGCCCGTCGTCGCCGCGGCGGAATGCCGGGCGCGAGCCGTCGCACCGCCATCGTATTGCGGCTGGCGCGCAGCGGGTACACTTCCCGCGCCGTGTCGCCGCGTCCTCTCGTGCAGGTTTTCGCCAATCGCCGCATCGCGGCGATGCTGCTGCTCGGTTTCGCCAGCGGCCTGCCGCTCGCGCTGTCGGCCGGGACGCTGCAGGCGTGGCTTACCGTCGAAGGCCTCGACGTGAAGACGATCGGCTTCTTCGCGCTCGTCGGCCTGCCCTACACCTTCAAGTTCGTCTGGGCGCCGCTCGCCGACCGCTTCGAGCCGCCGCTGCTCGGCCGGCGACGCGGCTGGCTCTTCGTCACGCAGCTGCTGCTCGCCGCGCTGTGCTTCGCGATGGCCACGCTCGATCCGCGCGTTTCGGTTTATGCGGTGGGTGCGTGCGCGGTGGCGATCGCGTTCCTGTCGGCGTCGCAGGACATCGTCTTCGATGCGTACCGCACCGACCTGCTGCCCGAGGAGGAGCGCGGCGCGGGCGCGGCCGTTTCGGTGCTCGGCTACCGGATCGCGATGCTCGTCTCCGGAGGGCTGGCGATGATCCTCGCCGACCAGTGGCTCGGCTGGCCGGGCATGTTCCGCGTGATGGGCGTGCTGTTCGCGCTGCTCTCGCTGGTCACCGTGTGGGCGCCGAAGGTGCCGAAGGCCGAGTCGCTCGCCAGCGACGTGCGCGCGGAACTCGTCGGCTTCGCCGCGATGCTGGTCGCCGGTTTCGCCACCTTCTGGCTGCTGCGCCAGGCGCCGTGGCACTGGCTGGGCACCGGCCGCTTCGCTTCGCTCGCCGCCGACACGCTGGTGCTCGTGCTCGCCTGCGTCGCGGCATTGCATGCCGCGCGGCGGGCGGGCTTTCCGTCGTTCCTCGCGCCGTGGGACGCGTTCTTTCGCCGCGATCGCGCCGTCGCACTGCTCGCGATGATCGTGCTCTACAAGCTCGGCGACGCCTTCGCCGGCAGCCTGTCGACGACCTTCCTGTTGCGCGGCGCGGGCTTCACGCCCACCGAGGTCGGCGCCGTCAACAAGGTGCTCGGCCTGGCCGCGACGATCGTCGGCGCGCTCGCCGGCGGAGCGTGGCTGGCGAAAAGGCCGCTGTATGCGTCGCTGATGCTCTTCGGCGTGCTGCAGGCCGTGTCGAACTTCGGCTACTGGCTGCTGTCGATCGCCCCGAAGAGCTATGCGCTGATGGCCGCGGCCATCGGCTTCGAGAACTTGTGCGGCGGCATGGGCACCGCCGCCTTCGTCGCGTTCCTGATGGCGCTCACCGACCGGCGTTTCTCGGCCGCGCAATACGCGCTGCTGTCGGCGCTCGCCGCCGTCGGCCGGGTCTACGTCGGTCCGGTGTCGGGCGTGTACGTGGACGCTTTCGGCTGGCCGTCGTTCTTCGTGTTCTCGGTGGCCGCCGCGCTGCCCGGCCTCGTTCTGCTGCGCTGGCTGCGCAGCGACGTGCGCAGGCTCGATGCGGCGCGCGCTCGATGATGCGTCAGTGCAGCTCCTGATGCAGGCACAGGTAGTTGCCCTCGGAATCCCGAAACCACGCGGCCTTCTCCGAGCCGAGCACGCAGACGTGGTCGACGGTGCGTAGATCGGGCAGGTCGTAGTCCTCGAAGACGACGCCCTTCGCCGCGAGCTCGGACAGTTCCTTCTCGATGTCGTTCACCTCGAAGCTGAGCGCGGTGTGCTCGGCCGGGCGCGAACCGGGTCGCGGCAGCAGCGCGAGCACTCCGTTGGCGCAGCGATAACGAAGCGCGCCGTCGGGCGAGCGGCCCAGCGGCTCGAGGCCGAGTTTGTCCTCGTAGAAGCGGCGCGCGCGATCGAGATCGGCGACGGGGAGCATCGTCGTCACGGGAGCCAGATTCAGCATCGCAATCTCCGTGAGTGAAGCGCCTCCCGATTATTCGCCGATCCGGCTGCGCCGGAAAGCGTCGCCGCAGTGCGCTCGAGCGCGGGCGCGAGTGCACAATCCCGGTTTCTCCAACCCGGGAATCCTGCCGTGAACGAAGTCTTTCTCTGTGACGCCGTGCGCACGCCGATCGGCCGGTACGGCGGAGCGCTGTCGTCCGTGCGTGCCGACGACCTGGCAGCGGTGCCGCTGAAGGCGCTGCTCGCGCGCAATCCCGACCTCGATCCGTCGGCCGTCGAAGAGGTGATCCTCGGCTGCGCGAACCAGGCCGGCGAAGACAACCGCAACGTCGCGCGGATGGCGCTGCTGCTGGCCGGCTTTCCGGTCGAGGTGCCGGGCGCCACGGTGAACCGGCTCTGCGGCTCGGGCATGGACGCGGTGGGCACGATCGCGCGCGCCATCCGCTGCGGCGAGATCGAACTGGGCATCGCCGGCGGCGTCGAGAGCATGTCGCGTGCGCCCTTCGTCGTGCCGAAGGCGGCGAGCGCGTTCGCGCGCGAGAACGCGATCTACGACACGACCATCGGCTGGCGCTTCGTCAATCCCGAGATGAAGCGCCGCTACGGCATCGACTCGATGCCCGAGACCGCCGAGAACGTCGCCGTCGAGCACGGCATTTCGCGCGAGGACCAGGATGCAATGGCGCTGCGCAGCCAGCAGCGCGCGGCCGCGGCGCAGCGCAACGGCTACTACGCCGAGGAGATCGTCGCGGTGAAGATCCCGCAGAAGAAGGGCGACGCCGTCGTCGTCGATCGCGACGAGCATCCGCGCGAGACGACGCTCGACGCGCTGGCCAGGCTCAAGCCGATCGTGCGCGCCGACGGCACGATCACCGCCGGCAACGCCTCGGGCGTGAACGACGGAGCGGCTGCGCTGATCCTGGCCACCGAGGCTGCCGCCCGGCGCTACGGGCTCACCCCGCGCGCGCGCTTCGTCGGCATGGCGACGGCCGGCGTGGCGCCGCGCGTGATGGGCATCGGGCCTGCGCCGGCCGTGCGCAAGCTGCTGGAGCGCACCGGGCACTCGATCGGCGAGGTCGACGTCATCGAACTGAACGAGGCCTTCGCCGCGCAGGGGCTCGCCGTGCTGCGGGCGCTCGGCGTTCCCGACGATGCCGATTCCGTCAATCCCAATGGCGGGGCGATCGCGCTCGGCCATCCGCTGGGAATGTCGGGGGCGCGCATCGTGCTCACCGCGGCGCACCAGCTGCAGCGCAGCGGCGCCCGGCGCGCGGTGGCGACGATGTGCATCGGCGTCGGGCAGGGCATCGCGACGATGATCGAACGCGTCTGAAACCGTCGACAACGCAGGACAGCAACGGTCGAGGCATCCCTACAGACGCGCCCGGGCCGGCTTCGTAGAGTGCCGAAGCGGGCGCGGCACGCTGCGAGGCGCGGAAGCCGTTTCCGGGCCCTTCGTGCCGGCGCAGCCCGCTCCTTGAAAACGACGGCTCCGCCCGGATCTGATGATCCGAACGCCGGATCGAACCGGCGGAGCCCACAGCACAGGAGCGAAACGATGCCCAGACTTTCCGTGTACGACCCGTTTGCCGAAGTGTTCCCCGAGCTGTTCCGCGGCTTCATGCAGCCCGCCGCGCGCGGTGCTGCGGGCGAGGCGGGCGGTGCCCTCGAGATCCGCGTCGACGTCAAGGAGGCCGATGGCGCCTACAAGGTGCAGGCCGAAATGCCCGGCGTGAAGAAGGACGACATCCACGTGCAGATCGACGGCAACCGCGTCTCGATCAGCGCCGAGGTCAAGCGCGAGTCCGAGCAGAAGGAAGGCGAGCGCGTGCTGCGCAGCGAGCGGTATTACGGCTCGGTGGGCCGCACTTTCCAGCTGGCTTCCGAGATCGACGAGGGCGCTGCCAACGCGAAGTTCGAGGACGGCGTTCTGACGTTGACGCTGCCGAAGAAGCAGGCGCCCGCCGCGAAGCGACTGCAGATCAGCTGAGCGCCTTCGCTTCGTAGCCGGCCTCGGCGATCGCGCGTTCGATCGCCGGGGCCGGCATCGTCGAGTCGACCTGCACCTTTCCGGCTGCGAGGTCGACTTCGACTCTCGCCTGCGCGTCGACCTGTTGCACGGCGGCGGTGACGGCCCTGACGCAGTGGCCGCAGGTCATTCCCTTGACGTCGTAAGTGGTCATCTGGAGTTCCGGTTTCTCATCGAATCGGCACCGCGCGACGTCGGACTTTCCCGGACGGGGCTGACCGGGAACGCAACCTGCTCGGGGCAATCCCTTAAGCCAGCCCTAAGTTGCCGCAAGCACGATTTCCCCTGAACTCAAGTCCAGCCGTCCAGGGAACCGATCGAAGGGAGTTTCAAGTGGAAGCCTTGCCTGTACGATTCACGATCGAATTGCCGGTCGAGCGCGCCTCGGCGCTGCTGCGCCGCGTGCTCGAGCGCGAAGGATTCATCGTCGCCGGCGAAGTGCAACCGGAAGGCGAAGATCCGGAAGGCCGACCCGGCTCGCTCGCACTGTACGCCTATCACGGACCGACCATGCAGGCCGCGTCGCGCGCCGACCGCCGCGTCGGGCTGTACATGCTGTGCGCCGTGACGATCCGCCCGGCGGGCCAGGGATCGAGCGAGATCCAGGGCGTGTCGCCGAGCCAGCTGGCCGGCGTCTGGGGCGGCCGTCGCCTCGAGCAGCACGCGGTGGCCCAGCGCCAGCATTTCGAGCGCGCGCTCAGCCGCCTCGAGTTCGACTACGCGCCGGCCGAAGCGGGCAGTGCGCAGATGCGTCGCCGCGCCGCCTGAGAGCGCCGGCGGCGACCGTGACCGTGTTCACCCGTCGCGGCCGTCGAGCCGCGGCGAGGTGAGTACCCCCACGTATTTCAGCAGGTAGACCACGAAGGCGAGGCTCCAGGCGCTCGCCGCCGCCGTGGTCCACGGCAGGTACGGCAGCGCCGGCACGAGCATCG
>CALCZN010000309.1:0-2793 GCA_937903095.1 uncultured Burkholderiales bacterium
GCGATCAGCGCGATCCAGACCCCGAAGAGCCAGGCGACGATCGCCGGCACGCCGAAGAAGTGCCCGCGTCCGGCGAACAGGCCGATGATCGGCGGCATCCAGGCGAACAGGCCCAGCAGCGGCAGCAGTACGGCGACGTCGCGCAGCCGGCGCGGGGGCGGGCGGCGCTTCGGCCGGGAAGAGCGGCGCGGCATGTCGTTCGCCCGGCCGCCCCGTCAGGGCACCAGGCGGCGGACTTCGTCGACGATCTCGCGATTGGAGAACGGCTTCGTCATGAAACCGTCGACGCCGATCTCCTCGGCCATCCGCCGGTCGTGCGCCTGCCCTTTGGCGGTGAGCACGATGACGCGCACCGAACGCAGCGAAGGATCGGACTTGACCTGCTTGAGCACCTCGAAGCCGTTGAGCCTGGGCAGCATGACGTCGAGGATCATCAGGTCGGGCGGGTCGGCGCGCAGTCGTTGCATCGCGGCCTCGCCGTCGAGCACCGAAGAGACCTCGTAGCCGCTGCGGCTGAGAACGAAGCTCAGCGACTCGACGATGTGCGGTTCGTCTTCGGCGATCAGCACCCTCGTGTTCATCGGCCGTGTTCGGAGGCGAGACGTCGTTTCCCGGTAGCGCGCAGTGTAGCGGCTTCGGGGGCGTCGAAGAAGGAGGCGATCGACATCAGACGTCGACGATCGGGTCTTCCTGCCGGTACCAGCAGTCGTGTCGCACGCACAGCCGGCAGGTCGGCCCGACCGGCACCGCGGGTGCGCCCGACGAGAGGTTCATGCCGTCGCCGTACACCGTGCGGTCGGCGTGCAGCGCGTCGAAGGCCAGCATCACCGACGCCAGCCTTCGCGGCATCGTGAACGAGGGCCGGGCCTTCTCGTCGCTGCGCGCGAGCATCACGAAGCGCCCGCCGTTGGGAAATTCGACCAGCTCGCGCGCGAGCGCCCCGGGCGACTGGAACGCCGCGTAGATCGGCCACAGCGGACAAGCCATGCCGTGCCTGGGCAGCAGCAGGTTCGGCAGCGGGTAGCGCTTGCTGACGAAACCCGCGACGTCCACGCGCAGGAACGCGAACGGAATCGCCTGCGCGCCGGGACGCTGCAGCGTGACCAGCCGATGGCAGACCTGCTCGAAGCTCGCGTCGAAGCGGCGCATCAGGCGCTCGATGTCGTAGCGCTCGGCGAGCGCGGCCTCGAGCATCGGTTCGTAGGGCAGCAGGATCGCCGCGGCCAGATACGAGACGAGGACGCGGGCTGCGCGCCGCCGGGCCGCATCGCCGGTCAGCAGCGGCGTGCGCGCGATCTCGGCGGCGATCGGCGCGCCGCGCAGGAAGGTCTGCGCGGCGAACTTCGCCAGCTCGAAGCGGCGCGTGGTCGGGGCCACCGAGCCGGGCAGCGTGAGGAGCCTCTGCGCCTCGTCCCATTGCGCGAAGGGCGAGCCGTCGTGCACCGTACCGATGCGCACCCGCACGTCGTGCACGCGCTCGAGGTAGTCGGCGAGATCGCTCTCGCGGCAGGCGCCTCCGATCGACGCGGAGGCGCGGAAGTCGACGCTCGCCCGCTCGAGCGACGGGAAGTGATTGCCGCGATCGAGGAGGAAATCGTCGACTTCCTCGGCCGGCGTCACCGACCGGGTTCCGGTATGCGCCTTGTCGAAGAACGACGCGAGCGCCTGCGCGACGTCGGACAGCCGCGCGCTCTCCGCTCCGATGATCGACACGAAGCGCGCGCGCTGCCCCGGTTCGAGATCCTCCACCGTCTCGAGGATCTCCGACGACGAGCGGATCGCCGCCACGCGGCTGAGCATCGAATGCACGGTCTCGCCGAGGACGGGGTCGTGGTGCAGGCGATCGGCGAGCGCGCTCACCGCCTGCGTGCGATCAAGCAGCGCGCGGTGAAGCCGCACCACTGCCTGCGCCCATGCTTCCTGTCGGCCGGCGAGTTCTTCCGCGCTGTCGGCATCGAGCCGCAATCCGGCAAGCTCGGGCTCGGCGGATACCGACGCGAGGTCGTCGACCAGGCGCCGCTGCGCGGCGCCGTCCAGTTCGTCCAGCGGAACGTCGAGCGCCGTGCCCACGCGCTTGAGCAGCGAGCCGCCGATATTGCGCTTGTTGCTCTCGATCAGGTTCAGGTACGACGCGGAGATGCCCAGCGTGGCCGCCAGGCCTGCCTGCGTGATCCCCAGCGCGCGCCGTCGCTCGCGGATGCGCGCGCCGATCAGCGAGCGCGGCACATTCCCCTCGTCAGCGCCCGATGCTGCGTTGCAAGGTCAATTTTCGACAGATTTTCTCGCGGCACATTTTATTGTTCACAAAAATACCCAATCAAGTCAATCAGCTATTGCCGCATTGACTTGCGAGAACCATTCTCTCGCGAAGATTCGGCGCAACTCGGCGTCGGCTCGACGATTCCCAACGGACACGAAGGAGGCGAGATGGGCAGACACGACGACAGGAGCCGCAGCGAGGGCGAGGCAGCGCGCAGGGAAGGAATCTCGCGCCGCGATGCGCTGCGCCTGGGTACCGGAGCGGTTCTCATTCCCGGGCTCGGCCACATCAACTGGGCTTTCGCGCAGGACAAGCCGGCGATCGGCACCTGGCCGGCCGGCTCGCAGGGCGACACGGTCTATGTCGCAGCCGCGGTTCCGCTCACCGGCACCTACGCGGTGCAGGGCGCCGACGAGCTGAAGGGCTGGGAGCTGGCCGTCGAGCACATGAACACGAATCACGAGCTGATGAAGAAGCTCGCGCCGAAAGTCGACAAGGGCGTGCTCGGCAAGAAAGTGGAACTGCTCTACGCC
>CALCZN010000310.1:0-5600 GCA_937903095.1 uncultured Burkholderiales bacterium
CTGCCACTACTTTCGCCCGATCGCATTCCCCGACCGCGTGCAGGCGGGGCTGCGCGTGGCGCACCTGGGCAACAGCAGCGTGCGCTACGAGCTGGGGATCTTCCGCGAGGACGAGCCGCTCGCCTGCGCGCAAGGGCACTTCGTGCACGTGTACGTCGACCGCGAAAGCAGCCGGCCGATGGCATTGCCGCCGCAGTTGCGCGAGGCGCTGGAGCGACTGCGCGCCGGATGACGCGCGGCGCAAGGAGCGCCGGCCTTCGGCGCTTCGTCAGCCCGATCGACCCGTGTCGGCAGGCCGGGCGGCTCCCTCCGCCGAGAAGCCCGGCGCCACCCGCTCTCGCAGTGGCGTCGCCGCGGCGCGCGCAATCGATTCGCGCAGCCACGCATGCCCGGGGCGATTCTCCCGCCGGCGATGCCACATCGCGTGCACGTCCACGCGCGGCAGCTCGAAGGGCAGCGCGCGCACTGCGACCTTGTCGGTCGTTCCGGTCGACGACAGGAAGTGCCTGGGAAGCACCGTGAGCAGGTCGGAATTGGCGACGATGATTCCGGCGGTGAAGAACTGGTTCACGGTGACGACGATGCGGCGTGACCGGCCGAGCGCCGCCAGCGTCTCGTCGACGTGCCCGAACGGCCGTCCCGAGAAGCTCACCAGCAGGTGGTGCGCCTCGCAGTAGGTGTTCAGCGTCAGTTCGGCATTCGCCAGCGGATGCCCGAGGCGCATCACGCACGCGTAATGGCTGCTGTACAGGCGCTGGTGGCCGTAGGCGACGGCCATGTCGGGGCGCATCTCCTCCATCGCGATTGCGGCGATCGCCGCCGGGAAGTGACCGACCGCGAGGTCCAGGTCGCCATCGACGAGCAGCTGGCGCGGGTCGCGCGTGGTCAGCGGCAGCACGCGCAGAGAAACGCCCGGCGCCTCATGCTCGACGAAGGCGATCAGCGGCGGAATCAGCAGCGACGCGGTGGCGTCGGCCATGGCGAGCGTGAAGGTCGCGCGCGCCTCCGACGGAACGAATTCGGCGGGCGAGAAGGTCTCGCGCAACTGCTGCAGCGCCTGTCGCACCGACGGCCACAGCGCGATCGCCGTAGGAGTGGGCTGCACCCCGTAGCCGGAGCGAACGACCAGCTCGTCGTCCAGCGCATCGCGCAGGCGGCGCAGCGCATTGCTGACCGCCGGCTGCGTCATGGCCAGGTTGCGGGCGGCACGGGTGAGATTGCGCTCGGCCATCACCTCGTCGAACACGCGCAGCAGGTTCAGGTCGAGCGTTCGGAAGTTCATCGATCGGCTCGGATCAATCTATACGATTGGTGAATTATACTCATGGCTAACATCCATTGGAAACATACATCCGGAATCGCCATAATCCTTCCATCGCAACGGACATCCCCTCCCAGAGGACACGATCATGACAACGCTTGTTACTACCCATGGGGGTCTCGGGCGCGTCGTCGGAAACGAACGCGCGAAGCCTGCCCAGGTGCGCGGAACGCTTGCCGCCTGGATCGCCCGCTGGGTCGACCGGGTGCGCGCCCGACAGCAGGAGCGCGCACTGCAGGTTCTGATGGAACTCGACCCGCGCGTACGCGCCGAGGTCGATGCCGCGATGGCTCGCGCAAGCGGGGATCGCTGAAGCAGGATCGAAGCGCCGCGCCGGTCGAGGAATCGATCGGCCGGTGGTGAACAGGCGGGGGGCGCCCCCCACGCGACACCCCACGGAGGCTCCTCCTCCACCGCATGGGGGATTC
Source organism: uncultured Burkholderiales bacterium (assembly GCA_937903095.1). GTDB lineage: Bacteria > Pseudomonadota > Gammaproteobacteria > Burkholderiales > Burkholderiaceae_E > Zeimonas. Next base: position 1,750 of record CALCZN010000310.1, read on the forward strand.
AGCCCGCGAGTTTTCGCGGGCTTTTTTTTGCCCGAAGCGGCTGCTCAGGTCGCGCTGGCGATTCGTGGCGGAACCCGGCGCTTCGCCAGCAGCAGCGCGGGGCCGAAGGCGACGAGCAGGAGCGCCAGCGATCCGGGAACGGGCACCAGTGCGATCATCGCGTCGGCGATCAGGGCGTGTCCGGCCGACGTGGGGTGGATGCCGTCCCAGAACAGGTAGGTGGAAGGATCGCAGGCGACGCTTGCCGCGCAGGCGTCGGTGACGTTGAGCAGGCCGTGGGCAGATGGATGCTCGATGATCTCGAGGAGCAACCGGTTCAGGTCGAAGATCTGCAAGACGTCGGCGTACGAAGCAAGCGCCGCGGCGAGCGAGGCATTCATTGCGCCGGCCAGCGCGTCGGCGAAGCCTGTCGCCTCGGCGCTGCCGAGCGCCGTCACCGCGGGCGCGAAAGCGATGTTCGGGGCGGTCCAGACGACGATGTCGTCGGCGCCGGCCGAAACGAGCTGCGACACCATGGCCAGCGTATCGGAAACGAAGCCGTAGGCCGTGGCTGCGATCGTCGCGATCGGATCCGCGCCGCCGGCGACGGCGCTCAGCGCATCGCGCGCGTTGTTCCCGCCCCCCGCGAGAACGAAAAGCGATTCGGCAGGCACCGGGCCGGCGAGCGTGCCCAGGAACTGATTCACCTGATCGCGCAGGCTGTACGGGAAACCTCCGCCCGCAGGGCCGGTGCGGGCGCCGCCGTAGGCGTAATCGCTTCCACCCAGCAGCGACGGCGTCGCCGACGTTCCGAACCGGGCCGCGAACGACTGCGCCCATACCAGCCCGTTCGTGTACCGCCCGGATGCATAGGGATAGCTCGGCACGAAGGCGTCGCCGCTGATCGGCACGGCCGTGACGGCGCCGCCCACGACGATTGCGTTGTTGCCCGAATCGCTCAGGCTGTCGCCGAAGACGAACACCGACGAGAAGGGTGCTGCCTGCGCGATGCACGCCGCGCCGGCCATCAGGGCGGCGGCCAGCAAGGCGCGTGCGCCGGCGGCGACGCGCGAAGAAGGATGTCGGCGCAGGTCGCTCGTGGCGGCAGGTGTCATCGATCTCTCCGAGAACTCTTCATCCGGAAGGCAATTCTAAAGGTCGGCTTTCGGTATAGTCGGTTCGATCCCTCGACCGCGAAGACTTTCCGATGTCCACCCCCGAAGTCCTCTGGCGCCCCGGCCCCGAGCGAATCGAGCGCGCCGGCATCACCCGCTTCAACCGCTGGCTGCGGGAGACGCGCGGACTCTCGTTTCCCGACTACGAGTCGTTGTGGCGCTGGTCGGTCGACGATCTGGAAGGCTTCTGGGGCGCGTTCCACGAATGGAGCGGCGTGATCGCGAAGACGCCCGCGTCGCGCGTGCTCGCGCGACGCGAGATGCCCGGTGCGCGCTGGTTCGAGGGCGAAACGCTGAATTACGCCGAGCATCTGCTCGCGCCCGCGTTGCGCCCCGGGATCGCCGCGCGGCCCGCCCTCGTCTTCGTCTCCGAGTTGTGCGAACGCCGCGAGATCGGCTGGCAGCAGTTGCGCGCCGAGGTGGGCGCGCTCACCGCCACGCTCGCGCGGCTCGGCGTGAAGCCGGGCGATCGCTGCGCAGCCTACATGCCGAACATTCCGCAGACCGTCGTCGCGATGCTGGCGACGACGAGCCTCGGCGCGATCTGGTCCAGCTCGTCTCCGGACATGGGGACGGTGAGCGTGCTCGACCGCTTCCGCCAGATCGAGCCGACGGTGCTGTTCGCTGTCGACGGCTACCGCTACGGCGGCAAGGACTTCGATCGGCGCGACGTCGTGCGCGAGCTGGTGCGCCAGCTGCCCTCGGTGCGCACCGTCGTCTTCGTGCCCTACCTCGACGAGGACGCCACGCCGGGCGACGCCGGCGCCGCGTCGGTGCTGTCCTGGCGCGAAGCGATCGCCGAGCCGGCCGAATGCCGCTTCGCCGCGCTGCCCTTCGACCATCCGCTGTGGATCGTCTATTCCTCGGGCACCACCGGCATGCCCAAGCCGATCGTGCACGGGCACGGCGGCAGCGTGCTCGAGAACCGGAAGACGAACGCGCTGCACCTGGACGTCGACGAGAGCGACCGCTTCTTCTGGTTCTCGTCGACGAACTGGATCATGTGGAACCTGTGGGTGTCCACGCTGATGACCGGCGCCACGCTGCTGCAGTTCGACGGCAATCCCGGTCATCCCGATCTCGGCACGCTGTGGCGGCTCGCCGAGCGCGAGCGGCTCACGTTCTTCGGCACGAGCCCCGCCTTCGTCTCGCTGTGCATGAAGTCCGGGCTGAATCCGCGCGAGCAGTTCGACCTCTCGGCGCTGCGCACGCTCGGCTCCACCGGCTCTCCGCTCACCGAGGAGGCGTGCCGCTGGATCTACTCGCACGTGCATCCGGACATCCTGCTGGCCTCGATCTCGGGCGGTACCGACCCGGGCGCCGCTTTCCTCACGTCGTGTCCCGTGCTTCCCGTGTACGCGGGCGAGATGCAGTGCCGCGTGCTCGGCGGAAAGATCGAATCGTGGAGCGACGACGGCAGGCCGCTGATCGGCGAGGTGGGCGAGCTGGTCTGCACCGAGCCGATGCCGTCGATGCCGCTGTTCTTCTGGGGCGACACCGACGGCCGGCGCTATTTCGAGAGCTATTTCGACACCTATCCGGGCCCGCCGAACGTCTGGCGCCACGGCGACTGGCTGATGCTGCATCAGCGCCCCGAGAGCGTGACGGCGACGATCTTCGGGCGCTCCGACTCGACGATCAATCGCTACGGCATCCGGATGGGGACGAGCGAGCTGTATCGCGTCGTCGAGGAGTTCGACGAGGTCGCCGATTCGCTCGTCATCGATCTCGAATACCTGGGCCGAGAATCCTTCCTCGCGCTGTTCGTCGTGCTGCGCGAGCCGGGCTCGCAGATCGCCGGCATCGGGGCGAAGGGGCCGGCGGCCGATCCTGCGGCTGCCGTGCGCGGCGAGACCGGCGTCGACGCGGCGCTGCGCAGGCGGCTGCTCGACGCCATCCGCACGAAGCTGTCGGCGCGGCACGTACCGAACGAGGTCTACGCGATCGCCGAGGTGCCGCGCACGATGTCGGGCAAGAAGCTGGAGGTGCCGGTGAAGAAGATCCTGCTCGGGCAGCCGGTGGAGAAGTCGGTCAATCGCGATTCGATGGCGAATCCGGCGTCGATCGACTGGTTCGTGCGCTTCGCCGAGGCGCGCTCGGCGCGTGCCGCGTGAACGGGCCGACGCGCCGATGACGACGCGCCGGGGCTCGCGCATCGAGATCATCGCGCCGTCGGGCGCGCATCTGTCGCTCGATCGCTTCGACCGCGCGCTCGAGCGGCTGCGCGAGCGCGGCCACGAACTGCGCTGCAGCGCGCCGCGCGAAGGCTGGCAGCGCTTCGGCGCGACCGACGAGGCGCGTCTCGAGCAGATCCATCGTGCGGCGCGCGCCACCGACATCGACGCGGTGATGATCACGCGCGGCGGCTACGGGCTCTCGCGGCTGCTCGATCGTATCGACTGGCCGCTCGTCGCGGCGTCCGCCGCGCGCGGCGTGCGCTGGATCGGCTACAGCGACTTCACCGCGTTCCAGCTCGCGCTGCTCGCGCGCACCGGAGCGCCGAGCTTCGCGGGTCCGGGCGTGGCGGGCGACTTCAGCGTCGACGAGCCCGATCCGTACATGCTGGAGCACTTCGATGCGCTGATGGAAGGGCGGCTACTGGGCGTGCAGTGGCGCGAGCCCGATGTCGCTCGCCCCCGGACGCGCGATGCGATCGAAGGCACGTCCGGCCTTGTCGGCACGACCGGTACGGTGACC
>CALCZN010000311.1:0-5600 GCA_937903095.1 uncultured Burkholderiales bacterium
GGGCCAGGTATGCCGCGCGTTGGGAACGCCGCCGTCGACCCGGATGCAACTGCCGGTAATGAATGCCGCGGCTGGAGACAGCAGGAAGACGATCGCCGCCGAGACCTCTGCTTCGGTTCCGAAGCGCTGCAGGGGAACGGCGCGGCGCAGCCGGCGCAGCTGCGCGATGGTTTCCGGCGGGTAGCGGTCGAGCCCGCTCGAGGCGATCCATCCGGGTGCAACGGCATTCACGCGAACGCCGCTGCGCGCCCATTCGGCGGCGAGCGATTCCGTAAGGTTCAGCATCCCGGCGCGCGCGGCGCCCGAGTGCGCCATGCCAGGCATGCCGTTCCACATGTCTGCGATGACGTTGACGATCGCGCCGCCGTGCGCGTGCAGAACCTGCCGGTACGCCTCGCGCGCGACCAGGAAGCCTCCGCTGAGGTTGGTACGTACGACGGCCTCCCACCCGTTGAGCGAGAGGCTTTCGGCCATCGCCGGAAACTGCCCGCCGGCGTTGTTCACGACAGCGTCGAGCCTTCCGTGCGCGAGCAGCACTTCGCCGACCACGCGCTGCACCGCCTCCTCATCGCGGATGTCGAGCGGGTGATGCGTGGCCTGCGTGCCCTTGCCGGGAAGCTCGGCGGCAACCGCTTCGAGCCGCTCGGCGTTGCGACCGGCGAGGGCGACCGAGGCGCCGAGCGCCGCCAGCTCGTGCGCGGTGCAGCGGCCGATGCCGGAGCCGCCTCCGGTGACGAGCACGACGCGCCCGGCGAACAGACCGGGGCGGAACGCGCTGCGATAGTCGGGGGAGGGCATTGCGGGTAGATAATGAGCAATACTCAACAAGTTGCCCGGCGCCTCCCGTTCCGTCAAGCCGCAGTGCAGCATCCGATGCACGCGAAGAACGAGGACGGCACGCAAGCGCCTGGATCGATGGCCGCGATCCGTTGCCGGTTCTATACTGAGCAGCGCTCATGATCCACCCCGAACGATGCCCGCACCGCTGCCCCGCAGACGAAAACCGGTCCGTCGCGACGAGATCCTCGCCGCCGCCCGCGAGGTATTCCTCGAGCGGTCGTTCGAGAACGCTTCGGTGGCCGAGATCGCCGCGCGTGCCGGATGCGTGGAGGGGACGATCTACACGTATTTCCGCAGCAAGCGCGAGTTGCTCGATTCGCTGCTCGTGGCGTTCTACGATCGGCTGATCGCCGACGTCGAGGCCGGCTTCGATGCCATCGTCGACACGCGGGCTCGGCTGAGCTACCTGATCGCCCGCCACCTGCAGGTCGCGATCGACGACCCCGCGTTCGCGCGGCTGATCGTGCGCGAGTCGCGCGGCCACCGGCCGTACTTCGGCTCCCAGCTGCATGCGCTGAACCGCCGCTACGGGCAGTTCCTGATGCGCACGCTGCGCGACGGCATCGAGCGCGGCGAGTTGCGTGGCGACCTCGATGCGGCGCTGGCTCGCGACCTCGTCTTCGGCGGACTCGAGCATCATGTATGGAACCGGCTGGCGCGTCGGCGGAAGTTCGTTCCGGCGCGCACGGCTACGGCGATCGTCGAGCTGCTCTGGAGCGGCTGGGCGGCATCGGACGGTGGCGATCTGCGCGGGCTCGAGCAGCGGGTGCAGCGACTCGAGCGGCGCATCGATCCCGGCTGAAGGCGTCTCCGGGGCCGATCTTCGATTCCCGATCCTCCCGTCCGCCCCTCTGCGCTCGACCCCCTCCGTGCGGAGCACGCTGCCTATAATCGCCTCGCCATGAGCGGTGAAGACCGAAGCGTTCCGTTGTACGTCGACCTCGACGGCTGCCTGCTGCGCACCGACACGCTGTGGGAGTCCTTCGCCGCGGCGTTGCGCGCCAATCCGGTCGCGGGCCTGTTCGCGCTGCTCGCGCTGTCCCGGGGGCGCGCCGCGCTGAAGCGAAGGCTGGCCGAGATCGGAAAGGTCGACGTCGCCTCGATGCCGCGAAACGAGCGTTTCGTCGGCTGGCTGCGGGCGCAGCGCGCCCGCGGGCGCCGGCTCGTGCTCGCCACCGCGGCCGATGTCGCGCTGGCCGCGCAGGCGGCGCAGGCCGTCGAGACGAGCGTGGGGGCCCGCGACGACGCGCTGTTCGACGCGGTGCTCGCCAGCGACGGCCGACGCAACCTGAAGGGACCGCACAAGCTCGCCGCGATCCGCGAGCACGCCGGCGACTCCCCCTTCGACTACTGCGGCAACGGGCCCGAGGACGTCGCGATCTTCGCGCATGCGCGCGGCGCGATCGTCGTCGGCGCTTCCCCGCGCGTGCTCGCCGCCGCGCGTCGCGAATCGACGGTGCTCGAGGTTTTCGACGCTCGCACGCCGTGGCCCGCACGCCTGCGCTCCTGGCTGCGCGCGATGCGCCCGCACCAGTGGCTGAAGAACCTGCTCGTTCTCGTCCCGCTGCTCGCGTCGTTTCGCGTCGGCGAACTGTCGGCCCTCTTCGCGGCAACGCTCGCCCTGGTCTCCTTCAGCCTGGCGGCCTCGAGCGGCTATCTGCTGAACGACCTGCTCGACCTGGCCGCCGATCGCCGCCATCCGCGCAAGCGCGCACGGCCCTTCGCAGCGGGCGAACTGTCGGTGCGCAGCGGCTTCGCCGTCGCCGCGCTGCTTTTCGTATTGGCGATCGCGATCGCCTTCGCGGTCGGCAACACCTTCGTCGCATGGGTGCTCGCGTACCTGGCGATGACCGGCGCCTATTCGGGCTTCGCCAAGGGCATCGCGCTGCTCGACGTCGCCGCGCTCGCCGGGCTGTATACGGTGCGCGTGCTGGCGGGCGGTGCGGCGATCGGCGTCGAGGTCTCGTTCTGGCTGCTCGCGTTCTCGCTGTTCCTGTTCTTCTCGCTGGCGCTGGTGAAGCGCTGTGCGGAGATCGTCGCACAACTCGCGCGCGACGAAGCGACGGGCGCCGGGCGCGATTACCGGGTCGGGGACCTCGCGGTGCTGCAGGCGCTGGGCATCGGCGCCTCGTTCGCGGCGCTCGTCGTGCTCGCGCTCTACATGCAGACGCCGGAAGTCACCGAGCGCTATGCGTCGCCGCAACTGCTCTGGCTGATGCTCGTGGGGCTGCTGATCCTGCTCGGCCGCATCTGGCTGTCGACCGCGCGCGGCGAGATGCACGACGACCCGCTCGTGTACGCGATCGAGAACCGGGCGAGCCGATGGATCGTCGGCGCGCTGCTGGTGCTGTTCGCCGCGGCCGCGACGCTTTGCCTGCCCTTCTGAAGCTCATTCGGCGAACAATTCACTCCCTGCGGCCGGGCAGCTTCGGTCTGGCCCATGACGTGCTGCTCCGCTTCCTTCGAGATTCCATTCTCGAAGGGCAGCACGTCGTGTTCCTGCGCGTCAGCGCGAGGGCACTGCCTCTTCGGTGCGCGAAGTGCGCGGCTTCTTCATCCAGACGATCGGCTTGGCCACCGGAGGCAGCGGGACGATGCCCGCCTGCTCGAGGGTCTTCTCCAGCTCGCGCCCTTCGGGTTCGGCCAGGGCCGCGGTGATCGCGCCGCGCAGCTCCTGCGCGGCGTCGGCGCCGGGCGGCGTGGAAGACTCGAGCGCGCGCACGACGAGCGTGTCGAAGATGCGCGTGAAGCTCGCGCGTCCGCGGCGATGCGTGTCGCCGTAGCCCTTGAGCACGTGCGGCACCTCGGCGAGCGCCGCAGCGAATACCGGCGACAGCGGCAGCATCTTCTCGAGCGCGGCGAGCCACCGTTCGATCGCCTCCTGTTCCTCGCGAAAGCGCAGCGACCCGCGGCGCATCCGTCGCATCTTCGCAAGGGTGCGCAGCATCAGGAAGCCGCCGACGTGCGTGCTCGGCAGGTACATGCCGCGGTTCAGCGTGTCCAGCTTGTTGTTCTTCACCGCCCAGTCGCGCAGCCGCTTGCCCAGCCCTCCGGGCAGCACGGAAGCCAGTTCGTCGACGCCAGGCTTGAAGTATTCGACGATGCGAACGATCTCGCCGTCGCGCGCGCGCGCTTCGCCGCGGATGCGCTCGACGCGGCTGCGTCGCGACTTCAGGTCGGCGACGCGGATGACGTCTTCGTAGCTCATCCACAGCGCCAGGTAGCGCGCTGCCTCGGCAAGCGCCCGCGCGACCGTCGGCTGGCCCTGCGCATCACCGGCAGCGGCGACCAGGCGCTGCAGGCGCTCGACGTACTGGCGCGCATAAGCCGCGTCCTGGTAGTCGAGCACGCGCACGACGCCGTGCGCGGCGTTCTCGCGCATGGCCGCGGGCAGCGTCGCCAGCAGCGGCGCCCACATCTCGGGCGCGGCGCGGCCCGCCGGTTGGGCCGCGGCGAAGGCTTCGTGCGCCGCGCCGGTGGCGACCGCGTCGTAGGCGGCGCCGAAACCGGCCAGGCTCGTCGCGACGCCGAGGCCGCCGCCGCGAATGATCCGTTCGCAGACTTCGCGCGACCACGGCAGCACGCCCGAACCGGCGAGCGCGCCGAACATCACGGCGCTGATCACCGTGCGGTGCTCGGCGGCGAGCGCCGCCATGTCGAGCGTCAGATACTTCGCCGACAGCCGCCGGGCGGCGGCGTGCGCGAGCGACTCGTCGAAGCGGCCGTCGCCCATCTGCATCTTTTCCTGCGTCGTGTAGACGCGGCTCGACGACGAGATCAGCGTCGTGCGCTTCGGGTGCACGAAGCCGCGCTCGATCGTGCGCGCCGCCTCGAGCAGTTCGCTGGCGACGACGACGTCCACGCCGCCGGGCATCGGGCTCAACGCGAAGACCGGCTGCGCACCGTCGGGCGCCGGCGTGCGCATCATCTCGACGTAGTAGCTGGTGGAGCCGGTGCGCTGCGCGACGCCGGGCACCGACGTGGCCTGCACCGGCAGCCCCTGGTCGAGCGCGCAGGCGACGATCCAGTCGTTCAGCACGCCCCCGCCTTCGCCGCCGAGCGCGGCGATCAGGATCGTCAGAGGTCGGTTCTCGTTCATCGGGTTCAGGCCGGTTGCAGCGGGCCGATGATCGCGCGGCGCAGTCGCGCCTTGATGCGATCCCAGCGGCTGGGGTTCGAGATGATCTCGGCGCGCCAGAACGACGGGCACAGCGTGGCCGCGTGCGCGACTTCGCCGCACAGCCCGCAGCCGACGCAGTCGTTCGTCACGTGCGCCACCGGGTCGACCTTCAGCGGATCGGTGGGCGTCTTCACCGTGAGCGTCGGGCAGCCCGAGAGGCGGATGCACGAGTGGTCGCCCGTGCAGGTGTCCTCATCGACGCCGAAGCGCGTGCGCACGACGCGCTTGCCTTCGGCGAGCATCTTCGCGCGCAGCGGCTTGATGCGGCGCTGGCGCTCGAGCTGGCATTCGCCGTCGGCGATGACGACCTTCAGGCCCTCGAACGGCGAGGTCAGTGCCTCCTCGAGCGTCCTGCGCACGTCGCCGACCTTGTAGTTGTCGACGGTGCGCAGCCACTTCACGCCCATGCCCTTCAGCGTGTTCTCGATCGTGACCTCGCTTCCGGTCGCGCTGGTGCCCTCGGCGACGCGACGCGACTCCGACGTGGGCGTCGAGATCGTCTCCTGCGTGCCGGTGGCCGAGGTGTAGCCGTTCTTCATGATGATCAGCACCCCGTCGCCCTTGTTCAGCAGCGCGGAGG